>JAUXDC010000211.1 GCA_030618605.1 Holophagae bacterium | reverse complement strand
TGATCTTCTAAGTTGACATTCGGTGTGCAAAGCTGCGCCCTGAAGGGCCCGCTATCGGCCGGGCGCAGGCGTCCCCCCCCCCGCGAAAAGAGCGAAGGGGATAGGTATGACCCGTACTTCTCACCAATGGACCATGATTTTGAGGAACCCCGGCAACAAAGATCTTGCGGGTGCGCATGGTCGCTATTCTGATCCAACGGTTTGCAGTGCCAGCTGAACATCCGGGTCCAAGACCCGGTTTCGTTCCATCAGGCTGTGGACCAGCGATCTAAGCCGGGGATTGGTGACATCGGAGTGGCCGCTACTGATCTCTTTTGTCACCTGAATCACCCAGTAGGGCGCGTCATCCCTGTGTCCTTCTCTGGTCGTCAAAACCAGTCGATCGTCAACGATGTCCGCGGTGTGGCTGATCAGGGACGGCTGATGCCCGGCGGCTCGAATTCCCAGTGTGCGCTGGCTGGGGGAGCCGGGAGTGCTCTCTGTTCGGTACCGGAGAAAGAGGCCGTTGATCCACATTCCGAGAGGGAATGAAACCCGGTTGACAAGATCTGCTTCAGAGTTGATCGACACCATAAAAGGACCCCGTGCAGGCTCGATACGGCCATCGTCGTCAACAGTCACCATACGAATTTTGTTGCGCTCGAAGAAATCCATCAAGCGATTTGCATCCAGTGCTGAGGTGGCGGGGTTCAAGGAGACAACCAGGTCGAAATCGATTGGACTGTACCGCAAGCCATCCGACTCGGAGATCGCCGAGGTGACAATCGACGGCGCCAACACCTTTTCCACGATCAACCCGCCCATGGAGTGGCCCATCACCACGACTTTGATATGGGGTTCAGACCGAACCAGTTGGTTGACCTTCAAGAGAATCTCGAGGAGATCGATACTTGCCGCTCGATGGGCAGCGACCCGGCGATTCCAAAAAGTCAGGTTCTCCATCCCCGGGAAAGTGAACGAGCGGCCCCTCCATCCGATGTACACACCGACAATCCCAGCCGGTCCATGGCCTTCCCCATCATCGACCACACGAGCGGCAATTCCCTCGAGTTCGTCACGAAATTGTTGAAAACGCCCCTCACCACCCTCCGACCATGCAGCATCGTTCTTCCATCCGTGAACGAAGACCACGACAATCGATCCGGCCGGGTGGGCAGAGAAGCTCTCCCGAAGGTGGTCGAGCGACCACTGGAGTTGTTGCGGATCCCACATCACGCCCTGGTCGTCGAGTTCGACGACAGATATCGAATACGGGACACCTTGTTTGGCATCGGTGAACCGGCGAACCGACTCCGCGTGGGTCGTGTTCCACTGGCGGTTGGGGACGTTGCCGATCAAGGCAATCACTGCGGCCGAAGCCGCTATGGCGACGGAAGCCGCGAGACTGAGTCGAATAACCAAGACTCGCGGCTTGCCGGTCGATCGGTGTTTCCAGATTTTTCTCATCGCGCACAATAGTACTCGTGCCGGGGCTCAGGCAACTGCCGTTACTCCTGCCAAACACGCACCGGGTACGGCGGTGACGAAGCGCAGCGCCAAGCCCAAGAGTGTGGTGTCGACCTGAAGACGAAGATGCCGGCTCTGAGGAAAGGCGTGCCGAATTCCGCAAGCAGCCCCAGCGGGCGGGAACCGGCGCGCCGGTCCCTGCCCGCAGTCGATACGAAAAAACGAAGGCCGTATACCCGGCAGGCAACTCCCTTGAGTCGAAGTTGTTGTGTTGTCAGTCTTCATTTATTGCTTCGAATTTTCGCTTTGTTGGAGCGGGAGTTTCTAAACCAACTTCCGTTTCAGTGCCTCGAGCAGCACAACGGCGGCCTCGGAGATGATCGTTCCGGGGCCGAAGATGTGGGCGGCGCCGGCGTCTTTGAGGGCCTCGTAGTCCTGGGGCGGGATCACGCCGCCGACAACAATCAGGATGTCACCGCGGCCCAGTTCGACCAGGGCCTCTTTGAGTTGCGGTACCAGGGTCAGGTGTCCTGCCGCCAACGACGAAACACCCACGATGTGGACATCGTTTTCGACCGCTTGCCGGGCGGTTTCCTCTGGTGTGGTGAACATCGGGCCGACGTCGACGTCGAAACCCAGATCGGCAAAGGCCGTTGCGATGACTTTTTGGCCCCGATCGTGGCCGTCCTGGCCCATCTTGGCCACCAGGATGCGAGGCCGACGGCCCTCCAATAGTGCTACTTCATCTGCGAGGCGGTGGGCCTCGGTTAATTGCGTCATGTTCTCTCCCGCTTCCTGGCCGTATACGCCGGTGATCGACCTGATGGTAGCCCGGTGCCGACCGAAGACCGTCTCAAGGGCATCGGACATCTCTCCGACGGTGGCCTTGGCTCTGGCTGCCTCGATGGACAACGCCAGTAGATTACCGTCTCCCGAGTCCGCACATCGGGTCAAGGCGGCCAGTTTTTCGTCGAGCAGTGCCTGACTTCGGTCCCGGCGGAGTTCGCCGAGCCGAGTAATCTGGGCCCCGTAGACCGCCGAGTTGTCGACCTTGAGAACTTCGAGTTCGTCCTCGTGCTCCAGGGGAAAGCGGTTGAGCCCGACGATTGTCTGGCGACCGGAGTCGATTCGTGCCTGCGTGCGGGCCGCGGCCTCCTCGATTCGCATCTTGGGCAGACCGCTCTCCAGGGCCTTGGCCATGCCGCCCATCGCCTCGATTTCGACGATGTGGCGCCATGCCTTCTCGGCAATTTCGGCGGTCAGCTTTTCGACATAGAAGGAGCCGCCCCATGGGTCGGCCACCCGGCAGATGCCGGACTCCTCCTGGAGTTGGATCTGGGTGTTCCGGGCGATTCGGGCCGAAAAGTCCGTCGGCAGGGCCAGCGCTTCATCCAGCGAGTTCGTGTGCAGACTCTGGGTATGGCCCATCGTTGCAGCCATCGCCTCGACACAGGTCCGGATGACGTTGTTGTAGGGGTCCTGGGCGGTCAAGGACCAGCCCGAGGTCTGGGAGTGTGTGCGCAGGGCCATTGACTTGGGGTTCTCGGCGCCGAATGTCTTGGTGATCTTGGCCCAGATGAGGCGAGCGGCCCGCATCTTGGCGATTTCCATGAAGGGGTTCATGCCGATCGCCCAGAAGAAGGAGATCCGGGGTGCGAAGGCGTCGATGTTCAGGCCGGCGCCGATGCCGGTCCTCAGGTATTCGATGCCGTCGGCTAAGGTGTAGCCCATCTCGAGGTCAAGGGTCGCGCCCGCTTCCTGCATGTGGTAGCCGGAAATGGAGATCGAGTTGAAGCGCGGCATGAACTCGGCGGTGTGGCGGAAGATGTCGCCGATGATCCGAACCGAAGGCGCCGGCGGGTAGATATAGGTGTTGCGGACCATGAACTCCTTGAGGATGTCGTTCTGGATGGTCCCGGCCAACTGCTCCGGTTTCACGCCCTGCTCTTCGGCGGCGACGATGTAGAGGGCAAGAATAGGCAGCACTGCGCCGTTCATGGTCATCGACACCGAGACCTGGTCCAGTGGGATTTCGTCGAACAGGATGCGCATGTCCATGATTGAGTCGATCGCCACTCCGGCCATGCCGACATCTCCGCGAACTCTGGCGTTGTCGGAGTCGTAGCCCCGGTGAGTCGCCAGGTCGAAGGCAATTGACAGGCCCTTTTGGCCTGCGGCCAGGTTTCGCCGGTAAAAGGCGTTGCTCTCTTCCGCCGTGGAAAAGCCTGCATACTGCCGGATCGTCCACGGCCGGCTGGCATACATCGTCGGGTAGGGTCCGCGCACGAATGGCGGGATACCCGGAAGGCTTTCGAGGTGTTCGAGGCCTGCGAGAGCCTTCTCCGTGTAAACCCTTTTGACGTCGATGCCCTCCGGCGTCGTCCATGCCGGTCCTGAGGCAGGCGCAGCGGTCGTGCTTTTTCTAGTCGAGGCATCGAGAGGGATCTTCGAGAAATCCGGGATGCGGCTCATGATGCAACCTCTGCCCTCTGCATTAATGATCCCAAGATCTCCAAGACATCAGAACCGATGAAGATGAAGTGATCGACGCCGGCCTTGCGCCACGGGGCCTCGTTGTCTCCGGGACGGCCCGCGAGACAGACGGCCAGTGCTCCTGCATTCTTGAGTGCATCGGCCAGTGGCGCCGCACCCTCGGTGTAGAGGGTGTCCGACGAACAGATACAGGCCATGTGCGCGCCTGACGCCTTGAAGTTCTCAGCGGCGGACTCCGGAGTGTCGAAGCCTCCGTTGGCGACCGTCTCGATGCCACCTGCCTCGAAGAAATTCTTGGCGAAGGTGGCTCGGGCGGTGTGTTCGGGGATGGGACCGAGGTTGGCCAGAAAGATCGTCGGTCGTGAACCGCTCTCAGCAAGGATTGTGTCCGAGACGTCGCGCAGGTGTTCAAAGGGGGCGGCGTCACTGATGCGGGGCAGGGGCACGGTGCGAGAGGGCCGGGATCCGAATTGCAGAGCCTCGGCCATTTGGGTCAGGGTTGCCCCGGCATCAGCGGCCTCGATCGCAGCTTCCATCAACGAAGCCGTTCCTTCCATCGCCAATTTTTCCAGGTGCTCGAGGTGGTTGGAGACATCCGCTCCCGGTCTCCGGGAACCAGTAAGGTCGAGCAGGGCCTGGACGTCAGTCGTCTCCCGTGTGACGGGAGCCTCATTCAGATTGGGCCAGGTGCTGACACCGGTAACCGGCGCCTTTCGACGGGACACCTGGCGGCGGACCCGTTCGGCGGCCGGCGCCAGAAGGCGTGTCAGTCCATCTTCGGCGACCAGGCGTCTCATACCGCCCAGGGCTTCGATCTCTTGGAAGAGGGTCCAGGCGGCCTGAGCGAGGTCCTCGGTCAATTTTTCAATGAACCACGAACCCCCACCCGGGTCAACGACGTGGTCGAGATGACATTCTTCACGACATATGGTTTGGGTATTGAGGGCCATGCGCCGTGCCAATGGATCCGACGGGCCGATCGGCGCGTCAAAGGGAAGGGTGGTCACGGTGTCGGCGCCGCCGACTGTCGAGGCGAAGGCACCCACTGTGACCCGAAGGAGATTGACCCAGGGATCCCGGGTCGTCAGATTTCTCGTCGACGATACGCTGTGAATCAGTGCGGCCGCCTCGGGGCCATCCACTCCACACGAGGCGGCTGCCTGAGCCCAGATGCGCCTGAAGGCCCGGAGTTTTGCGGCCTCGGTGAAGAAATCCCGACCGGTGGCGAAGAGGAAGCGGATCTGCCGGCAGGCGGCTTCGGGTTTGAGTCCTCCGTTTTCCATTGTGCGCAGCGAGTCGATCCCGGTTGCCAACGCCAGGGCCAATTCCTGGACCGGGGTGCCGCCGGCGCCGTGGTAGGGCAGGGTGGAGACCGAAAGGGCTCTGATTCCAGGCGCCTTTTCCAGGCACCAGGCGGCCACTGGCGTCATCAAGTCAAAAGATCTATCGAGGCCATACGCCAGCACCCCGTCACCGACCAGAGCTCCCAAGGGATCGAGATTGAACGAGCCGTGCACGGTTTCAGAGTCGATTCCTCGACGGCGGAGGGCGGCGATGAACGTGGCTGCCGCCGCGATGGCGTTCCCTCCGGCTTCGAGATGTATTGGCGTGGCCGCCAGATCGACTCCATCGAAGAGGTGGTCGAGATCGTCGGTGGTCTCCACGATGATGCCGTCGCCGTTCCACTGGGTGGCTTCGGGCGATCTCGGGTCGATGCCGGATCGAACTCCGCCTGAGAATCGGACCCATACCGAGTGCGCTCCCCGTTTTGTCTCCTCGGCAATCTGCCGGGCGGCGATGTCGATATCGGGGTGAGTGAACAAGGAACACACTTCCCGAGACTGGCCGATCCCGCCTCGGGTAAAGGGGTGAACGCCGGGAAGACCAGGATTGGCGCCCCGGTCTGCGGCGGTGTAGAGCACCTTTGCATCGACGCCCTCATCCACCGGGCTCGTCAGGGACTCAAGTGCCCGCCCCTTGAGGCTGGTTTCGGCAATCGCCCGCCACGTTTCGAGCGACGGTGTCGGAAAGTCGGCGCCCAGGGAAAAGGGGCCGCTGAACGTCTGGGGAGAGGTGTGATCAACCATCTTTCCTCCGGTCGGCGGAACCAGGCCCGCCAACGCCGGTCATCCTACTCCGATGCGCGCAGCGCATCAAATAGGATCGGGAGTCGGATTGGCCATATTTCCGGCCCTCGATCAAATAGTCTGTCTCAGAGGGCCAATACGGCTCCCGATCCTGGCCCTTGACAAATCATATTTATGGACATATGCTTAAAAAAGAAATGGGACGAAGCCTAATTTCAGGCCTCGGAACCCAGAGAAAGAATAGGAGGCATCAAATGCCAGGAAGAAATAGAACGGGTCCTTTGGGACAAGGTGCAATGTCAGGAAGAGGATTGGGTGACTGCCGCCCAAACGCAGCCAACGATGAAGGGCCGGCCTACGGCCGTGGCCGTGGTATGGGCGGCGGCGGAGGCATGGGCCGAGGCCGAGGTCGAGGCCAGGGAATGGGCCGTGGGTTGGGTCGAGGATTTGGGGCTCAGGGCTTTGTTGACGCCCCGGTCGGTCGGGACCAACCCGAACTCGAGCAAGAGATCGAAGAGCTCAAGAGGCGGCTCAAGGCGGTGGAGAAATGAAAATCTGTGTGACCGCATCCTCCGAAGGGCTCAATGCTCCGATAGATTCACGCTTCGCCCGGGCGCCCTTCATGGTCATTGTTGACAGCGAGACCGGCGAGGCCGAGACGACTGC
>JAUXDC010000083.1 GCA_030618605.1 Holophagae bacterium | reverse complement strand
GGCGAGCAAAGCGAGCGCTCCTGGAGCGCCCTCAGATCAAACGAGCCGCTGCCCGCGTCAGCGGGCCGGGATGAGGCCGGAAGGTGAAGCGAGGCTTGCCCGACGATCCCACCACGGGTTCCCAACCAGCCTCGATTCGCCGACGGCATCAGACCGACAGCTCTGAGCGTAGCGAAGAGCAGCGGCGGTCACCCCCGGGACCCAGCGGCGGTGGTAGCCTGTCGGGTGCACCAAAGGGTGCGTCGGAGGCACAATGAATCCCTACAAAGACATGTCACGAGACGAACTGTACAAGGCGTTGGAGATGTTCGCCAAGAACTGGCTGGCCCACGACGGCTGCTGGTTTCTAGCAGCGGAAGCCGAGCACGGGATGGAGACCGCCATCCGCCTCGATGAACTGGCGTGGGACCGGTTTGCCACGGCCGAAGCCCGCCGCATCATGAAGGGCTATGGACTGCCTGCAAACGGTGGGCTGGAAGTCCTGGCGGAGGCCCTGGGTCTGCGAATGTACGCCGTGATCAACGAGCAGCACATCGAGTGGTCCGAAGACCGAAAGAGCCTTCGTTTCTTCATGGACATCTGCCGTGTCCAGGAGACCCGGCGGCGCAAGGGCATGCCGGATTTCCCTTGCAAGAGCGTCGGCATTTTCGAATTCACCGCCTTTGCCAAGGCTGTCGATCCCAGGATCAAGACCCACTGTCTCCACTGCCCGCCTGATGCTCCCGATGGTCTGTATTGTGGCTGGGAGTTCACTCTGGAAGATTGAGTCCTCCATCGATGCCACTTCGTGACCGAGCATCTAACGGCGACCTGGCCGAAGCCCTTTTTTCCCTGGCCGAAATGGAGGCTCCGGGAGACCGGCGCATTGCCTACCTCAAGGCCGGATACGCCACATTTGACGCTGACGGCTCGCCTTACAGGACCATTCTGGACCAGGCGCCACCGTGGCTCAAACCGTTGCTCTCTCAGTTAATCGAATGCCATGGACCGGACGCGCTCGAGGCGGCCACCCAGCGCCTTTCGGATGGCGGCAGGCTCCGTCGACGGGGCACACGGGAGAACTATCTGACCCGGACGGACGTCAATGTCATCCTCGCAGAGGCTGATCCCGACCTGCACCCTCAGCGCATGCGAGGCGCTTTCCACTGGCACACGACCGACTCGGACGGAAAAGCCCCCCTGGAGACCATGGCCCGGGCGTGTCGCCGCCAGGGAGCCGCCTGGGCAGTGGTCACGGACCACTCTCGGGGCCTCGAGGTCGCTTCGGGACTGGATGGTGAGGGTGTGAAACTTCAGCGACGCCGGGTTGATCGCTGGAATCAGAATCATGGCGATGACCTCCGCCTCTTTCAGGGCCTGGAGGTAGAGATTCTCGAGGACGGTACCATCGACAGCCCGCAGACCGAAAGGCGGGAACTGGATTGCGTCGTCGCCGCTGTTCACCGCCACTTCGACCCCGACCGGGACCAGACCGAGAGACTGTTGAGGGCCGTTTCAACACCCGATGTTCATTGCCTCGCCCACCCCAGAGCCCGCCATTTTCACAACCGCCCCGGACTTCGGGTACGGTGGGAGAAGATCTTCACTGCCTGTGCCGAAAACGAAGTCGCTTTGGAAATCAACGGCTTCCCCCGCAGGCAGGACCTCGACTGGGACTTGGCCCACTTGGCCTCTGAATGCGGCTGCACTTTCATTCTGGCGTCTGATGCCCACGCCCCGCGTCACCTGGAATTCGACGCCTACGCCTGCGCGATCGCGGCCCGAGCCTCACTGCAGCCTTCAACGATCCTCAACACCAAGAGAGGCGAGGTCTTCGAGGATTGGCTGGGGGTTGGATAGGGCAATACTCTGCGCCACGAAGAGAGAAGAACTCTCAGCTCAGTACAACACCACGAAACACCTCAAGCTCCTCCGGCGTATTGATATTGATCCAGGCCCTGCTCAGCGCGTCTGGAATCGTCGGGGTGTGGACCTCCGGCCACTGGGCCAGGCCCTGGGCCGCTCTCAACCCCCGTGAACCCAGAGTTTCGATCAAGGTCCGCGCCTGTGGCTCATACAGGGCAAGCGTCGGCTGCACCCGCCCCTCGGCATCTCGTGGGATGACGGCCCAACACCCCGGGCGCCTCTGGTCGACCAGCCATGAGAGGGCCTCAGTACTGATGCCCGGCATATCGCAGGCGCCGACGACCCAACACCCCCTGGGCGCCCACCTGAAGGCCGTCAGCAGCCCGGCCAGCGGCCCCTCCCCTGAGCCGGGCGCATCTCTGAGTTGATCCAAAGGGCCTGCATCATTGGGGATATCACCTCGCCCCAAGACCACAACCCGCTCTGTCCGTAAACGAAGGACAGCCGCCACCGTCGAAAGCAGGCTCCGACCACCGACATTGAGGATATGCTTGGGCGAGCCCATACGGCGACTCTCGCCGCCAATCAAAACACCACCGAAGAGAGACCGCTCCGCCGAGGCTCGGCGGACCCGTTCCTCGGCAATTGACACCAGCATCGCTGTCCGGTCTCCGTCCCAGGGCAGTGTCACCTTCACGCCTGGAATACCATCGGGCACCGTATTTTCACCTTTGCTGTGACACCAGATCTTGGGAAGTGGCGTCTCTTTGTGCCCCTCGATCAGTACCAAATCATGCGTACCCAGCAAACTGAAAATTATCTTTTCAAGGCTGTCCTCTGGTCTGTTCCGGAAACGGACCATCTGTTCTTCCGGCGCATGCAGGTGGACATCGGCGCCGGCGGCAAAAAACCGGGCCGAGTCCTTGCCCTCACGATCGACCTCGATCCCGTGTGCGTCATGCTTGACGACCACAACCCGAAGACCCCGCTCAACCAGGAGGGGGATGACAGTCTCCAGCACCGTGGTCTTCCCTGAGCCACTCCAGCCACAGACCGCCACCACCGGTTCCCGATCGAAAAGAGCCTCGTTCATTTCAATATCCTAACCCGGCGGAGCCGGAAACAAGGAGGTTCCGGCTCCGCCGAGAGCTGTTAGTTGACAACTGAGAGCTATAAGACTTGCGCCAAACCGACAAACATCGTAGGCTTACTTCGTTGTTCGGAGGTTTGAAGCGCGGCGACGGTTCGCGCGCGCCCCGATCGGCAGCTTCCCTGTAGTTTTGGAATGGACGCGCATCGGGCGCTCACCTACAAGGCGGCTCCGGCCCGGAACGGGCCGATCTCGTCTATCGAGCGATGAGGTATTGAATGAGCGAATCTGAGAATCCTAAAACCAACGGCGACCGTGACGTCAAACCTGCGACCAACGGCCAAGATGCAAATTCCCCTCAAGAAGGGGGAGGGCAGTCCAGGGATGACGACTCACGGCCGAAACAACGGCGCCGACGGCGACCACGGCGCCGACGTAAAAGCTCGGGAAGCGGTGGCGGCGGTGGCGGGCCCCTGATTCCGGTCGAGGGCTACTTGTGGATTCGCGACCAGGGGCAACCCCTGTTGATTGATTCCAAATCCGGTTTTGAACCGTCACGATACTCTCCGATCGCTCCAAATGAAGTCATTCAGAAGTATCGTCTGGAGAGCGGTGTTCGGATTGAGGGTCAGGCAAGAAGTGGCGGCGACCGCCCCAGGCTGACCGAAATCACGACAATCGAGGGAATGCCCCCTGAAGAGTATCGTGAAATGGCCGTTCCCTTCTCCGACCTGACCTCGATCGATCCACTCGAGCGTTTTCAGCTGGAAACCGAACCGGAAATCCTGGAGCCACGCGTCGCGGAGTTGATCGCCCCCCTGGGCAAGGGACAGCGCTGTCTGATCGTGTCTCCCCCCAAGGCCGGCAAGACCACGCTCCTTCAACAAATGGCCCATGCGATTGCGGTCAACCATCCGGAAACAGAGATCTTTGTACTGCTGGTCGACGAACGTCCCGAAGAGGTGACCGAGTGGCGGCGAAGTATCATTCGCGGCGAAGTCTTTGCCTCATCCTCAGACCAGTCGATGGAGAGCCATGTGCGGCTGTCGGAAATGGTCATGGAGAGGGCGCGTCGGTTGGTCGAGATGGGTCGGGACGTCATTATCTTCATGGACTCACTGACCCGGATGTCTCGAGCCTACAACAACATGCAAAAGGGTTCCGGGAGAATTCTCTCGGGAGGCATCGACGCCCGGACGATGGAGCGCCCCCGGCGCCACTTTGGTGCGGCCCGTAACGTCGAGCATGGCGGAAGCCTGACCATCGTAGCCACCTGCCTGATCGACACCGGGTCACGGATGGACGAGGTGATCTTCCAGGAGTTCAAGGGCACCGGCAACATGGAACTGGTCCTTGACCGAAAACTCTTCGAAAAACGGATCTTCCCCTGCATTAACATCCCGCAGTCGGGAACCCGCAAGGAGGAGAAGCTCTATCCGAAAGAGCAGGTCGAGAAGATGTACCTGATGCGCCGAGCGCTCTCGACACTCTCACCGGCATCCGCGATGGAACTCCTGCTGCAGAAAGTCGGTGAATTCAAGAGCAATGCAGACTTTCTTTCGTCCCTTCAACTCAAGAAATGACGGCACCAGCCCGCACTTCTCATCAGTATTCGAAGCGAAAGGCGTAAAACGCAATGAGATTCGGTGATCTCGCAAGATGAGTGAGCGAAGGCATACTTGCGGTACGTCGAGCGAGCAAATCGAGAAAGCACCGAAGAATGTTGTGTTTCGCGCCTTGCAGCCGGACACTGGTGAGACGTGCGGGCTCGAGACCCTGAGGCTCACTGACCCTCGGCTGAACCCTATTGCCGAGAAAGTCCTGGCCGGCGAACGCCTTGATCGTAACGAGGCTCTGGTCGTCACCACCAGCCCCGACCTGCTCGGCGTTGGACGACTGGCCAATCTCCGCCGCGAGGCCTTGCACGGGGATAGCACCTTTTTTAACATCAACCGCCATCTCAATCCCACCAATGTCTGTGCGGCCTCCTGCGCCCTGTGCGCATTCTATGTACCGTGGGGAGACCGGGACCAGGGCTGGACATGGTCGGTCGATGAAGCCGTAGAAACCGTGGCGCGGGATGTCGATGAAACCGTTTCGGAACTTCACATCGTCGGCGGCCTCCATCCAAAACTCGGCGTCGAATACTACGAAGACCTCCTTCGGACACTCAAGCAGCGTTTCCCGTGGATCCATCTCAAGGCCCTGACCATGGTGGAATTGGACTTCCTGGCTTCGGTCTCGAGGATCGAACTGGGAGAGGTCATCGACCGCCTTTCCGTCGCCGGGTTGGATTCCTGTCCGGGAGGCGGCGCCGAGATCTTCGACGCCGAGGTTCGAGCCCAGATCTGCGATCACAAGACCGACGGAACACGGTGGCTCGAGGTCACCCGGGAAGTCCACACCCGTGGGATCAAGTCCAACTGCACAATGCTCTATGGCCACGTGGAAGAGGCCCACCACCGGGTTGACCACCTGCTGGCTCTCAGAGAACTCCAGGACGAAACCGACGGTTTTCAGTGTTTCATTCCGCTGGCTTTCCACCCGGAGAACACCCGCCTGGACCACCTGCCGCCGACTGGGGGTCGCCTCGACCTCCAGACCATCGCCGCGTCACGCCTGATTCTGGACAACATCCCTCACATCAAGGCCTATTGGATTATGCTGGGGGAGAAGATAGCCCAGGTTGCCCTGGCCTTCGGCGCCGACGATTTGGACGGCACCGTTGTCGACGAGCGCATTACCAAGGCCGCCGGAGGCGCCGCCGGCGCCGGTCTCACCAGGGAACGTCTGGAGAACCTGATCCGGGAAGCCGGCAGGACGCCGGTCCTGAGGGATACTCTCTACCGGGCGATACTCGATACTTGATTCTACGCTTGACCAGGGTCGCCAAACCCACCACGCCGGCTTTTTCTTCTCCCTCTTGTATGTTGGTTCCCGCTCCGCCTGCCTTGTGAGTCGGTGCCGCTACCTCGTACCAAACACCAACTGCGACAGCTCGACGAGATAGGGAAACAGCAAAGACTCCCGGCACAACTCTGCCCATTCCGGAGAGATGCCCAGACTCAAGACCAAGAGCACCCCCAGGAGAACTGCGCCGACAGCGGCCGCAAGCCCCGCCCCCAGCAATCGATTGAGCCAACCCAGGCGCATCGCTTTGAGCGTACGATCAATGCCCCAGCCCGCCAGTCCGAACAACAGCAGGGCCGAAAGGACCGGGATGACACGTCCCAGGGCGGCTGCGATCCACGATGGCGCAATGTGCCCTGCCAGCGCGACACCAAGATCCTGTCCGATGGCGATGGCCAACCAGATTCCAACCACCAGTCCGCCGATGCCGAAGACCAGCCGAACTGCGCCTTTCCAGAATCCACTCAGCGCAACGCCGGCCCAAAGAACGACCAGAATCCAATCGAGTACCGTCATGATGCCAGTTTAACCCGACCCTCTCCGGGCCGGAAACCAAATTAAATCAGGTGCCCATTCTCACTCGATCTCGTTCGTGTTACCGCTCCGTTATTCGGAGTGACGGCGGGCGAGACGCCCGCCGCAATGATCAATGATTATTCCGCGCGAAGCGCCCTCCTTTTTAGTAAGACGGGCCCTTCCCTGAATGCTACATATAAAGCCCACCGGAGACGTTCAGCACGATTCCGGTGATGTAGGAGGCGCCCGGCCCCACCAAAAAGGCCACCGCTTCGGCAATGTCTGAGGGTTCACCGAGTCGCTGAACGGCAACGTTCTGCAGCAAAGCATCCCGTTGATCATCGTTGAGCTTGTCAGTCATCGGTGTACTGATGAAACCCGGCGCGATCGCATTGACCGTCACACCCCTTGGCCCCATTTCCCGAGCAAGACTCTTGGTCATGCCGATCAGGCCGGCCTTGGAAGCGGAATAGTTGCTCTGCCCGGCATTACCCATCAACCCGACGACCGAGGAGATGTTGACCACCCGGCCCGAGCGTTGGCGCATCATTACTTTGGCTACCGGCTGAGTGACGTTGAAAACACCGTCGAGATTGATCTCCAAGACCCTGCGCCAGTCCTCCGGCTTCATCCGAATCAGAAGCCGGTCCCGTGTTATGCCCGCGTTGTTGATCAGGATATCGATCCGGCCGTGCCTCTCGGCGATGCTCTGGACCGCCACCTCTGCAGCCTCGCTATCGGTGACGTTCAGGGCAAGGCCCTCAGCCATTCCACCGGCGCCGATGATTGTATCGACCGTGTCGTCACAGTCCATCACATCGGCACAGATGACGGTTGCTCCGCCTGCAGCGAGTTTCTCACTGATTGCCCGGCCAATGCCCCGGCTCGCACCGGTCACCAGCGCTATTTTTTCAGAAAACTGCCCCATCTCGTTCCTCCCTAGCTGACCAACTCCGTCAATACTTTTTCAATGCCCTCCGCGGTTCCCGCAGCGAAGGTCGTCATCTTCCGATCCAATCGCCTCACCAATCCACTAAGCACCTGTCCTGTCCCTACCTCGACAAAGGTATCGAACCCGTCTGCGATGAGGCGTTGAACGGTCTCAGACCACAGGACCGGCGAATCGACCTGCCGGATCAGGCCCTCCCGAACCGCCGAGGGGTCCTGAACCGGCTCGGCGTCGATGTTGCGATACAGCGGCACGTCGAGTACATCGAAGGCCAGGGCCTCCAGCGTCGGTTTCAGCCCTTCACGGGCCGGCGCCATCAGCGGTGAGTGGAAAGGGGCACTGACGGGGAGGGACACCGTACGGCGCGCGCCACGATCCTTACAGGTTATCGAAGCTCGTTCGACGGCCCCTGAAGCTCCCGCGATGACGATCTGTCCCGGAGAATTGAAGTTGGCCGCAACGACGACCTCCTGGCCGGAGGCTGTTTCCGCCGCACAGATCTCCACCACAATCTCGTCGTCCAACCCCAGGATTGCCGCCATCGCCCCCTGACCAACCGGAACCGCCTCTTGCATCAATCGGCCTCGCTGCCGGACTGTTTTTGCAGCTTCAGCCACCTCGAGCCCGCCGGCTGCGACAATCGCCGAATACTCTCCAAGGCTGTGGCCAGCCACGGCCTCAACTCTCAAACCACCCGCGGCCAGAACAGCCCACGCTGCGGCGGAATGCGCCAGAAGGGCAGGCTGGGTATTTTCCGTCAGCCGCAGTTGATCCTCCGGCCCTTGCCAGCAGAGGGCGGACAACTGAAAGTCCAGACTGCGATCGACCGCCGCGAAGACCTCAGCGGCTACGGGCCAACGATCGGCCACATCCTGCCCCATACCGACCGCCTGGCTGCCCTGGCCGGGAAACAGTGCTGCGATTTTGGTCATGGTTTTCTCCGATCCTAGAAGCGTATCAACGCCGAGCCCCAGGTCAGGCCCCCACCGAAGGCGGTCAACATAACGAGATCACCCCGCTTGAGACGTCCCTCTTCAACGGCGCCGACCATCGCCATCGGAATCGAGGCGGCCGACGTGTTGCCGAACTGGTGGACGTTGGAATAGACCTGCTCATCAGAGAGGCCCATTCTTTTGCCGACCGCCTTGATGATGCGCTGATTGGCCTGATGGGGAATAAAAAGGTTGAGGTCGGCCGGTTGGACCCCGGCTCTTTCCAACAAATCCAGACTCAGTCCGGTCATGGCTCGTACGGCCACCTTGAACGTCTCGTTACCCCGCATCTTGATGAAAGGAAGACCCTGGTCGATCGACTCCCGGCTGTGCGGCGGAAAGCGACTACCACCCCCGGGCATCGAAATAAAATCGGCCCAGGTACCGTCGGTCCGCCAGTCGATGTGGAGAATGCCCTCGCCCGCCTCAGCCGGCTGGAGCAGGACGGCCCCGGCCCCATCTCCAAAGAGAACACAGGTCTTGCGATCACTCCAGTCGGTATATCGGGTCAGACACTCCGCTCCGATGACCAAGACGTTGTGCGCCGTACCGGTGGCAATGAACTGTCGTGCGACATTCAAGGAGAAAGTGAAACCCGAACAGGCCGCCGAGAGATCAAAACATGCGGCGTTGACGACGCCCAGTTTGGGCTGAGCGATCGCCGAAGTCGCGGGAATCGGTTGCTCGGGTGTCGCCGTGGCAACGATCAGGAGATCGACGGCCTCCGGCTCGACACCGGCATCGTCCATGGCCGCCTTCCCGGCCCTGACAACCAGATCGAGAAGGCCCTCACCCTCGGCGACGACACGCCGTTCCTTGATTCCCGTGCGGGTGGTGATCCATTCGTCACTGGTGTCCACGATCTTCTCGAGGTCCTGGTTGGTGACAATTTTTTCAGGCAGGAAGCGACCGAGACCCGCAATTCGGGCGGTCGTCCGAAAACCATCGTGCATCAATTTCAACTCCCTTGGTGCTTGGAAGGTCGGAAAAGACGGATCGTATTCTCAATGCGACCGATGATGCCGCTTGAAGCATAGTCGCCCGCCGACCGTGCCGCATTACGAATGGCCCTCGAAGACGAGCGCCCATGGGCCACCAGACAGGCGCCCTTGATGCCCAAAAGCGGCGCTCCTCCGTGCTCTGAATAATCGACCTTTTTCTTGAGATTTCGAAAAGCGCCCTTGGCCATCAAAAGACCGGCGCCGTATACCGCGGACTGACGGGCCTCGTCCATCAAAACGGAGACCACCATTTCGCCCAGGCCCTCGGCAACCTTGAGGATCACGTTCCCCGTGAATCCATCGGTGACAATGACATCCACATCACCCGAGAAGACATCCCGCCCCTCGACAGCACCCTTGAAACGAATGCCGGCCGATGCAAGGCTGCGGTACTGTTCCCGCACCCTGGGCCCGCCCTTGTTCTCTTCCTGCCCGACCGACATCAGACCGACCGAGGGACTCTGGACGCCAAGGACGTGTTGAGAATACAGAGAACCCATCACCGCAAACTGCACGAGGTGCTCCGGTCTACAAACGACGTTGGCGCCAACATCCAGAAGAAGGGTTCGGCCCTCGACCTTGGGAAGCACGACCGCCAGGGCCGGCCGATCCACACCGTCAATCATTCCGAGGTTCGACTTGGCCGCAACCCAGGCCGCACCGGTATTGCCCGCAGTCACCATCGCCACCGCACGACCATCTCTCACCAGACGGGCACACACGGACAATGAAGAATCTGGTTTCTCGCGCAACACGGACAACGGTGAGTCGTCCATCGCCACGACATCGGGGGCGTCAACCAACTCGATGCCACCAGGGAGGGGTCGCAACCGCCCCATCTCCTTGCGAAGCCTTTTGACCGGACCAACCAGGATGACATCGATGCCCAGCTGTTCGACAGCCTCCCGGGCTCCTGAGATGGCGGCCTGCGGCGCGCCGTCTCCGCCCATCGCATCAATGGCAATGGGCCCCTTAACCCGCACTCGCAGGTCCCGATAGTTTCCAGGTTCGAGGCACGTCGGTCAAACTCAGTCGAGTTCCTGGACCTCGATCACTGCGCGCCCCTTGTAATAGCCGCAGTGGGGACACACGCGATGAGGCAACTTGGCCTCGAAGCACTCGGTACACAAGCTGGAGCCCGCCGCGGTCAGTGCGTGATGAGCTCGTCGCTTGTCACGCCGGGTTCGAGAGATCTTTCTCTTTGGATTTGCCATGATCTACTCCGTTTTCTTCAATATCAGATCTTCAATATCAGGAAGGTAGCCCGTCAAGGCCTCGAAGTGCCTCCCATCGAGGGTCGACTTCAGGCTCGCACTGGCAGCTTCCTTCCTGGTTTTTATTGGCGCCGCATTGCGGACACAAACCGGCACATTCCGGTTGACACAAGATTCGCATCGGCAGATTGAGCATTACCTGCTCTGCCGCCAACCTCTCGACATCCAACTGGTCGTCGGTGATAAACACCACATCGAGATCACCCTCACCCAACTCCATCTCCTCGTCAGCAGCATCGAGCGGATGGCGCAACTCAACCGAGAATCGGTCTTTCCCTTTCCAGGGAACCGGCACCAGACAGCGCACACATACCAACGGGCCCTCGGCCTCCATCGATCCATCGACCAAATATCCACCGTCCATCGGCAAGACTCGACCCTCAAGGCGCACGGCAAATGGACCGGCCACCTGCTCGGCATCCAGCTTGTCGACCGCCAACACCACCTCTTGAGCAAAGGTGATCGGGCGTTCATCAACGTTGGAAAGGCTTAAGGACACACACGCTCCCCGTTCCGGAAAAACCCGGACGAACGGGGAGTATAACAGGCATGGCTTCACAGAGCCAGGAGAGCAGCCACATTGGCCTCTGATGCCGGCAAAACAGATTTGATTTCACGTATGCCAATCTGGCCGTTCTCCTGGCTAGAGGTCCATGACAAAGTCGACGTCGGAATCAAGATCCGGCTGAGGTCGGGAAGGACTCAACCATGTGAGAAACAACAGCACAGTAAATGATGCAGAGAGAGAGACCGCCGCGGGCAAGACTCCAGCCTTCAGCGATACCGACGGAAGCCAGTCCAGAAACGTCTGCTTTGACAGGAACTCCAGACCCAGATTGACGACCATGCCTGTCGCCATCGAGGCTGTGGCGGCGGCCGCCGTCACTCGACGCCAGTTCAAACCAATGGCCACAGCCGGCGCCAAGGCTGCTGCGAAGGTGCCGAACGCGAAGGTTCCGACGAGGGCAATCAAATCCTGGTACACGAACGCAAAAACGGCTGCAAAACCGGCGATACCGACAACCGCAACCCTCCCCCACAGCAACTCGTTCGGCACTCGCCGACCGAAGGCTTTCGGCAAATCCCTGACGATGGCCGCAGACCCAATGTTCAAAAAGGAATCGGCGGTCGACATGATGGCGGCCAGAACCCCGGCAAACACCATACCGGCAAGGATGGGAGGCGTAAAACTCAGCAGGAACTGGGGCGCTGCCTGATCGGGATTGACCAACGCAATCATTCGCCCGTGTGCCACCAGCGCCGGGACCGCCAATCCGATTCCCAGCCAGATCAATATGCATGCAGACTGGGTCAACCCGATCACCAGAGGCATCCACTTGAGATCCCGGGGGTCTGAAAGCATGAAGAACTTGTGGAGCATATGCGGCTGACCCAGGAGGCCTACCGCAAAGACAAAGAAAAACCCCATTGCCGTCATCACCGGTAGAGTTCCGAACGGATCGAGGTGGCTCGGACCGAAAGCTTCAGACCCGACAATCGACCGCGACATCGCCTCAAGACCACCCCCCGATTGAAAGCAGTAAAAAAAGACTGCCACCGCAGCCGCCACCATCAATATGCCCTGAAAAAGATCGGTGTAGACCCCGGCCACCATGCCTCCCGCGGTTGCGTAGAACACGACTACGGCACAGCCCAGTATCATCGCCGCCGGTAGACTCCATTGCCCGAGGACAGCCCTCGTGCCGAACACCATCTCAATCAGAATGCCCAGAGCCTGGATTTGGGCGCCGAGGTATCCAATCGTTCCAATGATGACCGCGACTGCCGCAAGACCCGAAGCACGCCGACTCCCATAACGAATGAGGATGACATCCGGCACCGTGTAGATCTCACGAAGCCCCGCCAACAACCTCAGCCGTTTGCCGACAACCCAACACAAAAATCCAGAGGTGAACCCGACGGGAATGCAGATGAACAAAGAGGCGACGCCAACGCGATACATCAGGCCCGGACCGCCCATGAACACAAAGCCGCTGAAGGCCGCCGACATCGTCGCAAAGGCCGTGACGACCCACCCGATCTTTTGGCCGGCGATGAAGAAGTCCTTGGCCGATTTGGTTCTACCCGCGGCCCAGATACCGACAGCCGTCACCAGGGCCAGATAGACAACAGCAGAGGCTACGATGCTTGGGTTCACCGGGGAAGCGGTCATTGGCCACGCCCCCCATTCCGGTCACGGCGAGCGTTGAACCGGCGGAGATCCTCCTCCCTCAGTTCCCAGCGGTCAAAGGTCAAACCGTAGGCGAGCGCCACCAGCAGCAGAGGGCCCAACCAAAGGCCGTAGATCTGAATCGCTGCCGCGACAGGAAAACCGCCGAACCACGGGGCTTCGAGAATCTGGCCCCGCAGCATGAGTATGGCGACTCCACACGCCTCGAGAATGAGAGTCAATGCCGCCAGCGGGAGCCAAAGAGGACCGAGTTTCCCGTTTCGGGCCACGGCCAGAGCAATCAGGGCAGCCGGGAAGGCCATCACCAGAAGAACAAAACACAGCTCGGCCACGAGGCCCGAAAACCAACTGCAGACCAACATCGCAGGTGACGCCAGCCCAAGAAACAGCAGTGCAGATCGACGAGCCATGGGGGGATGCTATCACCGCAAATATGGAAACTCGATACTTGATACTGGAAACTGGATTCCAATTTCAGGGTTGTGTTGATAAAGGGGCTCAGCCCTTATCCCAATTGATCGATCAGGCACGAGAATGGCTCGGCATCATCGCCTGAAAGAGGTTCCGCAGGCCATTTCAGGCCTGTTTCGTGGGTCTCTTTTTGTTCGCCCTTGCCCAAACCATTCACCCTCGCTGAACAGAGTGTTCTTAAGTATCGAGTTTCAAGTATCGAGTATCGAACTCCCGTGGCCCCTCACACTAACGGTACCGAAACCGGCTTGGCTGCGGTTGCCCATTCCGCGAGAATGCTGAAGACTCCAACTCCCAGAGCGGCAATCGAAACCAAGGCCCAGAGCGTCCCCCCAAAGGCCGGAAGGAGC
>JAUXDC010000317.1 GCA_030618605.1 Holophagae bacterium | reverse complement strand
CCCCGGACCCTGTTTTCCATCCCCGGCCTTCGGGGTCGCGCAGGGCACGCCCCCGCTCGGTGCATTTCCCGGAGGGGCGACATGGCTCGAACCGAAAGGTGGCCGCCCCTCCGAGAAATGACCTCGGCGGCCTACGGCGTTGTTGGGAGACTCGGTTGCAAACGCGCTCGCCGAGTGTTGCCAAGCTCGCATTTCCCGTGACGACACCTGAATCGGGAGGCCTGCTGGTGGGAAATGCGAAGCATGGCACGCACCGATTGAAGGATTTGGGCGGCCATGATTTTGGTCCTCTGCGTCGCTGTCTCAGTCCCCAAGAGTCGGCGCCTCCGCCTGCATCTCCGGGAAGACCCTTCTGTACGCGATGCCGATGGCGCCGAAGCACCAGGGGGCCACGAAGAAGATCGGGATGATGCAGAAGAGGGATGCAATGGTGGCGATCAACGAAGTCAGGCCCAAGAGTCCGAGAACGCCCCCGAGATTGGCCCACGCCGCGGCGGCGCTGGTCTTCATCGCAGGGATTGCCTTGAGCCTTCGGTCGACAATCAACTGGTAGACAAAAATGAACAGTGTCATGATGACGGTCATGACCGTCAGAATCACCAGCAGGAAGAGGCTGGATGACAACAGCACTGCGATTCCCATGATCTCCGGTGTGTCTTGCCCGGCGGTGGCGCCGAGGGCGATCCCGGCAAAGAGCAGCACGTAGCAGGGAATCATCGCCACGAGCACAACGGCGACAAGAATCAACGAGGCGATCAGACTTGGACCAAAGAAATCGAAGCCCTTGAAGAGCATGTCGAAGGTGATGGTTTCACCCCGTACCAGGGCGAACCAGGCGATGAAGATCCCGCAGAGCATCGGCCCGGTCAGAATGTTCATCGGGACGAAGGACTGGATCAGCATGCCGACCAGGCAGATGGCAAAAAATACCCAGTACTGGCCTGATAACAGATTCCAGCTTTCGGACAGACAGTCCATCGGTCGGATGGGAACGCGTTCAAAGGTGGTCTGCGGATCGGTCATGGTCAACTCCCGTCGGGTCAGTTGGTGTCGAGGTCAGGCCAAAGTTGGAATCCGAGGGCGACTGCGGCACGATTGAGACGTTCATCGTAACTCGCCAGTTGAACCTGCTGCTTTCCACTGGTCAAGAAGACCATTGAAGCCAGGTGAATGGCGTCCAGGGTTCGAACGGGCAGGGGGAAAGGCTCCAGGATTCTCTCGAGAACAGGTGGGGCCAATTCCAAAGTCGATACGAAGCCAAGCAGGCACCGGGCGGCTTCAGTGTGGGATCTTGTGAGGCCACGGGCGTTGATTCGGTTGATGATTTCGTATTCAAGAAGGCGGCTCGAGACCAGCTCTTGAGCCCACAAGTGAGAAGGAGGTTGTCGTTCCTCAGTCAGAAGTTGAGCGAGAGCGACAGAGGTGTCGAGGTAGATCACCGGTCCTCCCGATCTCGCTCAATCTCCTGTTCCAACTCATCCCATGAGGTAACTGGCATACTGGGAGGCACCGTGCTCTCCCCGGTCGTCAGTCGAGGACTGAGCCAGCCCCGCCGAACCGCGTCAGCCAAGAAGGCGTCTCCCGGTGTTTCTGCTCGCCCCGGGGATGGGGGGCCGAGTTCGGCGACGACACGGTCCCGGTCCGTGACAAGAACGACCTCGCCCGCGGCAACGATTCTGACGTATTCGCTCAGGCGGTTCTTCAACACCTTTAGTCCAACAGCCCTCATAAGTTTGACTCCTGATTTATGGTAGCTTCCGGAAGCTACTTTGTCAAACGCGAGGCCCGTTGGTTTGACTCAATCGACGGCCCGTGGTGGGATGAACCCGTGGGGAAGAAGACATCTATTGGTGAAATGCTGATCCTGGCATCGGGGCCGCGAGATGCCGAGGCCAGGCTGCTCGATCGCCTTGAAAATCTGATCCCTCGAAGCCCCGAGGCCTTCGGGCCACCGATCCGAATCGTTGTGCCGTCGCGCAGTCTCAGGCGGCACGTCTTGAAGGCTTTGGCGGACCGGTTTGGGGCGGTAGTCGGCGTCGTCGTTCAGACCCACAGGGCTTTGGCCCTCGACGTCTTGGAACGAGCGGCTGTTGAGCTGCCCGTCGGCGGGGCTCGGGTCCAGGACCTGCTCGCCAGGCGGTTTGCGGCCAAGGAAGGTGTGCTGCAAAGTGATCTTTCGGGTTTTGACGACGGGTATGCACCCGTGGTGGCGGCCGTCAGAGATCTTTTGGATGCGGGATTCGGGAGCGAGAAGGCAGAGGCTGTGGGCGACAGGATCACGGCCTCGGTCCGTGGGGCTGAGGCTGAGCGGGCTGCCGCCGTGAGCAGGGTGGCCGCACAGTGTCATGCGACTGCCGAGAGGATGGCGTTTGCACACCGTGGCACGCTTCACGAGAAGGCTGCCGTGGTGCTGGCTGAGAGTGGCGAGGCTGTGGTGCCCTCCACCGCAATCCTCATCTACGGTTTTGCCGAATCGACGGGTTTGTTGTCTGATTTTCTCGAGGCCCTTGTTCGGTGGGGTCACGCGCAAATCGTGGTGGACCACCCGGTGGACCCGGCGCAGCCCTCACGTCTTGATCCCGGGTTTGTTTTCACAGAGCGATTGAGGGATCACATTATTGGTCCGGGGTCCGGCAAGAGTGAGATCGAGCGAGATGGGGCAGATTTCCGGTGTGAGATCAGTGCATTCAACGCTCCTGGCCCCGAAGCCGAAATTAGAGAGGTCGCCGGACGGGTGCGGGCTCTGCTGCAATCTGGTGTGGCGGCCGAGAACATCGGTGTGGTCTTTCGCGGGCTGAACTCCTCAACGACGGCGGCTGTTCGAAGGCATTTTGGGCGGCTTGGAGTGCCGTTCTCCGGTGAGGGCGCCCAGGCGCCGGGGGGAGCTTCGGCTCGTCGGGCGTCGGCCCTGCTTGATCTCTTAATGCTGGGGCCAGATGCGAGGACACAGAGCTGGTTGAGTGCTGCATCTTGGGGCGATTCATTGAATATCAGGGAATTCGACCTGGCCATGAGATCACTCGGTGCAGCACGGCTGAGGCAGGTTGCGGGACTTGAGCTTGATGCCGTCATCGGTCCAGCCGGTTTGCGGTTGCCGGTCGTTGAGAAGATGGAACTGGTCAATGGCGAGGCCCGGAAGAAACGACGATTCATGGAGAAAGGGGATCTCGCGGCGGGGGTTGGACGTGCCCTTGCCCTGGTCGAACTCCTCGAGCAACGACCGGTACAGGCACCGGTAGGAACCGTCTTCGTCTGGATCCATCAGGTCGTTGATCTTCTCGGTAGCCAGACCACAGGAGAGTACGACGATGTGCTGATCGGTGCGCTCGATCGACTCGAGGGTGAGTTGCCTGAAGAACTCGAAACCCGGTGGGCCGAGTTTTCGCCCCTGCTGATCGGCGCCCTGGAAGGCCTTGGCGCGGAGCCCCTTGGGGGTCCGGGAGGAGGGGTGCAGGTATTGACGGTCATGGAAGCCCGCGGCCGGACTTTTGAACATCTGTTTCTTCCCGGCCTCAACAGGGGCGTTTTCCCGGCTCAGATGGCGGATGACCCGGTGTTTTCGACGACAGCGCGGCGGGCGGTCTCGCAACTGGTGCCGGATCTCCCTCTCAAGGAACGGGGTCGTCCTGAGGAGCGCTATCTCTTTGCACAGCTGATGGCTTCGGCGCCGGTGATCACACTGTCCTACCAAAGGGTGGACGCCGACGGCAAGGAGATGAACCCTTCGGTCTTCTTGGAGCGGCTTCATCTGGAGGGCACCCTGTCGTGGACACCCGAAGAGGAGGCGCCCGAGAAATCATCCGAGCGGCACGCCCTGGTGGAGTCTGGTCCTGATATCTTCGACCTGCGGTCTGAAGGCCTCGTCCGGCCGTCTCTGGAATATGCCGTAATTGAGGGCCTCGACGGGCGGGGTCCTGGATTTTTTGCAGCCGTCAATCGACTGATCGGTCCACACGCGATTCACCTCGAAGCCGTCCTCGAAGAATTGGATCCTCCGGCGCCTCGGCAGGACCTCGGACCCTTCCTGGGGATTGTCGGTGTGCGGCCGCCAAAGACGATTTGGGTCAGTTTTTTGAATGCCCTGGTCGATTGCCCCTGGAGAGCCTTTTTACAGAGAGAGTTGGGTCTCGAAGCGCCGCCTGAAGCGGCTTTCAG
>JAUXDC010000153.1 GCA_030618605.1 Holophagae bacterium | reverse complement strand
CCATCATCTACGCCGAGGTGTCGGTCGGCTTTGAACGAATTGAGGACCTGGAAGACGCTCTTCCAGAGACCACCTTTGCACGGCTCCCCCTTCCCTGGCAAGCTGCATTCCTCGCTGGAAAATGCTTCCTCGACTATCGCCTGCGGCGTGGCGTGCGACGCTCGCCGCTGCCGGATTTTTACATTGGCACCCACGCAGCGATCTCCGGTTGCCGGCTCCTGACCCGTGATGCGAAGCGCTACCACACGTACTTTCCGAGGCTGGCCATTATCGCACCGGATGGAGTGGGCGATCATCCCGGGCGGGGATAAAGAACCTCCGCGGGTTCGGGGGTGCTTTGACTGACGCTGCGCCGGCCGCTGAGATCTGTCGTGGTCGCTGTTTGCTGACGCTGTCCCTGTCGCGGCCGCTGACCCGGAGGGGCGACATTTCAGAATTCGGGAGACAACCGCCCCACCGGAAAATGCACCGAGCGGGGACACGCTTGCGTGACCCCGAAGGCCGGGGTTGGAGGAGGTCAGCCTTTCCCGTCCTTTTTGGGAATGGCGTGTTGGGAAGTTGAGCGAAGCGAGGTGCAGCGGCGGTCACCCTCGGTAATCAAGCAACCAACTCTTCCCCAGACCGCACCAACCGTACATACGCCCCGTCGAGGGCCATCAGCTCGTCATGCGTTCCCTCTTCGACGATGCGGCCGGCCTCCATCACCAGGATTCGGTCGGCCCTCTCCACCGTAGACAACCGATGGGCAACAACGATGACAGTGCGTTTTTCGAAGATCCGCGCCAGGGCGTCCTGGACCAGTCTCTCGGTCAGGGTGTCAATACTGGCGGTTGCCTCGTCGAGAATGACGACCTCGGTGTCGTGGGCCATTGCCCGGGCAAAGGTCACCAACTGGCCCTCGCCGACCGAGAGGTCCGTTCCCCTTTCCCGCAGGCGATGATCCCAGCCTACACGCTCGACCAGTTGATCAACATGAACCATCTCCGCCGCCCGCTGCCGCCCGGCCTGATCGATCAGGCCATTGTCCAGATCGATGTTGAACTGCACGGTCTCGGAAAAGAGCTGGGGATCCTGACGGACCCCGGCGACCTGGGCTCGAACGTCCTTGAGTCTCAGAGATCTCAGCTCCCGGCCATCGATTGTGATCGAGCCCTCGTACCCGGTGTATGCGGTATCCAAGAGTCGGGTCAGGGTCGTCTTGCCCGACCCGGTCGATCCGACCAGGGCGATGACCTCGCCGGGTTTGATCTCCAAGTTGATACCTCGCAAGACGTCCTCGGTTTCCGATCGATAACGGAATCGCAGATCGGTACAGACAATATGACCGCCGACAGTCCCGATGGCCTCGCCACCACCGTCCGTCACGGCAACCTCACCCAGCAGTTCGAGGATCTTCTCGAGCGCCGCGCCGCCTCGCTGGAGGATGGCCACCTTGCCCGAGAGTTCCCGCAAGGGCCTGAAAAGGCGATCCAGGTACTCCAGAAAGGCCACCAGAAGACCTGCCGACACGGCGGAACCGAAGGGCAATCGGAAACCCCACTGGGCGGCAATCCCCGACCCATACCACAGCATGACGGCGACGCCGATCGAGGCGACACCATCGACCAGGGCATAGATAAACGCATCGTAGATGTTGGAGCGGGTCGTCAATCGCCGGAAACTGCCGTTGAGGTCGTCGAATTGCGCCTCCGCTTCGGCCTCGTGACCGTAGAGTTGCACGATCTCGACACCATCGACCCTTTCGGCCAGGAAGGCGTTGACCGCGGCCAGGGCCTCCCTGACCAGGGTAAAGACCACCCTGAGCTTCTTGCGGATGACATTGAGTACCCACAAGAGGGGTGGCGCCAGCATCAGCAGGACGACCGTCAAACCCGCATCGAGCCAGAACATCGCCGCCAAGGTGCCGACGATCATCAAGAGGTCCAGGATGATGGCGATCAACCCCGTCGAGAAGGCCTCGCCGAGGGCGTCAACATCGGAGGTCGCCCGAGTCAGAAGTCGGCCCGCGGGCTGACGATCGAGAAAGGACTGCTTCAACGAAAGAAGTCGCTCGTACACCGCCGAGCGAAGCCTGAGAATTGTCCTCTGCCCACCCCATGCCAGACAGAGAACGTAGAGGGCTTCCAACACGTAGCCCGCCACAACCGCCGCCAGATAGAGCAGGGCTATCGTGCCCAATCCTTCGGCCACCCCCGGCACGACATGGTCGTCGATCGCCGTCTTCAGCAGATAGGGTTGAACCAAACTGAGAACTGCAGCCAACGGCGTCAAGGCCAGGGCCACGGCAAAGGCCCCGAGGTCGGGCCGCATGAAGGGCCACAACTGCCTGAATACCCCGCCCGTATCCGGCCGCTTCATGAGGCCACCTCTTCGGCTGGCCCCGCCCCGGCGCTCTGAGCCAGCCAGGTTTCCCGGTAAATGCCCGGTCTCTCTATCAGCTCGTCGTGCCGGCCGACGTCGATCAGACTGCCCCGATCCAGAACCAAAACCAGATCTGTTCGCCTGAGTGCCGAGAGCCTGTGGGATGCGATCAACACTGTTGGCCCACCGTCAGTTCCGCCAAGAACCTCCAGGCTATCAACCAATCCGCTTTCGGTTGCATGGTCAACAGCCGAAAGCACGTCGTCCAGAATCAGCAGATCACCCTGCCGGAAGAGGCCACGAGCCAGTGCAACCCTCTGCCGCTGGCCTCCCGACAGCATGATGCCCCGTTCTCCGACGACCGTATCCAAACCGCTTTGAAGCGCCTCGATGTCCGGACCCAGGGCAGCGGCGGCGACCGCCTGCTCGATGCGCTCATTATCGGCATCTCGTTCGAGTGCCACGTTGGACGAAATCGTGTCGGAAAAGAGGAACGGCCGTTGAGGCACCACCGCCAGGCGCCTCCTCCACGCCAAAAGGTCAAGATCCAGCACATCAACTCCGTCGACGAATACCGTCCCTCGAGGCGGGTCATACAAGCGAGCCACCACGCTGAGAAGCGTGCTCTTGCCGCTTCCAGTCCTTCCAAACAGTCCGACCATCGAGCCTGCCGGCAGGTCGACCGAAACACCCCTGAGCACCTGCCGATCGGGCTCGTCGGGATAGGAAAATGTGAGATCCCTGATCGACAGAGCCGGGCCTCGGCCTGCCTCGACCTTCACTCCAGGACTGGCGGCGATCTCAGTCTCGGGTGCATCGAGCAATTCGAAGATCCGCTCCAAAGACGCCCTGCCGCGGGCCAGGACCGAAAGCAACCACCCCATCGACCGCAGGGTCGGCAGCAACACGGTCAGAAGCGCTGCAAAGGCCACCATTTCCCCCACGGTGATCGTCCCCTCGATCGCCATCGGACCGCCTACGGCCAGGAGCATGAACATTGCCACCCCCCCGGAGAGAACCAGCAGAGGCAAGGCCACTGCTCGGATCAGGGCCAACTGGATGCCGGTTTTCAGCCATGCCTGATTACGCTCCTCGAATCGGTTGACAAAGGCTCGTTCAGCAACAAATCCTTGGATCGCCGCCATGCCCTGGAGGGTGCCCAGGACATGCTCAGAGATCTCACCCAACTGTTCCTGGGACCGCCGACCGAGCACGAAAACCCGACGAATACCAAACTGAACTGCGCCGACTCCTATCAGAATCGGAACCAGGGCTGCCGCCGTCAGCCATGGAGACAGCGAGACCATTTTCCATCCGGCCAAGGTCACGGCCATCGTGACGTTGAGCACCTGGAGGCCGCCGAATCCCACCAGGGTTCGGACCCAGGTGACATCGTTGGAAGCCCGGGAAACGACATCCCCGCGAGTCTGTCCCGCATAAAACGCGGGCTGCAGCCGCATCAGCTTGGCGAACACGTCCCGACGGATCAGATACTCCTGATACCTCCCAGGGTTGAAAATCAGGATCCGCGACAGGGTACGCACGACGATCACAGCCGCTCCCATCAGGCCGATCGTGACGACGTAGCGACCCAGAGGCGTGCCCGCCCGCAAGGCATCGATGGCGTGGCCGATCTGAAGGGGAATACTGACCGCCAAATAGTTGGTCAGCCACAGAAAGAGTCCACCGGCAACGTACCAGCCGATGTAACGACTGCTGTAGGTTCGCAGCAACCGAATAATCGGCCGCCGGCCCCAGGCCACCTTGTTCTCCCCCGTTTTCACCGCGTCGGCGCCTCCGTCCCTTGTGCAACCATATCGCGGCCGCGGCTATTCGCGGTGTATCCTTCGCCGATCACCCTCTCCACGGACATCGTGGTATTCTGGTTTGAGAACACACAACCAAAGGCGGAGGTCCTGATGATTTCAGGCCGATTGTTGACGTGGTTTCGGGTTTCTATCGTGGTGGTGTTTTTTCTGGGCGCCGCTGCGATTGTGGCTGCCGCTTCGGCGGCTGGGTCTGACCCTCCCGAAGTGGAAACGCAGCCGGTCACCCTGGTCTCGACGGCGCCGGCTGACACGGCCGCCACCCAAACGACCGCCACCCGGGATCCAGACGATGTGTCCTGGCACTCGATCGACGGGGGTGGAGGGGTCTCGACGGGCGGCAGCCTCAGCCTGATCGGAGCCATCGGACAGCCCGAATCCGGCCTTTCGGAGAACGGCGCCCAGGCGCTGTCCGGAGGGCTCTGGGCCTCAACGCAGACATCACATCTCTTCAGCGACGGCTTTGAGAGCGGCGACACACTCCAGTGGAGCAATTCGTCGCCTTGAAATTGACTCAGGACCCGGGAGGTTGGCCATGACACTGCACCGTTTGATCCTCGTTTCACTCCTTTCAATCCTGATGACAGGCGTGCCGTCGTTGCACGCAGATACGGTCGGAACGGCCTTCACCTACCAGGGCGTGCTCTCCGATGCCGGCGCCCCGGTTGCAGGTACCTACGACTTCAGGCTTTTCTTGTACAACGCCGATGCCGGTGGCGGCCAGGTGGGCAGTACGGTGCTCGTCGGTGGCGTCGCCGTCACCGACGGCCGGGTCACCCTCGACCTGGATTTCGGCGATGTCTTCGACGGCACGGCCCTCTGGCTGGAAATCCACCTCAGGGAGACCGGCACGACGACCTACGCCTCATTGCTGCCACGGCAGCGCCTGATGGCAACACCCTTCGCCAACCACGCCGCCGAGGCGGACACCGCCGCATCTGCACTGTGGGCTGACGATGCTGGAACCGCAGCGTCGGCCGCAGACGCCTTCCACCTTGGAGGTCAAGGCCCCGCCTACTACCTCGCCTGGTCCAATATCACCGGAGTGCCCGGGGATCTCAGCAATGGCGATGACGACACCCTCGCCGACTTGAGTTGCGCTGCCGGAGAAATCGCCAAATGGAGCGGCTCGACGTGGGCTTGCGGCGATGATTTCGGTGGCCGCTCGAGCACCTACGTCGTTGGGCCGGTAGGCACGGCGACCGAGAACGGTACCGCACTGCTGGCCGCGGTCGCATCCCTGCCCACCGCCTCCGAAACGGCGAAAATCCTGGTTCACGTGGAACCCGGGACCTACGACCTTGGAACCAACTCGCTTCCGCTTCCCGACTGGGTTTCACTTGAGGGCGCTGGCCGGGGTCTGACCACCATTACGAGCGCGGTCGCCGGCGAAAATGCAACTCTCAATATAGGCATGGACTCCGAACTCAGGTCCGTTACCGTCCTCAATACCTGCGCCACTACTGGACAGGTCTCCTATGCCGTACACACAGACAACCGGTCACGGTTGTTCAACATTACCGCCGTTTCAATCGGCAACGCCTCCGCCAATTATGCTGTGTTCAACACCGGCGGCAACGTTGTGATCGAAGAAGCCTTCCTTGAGGTACGCGATGGTGCCGGAGCTGCCCGCAGGGCCCTGTACAGCACTTCCAGTGATCTGATACTCCGCCGCTCAAGCGCCGTCGTTAGCGGAGGGTCGGCGATCCTGTATGCAATTTTAACGTTAGGTAGCGGGACCTTCATCGCTGAAGACGTCAATGTTTCTGCGACCGGAGGTTCGACCCTTACATTCGGAATTCATTCGAATGACACCGAGGTCCGTCTGACCAATGTCGTCATCGAAGCACAGACCAATTCGAATGCTGCCAAGGGATTCCAAACGAGCGCCTCCAGCAGGGTTGTCATGAAGAATGTCAAGGCCTCAGCCTTCGGCGAAGCAGGTACGACCTCTTACGCGATATTTCTTGGCGGCAATTTCATTTATTCAGAGTTCGACAACGTCACCACTTCCAGCAACGACAAGGGGCTCTTCTGTTACGATGGGAACGGGCCGGTAACCATCCGTCACTCACAGCTTTCCGGGGCAAACTATGGTTTGACAGTCTACCCAAATTCAAATTCTCACGTAACCGTCCATCACTCGGTTCTTCAAGGCGACAGTGCCGGCCTCATTCATGGAGGAGGTGGTGTGGTCACGGTCGGCGCCTCGCAAATCTCGAACGGAACCTCCGGCTCCTCCGGTTCCATCATTTGCGCCGGTGTATGGGATGAAAACCACATCTTCTATCCCAGTACCTGTCCGTAGGCCCCGAAAGAGGAACAGCGGAGAGGGGGAAAGTAACATCAGCCCGAAACTCAAGAGACCGTGAACCTGATTCCATTCACTCCACTCCTTTTGGCCTCAAATTGCCTGCGGGGTTGGCCGGCACCAGCATCGTGGTACTCTGATTTCAGAACACACAAGCAAAGGCGGAGGTCCTGATGGTTTCAGGCCGTTTGTTGACGTTGTTTCGGGTTTCAATCGTCATGGTATTTTTTCTTGGCGGCGCTGCCCTTGTGGCTGCCGCTTCGGCGGCTGGATCCGGCCCTCCCGAGGTAATGGCTCAGCCGGTCACCATGGTTTCGACGGCGCCGGCTGACACGGCCGCCACCCAATCGACCGCCACACGGGATCCCGACGATCTGTCCTGGCACTCCATCGACGGAGGTGGAGCGGTCTCGACCGGCGGCAGTCTCAGTCTGATCGGGGCCATCGGACAGCCCGAATCCGGCCTCTCGGAGTACGGCGCCCAGGCACTGGCCGGAGGACTCTGGGCCTCATCACAGACATCACATCTCTTCAGCGACGGCTTTGAGAGCGGCGACACGCTCCTGTGGAACAACTCGTCGCCTTAGAAACTGACCCAGGACCCGGGAGGTTGGCCATGACACTGCACCGTTTGATCCTCGTTTCACTCCTTTCAATCATCATGACAGCCGTGCCGTCGGTGCACGCGGATACGGTCGGCACGGCCTTTACCTATCAAGGCGTGCTCTCCGATGCCGGCGCCCCGGTTGCAGGCGACTACGACTTCAGGGTTTTTTTGTATAACGCCGACGCTGGTGGCGGCCAGGTCGGCACAACGGTACTGGTCGGCAATGCCGCCGTCACCGACGGTCGGGTCTCCCTTGACCTCGACTTCGGCGATGTCTTCGACGGTACGGCCCTCTGGCTGGAAATCCACCTGAGGGAGACCGGCACGACGACCTACACACCGCTGTGGCCACGGCAACGCCTCACCGCGACCCCCTTCGCCAACCACGCCGCCGAGGCGAACACCGCCACATCCGCGCTGTGGGCCGACGATGCCGGGTCTGCGGTTTCGGCCGCCGACGCCGATCAATTGGGAGGTCAGAGTCCAGCCTACTACCTCGCCTGGTCCAATATCACCGGTGTGCCTGGGGATCTCAGCAATGGCGACGACGACACCCTGGCTGACCTCAGCTGCGCTGCAGGGGAAATCGCCAAGTGGAGCGGATCGATATGGGCTTGCGGCGATGATGTCGGGGGTCGCTCCAGCACCTATATCGTTGGTCCAGTTGGCACGACAACTGACAACGGCACCGCCCTGCTGGCTGCGGTCGCATCCCTGCCCACCGCCACCGAAACGGCGCAGATCCTGGTGCAGGTGGAACCGGGAGCCTACGATCTTGGGACCAACTCGCTGGCCCTTCCTGACTGGGTCTCATTGGAAGGTGCCGGCCGGATCCAGACTAAAGTCACCAGCGCGACTTGCGGCGGGAGCGCAACGGTGCAGGTTGACAGTCACTCCGAACTTCGGTCCCTTACCGTCGTCAACACGTGCTCGAATCCAGCTGAGGCCTCGCTTGCAGTCAACACTGATTATCTCTCTGCTGTCTTCGACATAACTGCCATCTCCGAGGGCAATGGCTCAGACAACCGCGCGTTGATCAACGTCGGTAACGAAGTTGTGATCGAAAGGGCCTCCCTCGAAGTCCTTAACGGCACAGGAGGCACACGCATCGCCCTGGAAAGCACCTCCCCAGATCTGGCCCTGCTGGACGTGGACGCCGTCGTCAGCGGAGGATCAGCGGGCCTTTACGCAATCAAATCCAGCGGAGGCGGCACTCTGATTGCAGAGAATGTGACGGCCTCCGCCACCGAGTCTTCAGGTGGAGCCTACGGCTTGTACACCTCCGCCACGGTCATACAGTTGACAAATGTCGAAGCCACTGCCCAGACAACCACATTTAGTGCACATGGCGTCTATACGAGCACTGTCAGCGAACGAGCAGTCACAATGCTCAATGTGAGAGCCTCGGCATCCGGGGAGGCCGGCTGGGCCAGTCATGGGATTTTGTTGACAAATATTCATAGTCCTTCTGTGATCGACCAGGTGACAGCACTCTGTAATTACTACGGGATCAGTGTTTCAGACGGGGACGGTCTCTTGACGATTCTCCATTCTCACCTCACTGGTTCGGCCTCTGGACTCAACCTCTCGGTATTATCGGAGGAAACGGTCACCATCCATCATTCCAATCTGATAGGAACCACCAAAGGCTTGACCAACTATGGATTAGGAAGTGTGACCGTCGCTTCCACCCAAATCACCAATGGGACCAGCGGCGCCTTTATTACCTGCGCCGGAGTTTGGGATGAGAACTACACCTTTTATCCCGACAGTTGCCCGTAGGCCTTGTCGGTAAGAGGGGGAGAAGGAGAACAGAGGGGGTGCATGGGAGAGGGGGGG
>JAUXDC010000165.1 GCA_030618605.1 Holophagae bacterium | reverse complement strand
GAGCGATCTGAGCCGCCGTTCTGGCCAGTTCCTCCATCGTTGCCGTGATCTCTATGACCGACGCAGCCTGCTCGGAGGATCCTGAAGCCAATTGAGCCGATGTGGCATGAACGCTGTTGGCCGTCCCAGCGACGTCGACCGAAACCGCCTGAATCTGCTGCACCAGCCCGCTGAGCGCATTGATCGCCGCTTCGACTGACCCACTGATTCCTGGAGGAAGCTCGAGACCTGGCAACGACGCAGCAACCAGGTCCCCGTGACGAAAATTTTCCAAAACGTGGATCAGACCGGCCTGATGCACCTCACCGTCCCTTTGCAAGGTAGCGAGCCTCTGCCGAACCCGCTGACCCGGAAGAAATACGAGCACCACATACACAACCAACAGAAGAATGGCGAAAACCATGTAGCCGCGAACCAACCAGGTCCACCGTCCGGCGCCAATGGCCAGTTCAAGCAGCGCCCCTGCTGGTAGTATTGCCATCACGAGAATGACCGGCCCCAACCAGGTACGGTATCGTTTCCTATCCATCAAATGTACTCCTTTGCTTGGTTCACTCCAGGACACCGATCAAGAGAGCCCTGCGCACTGAGGGCATCGATGTTGACCAACCACGCCTGACGACCGTCGATGTCATGGGGGCCCGAAATCACACCGTCTTGGGCCACCATGCCAGGGTCAGTCTCGGGCAGGGACACGATCTCCAGCGCCTCGTCAACAGCCAAACCCAGTCGCTGTGGTGAATCTCCTCCGAGCTCAATGACGACGACCGTCATGGCGACGTCTCGGACCCGGGGCTCACCAACCGCCAGAGCCTCGAGGGAAAAAACGGCCAAAGGCTCTCCACCGAATCGGGCCAAGCCTGACAACCCCGGCACCAAGAATGGCGATCGATGAAGGGGCATGTGATCAACTACGCGGCGAACTCGACCGACGTTGAGGAGGTAGAATTCGGAGGTACACCGAACGACAAGCGTCTTTTTGGTTCGGCACTGGTGCTTGGAGGGTTCCACCATTTCCCTAGTGTATCTCTCCTTCTCGGTAATCTGTTGGTCTCTGAAACCAGAGAAAATAGCCCGGCGAAGTTTCCACTCCGCCGGGTTTAAGATTTCGTGGAAACTGTCAGTTCAGACCTTGTTGACAATAGCCTTGACCATGGCCTTGATCGTGCCCGGTTCCACCTCTTCCAACTCGTACTTGACGTTGGCAATCGGCTTGTTGACTGTGATGATGCGCTTGAGATCGATCGGTGTTCCCTCAACGACGACATCGGCCGGAGTGTTATTGATGGTCTCTTCCAGTTCCCGAACCTGTGTCTCACCGTAGCCCATCGCGGGAAGAATCGCTCCTGCGTTGGGATACTTTTCGAAGGTCGCCTTGATCGTTCCCACCGCATAGGGCTTGGCGTCGACGATCTCAGCGGCGCCCGCGTCTTTGGCTGCGAACCAGCCTGCGCCGTATGTCATGCCGCCGTGAGTCAATGTGGGACCGTCTTCCACTACCAGTGCCCTCTTACCGGCGACAAGTTCGGGTTGGTCAACGGTGATCGCGGATCGGCACTTGATTAAGGTTGCGTTGGGATTGGCATTTCGGCAGTTTTCCATCACTTCTTCGACCTTGGCCGGATCCGCGGTATCGACCTTGTTAACGATCAGGAGATCCGCAATACGAAGGTTGGTCTCACCGGGGAAATAGTTGAGTTCATGACCAGGCCGGTGGGGATCTACCAACGTCATGTAGAGATCGGCTTTGTAAAATGAGGTGTCGTTATTGCCGCCGTCCCACAAGATAACATCGGCCTCTTTTTCAGCTTCGCGCAGGATCATCTCGTAATCGACGCCGGCATAGACGACGAAACCGTTGTCGATGTGAGGTTCGTACTCCTCTCGTTCTTCGATCGTACACTGGTGGCGGTCGAGGTCCTCATAGGTTTCAAATCTCTGACACGCCTGTTTGGCCAGGTCTCCGTAGGGCATTGGGTGTCGAATTGCCACGACCCTCTTACCCAGGTCCTTGAGAATATTGGAGACATATCGGGTCGTCTGGGATTTACCAACACCGGTTCTGACTGCGCAGATGGCAATCACCGGCTTCGACGACTCAATCATCGTTCTGGTGGCCGAACATACGCCGAAACTCGGCCCCCAGCCTATGATCTCGCTGCCCTTGTTCATTACGAAGGTGTGGGGAACATCCGAGTACGAGAACCAGACCTCGTCCACCTGATGTTCTTTGATCAGAGACTCCAGATCACTCTCCGGATAGATAGAAATGCCTTCGGGGTAGAGGGATCCGGCCAACTCCGCCGGATATTTTCGTCCGTCAATATCGGGAATTTGCGTAGCCGTAAATGCAACCACATCATAGTCTTCGTTATCCCGGTACAAACAGTTGAAATTGTGGAAGTCACGCCCAGCTGCACCCATGATCAGGACTTTTCTGCGAGCCATGGTCTCCTCCTCGTTGCCGCAGTTCACCTCTGCGGCGTCACCGCCGGGTAAAGCTGAACCGGCGGAATACGGGAGATGGTAGCAGAGAATAAAGCCTGAAAGCTGGAACGCTGGGATGCCAGGACGCAAGCATCTCTCCTTCAGCGTTTGACGTTTCTCCCCCATGCCCACGCGGGTCGCTTCGCGACCACCACGGCTTCGCCGTGATCGCCCTCCGGGCGATGCGCGATGTTCCCTATTCCCACTCAATAGTGCCGGGTGGTTTGGAGGTGATGTCGTAGACGACGCGATTGATGCCGCGCACCTCATTGACAACCCGCCGTGCGATGCGATCCAGCACCTCCGGAGGGAAACGGAACCAGTCGGCAGTCATAAAGTCGGTGGTGGTGACCGCACGAACTGCAAGGACCTGCTCGTAGGTCCTTGCATCTCCCATCACCCCGACCGACCGTACCGGCAACAATACGCACAAGGCCTGGGCGATAGCATCATAGAGGCCTGCCTGACGGATCTCATCCAGGACGACGTGATCGGCTTCCTGCAGAATGGAGACCTGTTCCCGTGTGATCTCACCCAGGATCCGCACGCCGAGGCCGGGCCCCGGAAACGGGTGTCGCCAGACAAAGTCGTGGGGAAGTCCCAATGCCTCCCCTACCCGACGCACTTCATCCTTGAAAAGATCCCTAAGGGGCTCGACCAGTTTCAGCCCCAAGCGTGCCGGGAGCCCTCCGACGTTGTGGTGGGTCTTGATGACCGCTGCCGTTCCCCGGACACCTGAACTTTCGATGACGTCAGGGTAAAGAGTGCCCTGGGCCAGGTATGAAGCGTCAGAAAAACGCTTGGCTTCGGACTGAAACACCTCGACAAACTCGTGCCCGATGATCTTGCGTTTTCGTTCAGGGTCCGAAACACCCTCAAGGGCCGAGAAAAATTTCTCGGACGCGTCAACGACGTCCAGTGCCATCCCAAAGCGCTCGAAGCTGGTTTCTACCGCATGCCGCTCACCTTTTCGAAGAAGCCCGGTATCGACGAAGATCGGCACCAGGCGATCTCCGATCGCTTCGCGCAACAAGACCGCGGTCACTGAGGAATCTACCCCCCCGGAAACACCACAGATCACCCTGCCGTCGGGCACACTCCGGCGCAGCCCTTCGACCAACTCCGTTCGGATGGCCTCCGGGTTCCAATCCCGTGTGGCCCCTGCCATGTCGAGAAAGTGCTCGAGCATGAACTCGCCGTTGGGTGTGTGTTTGACCTCCGGATGAAACTGCAGGCCTACGAAATGGCGTATCGGATCGAACATGGCCGCAATCGGCGTCCCCTCGGTGCGTGCAAGAACCTCAAACCCATCCGGGGTCTGACGGACATGATCCCCGTGGCTCATCCAGACACTTTGGTGTTTCGGCGTACCGGCGAGCACGCTCCGATCGGCGACAATCTCCAACTCCGCCAACCCGTACTCCCGGCTGCCGGAGGGGGCTACTTCCCCACCGAGGTACCGTGCCATCAATTGCATGCCATAGCAGATTCCAAGAACGGGAATATTAAGGGCGAAGATCTCCGGGTCCACCTGGAGCGCGCCTTCTTCAAAGACCGATGATGGCCCGCCGGAAAGCACGATGCCGATGGCGTTATTCTGCCGGATTTTCTCGGCCGGAAAATCACCCCGCTCGATTACGGTCTTGACGCCCAACTCCCGCAGCCTGCGTGCAATTAATTGGGTGTACTGGGATCCAAAATCCAGAATAGAGATCAACTGATGATTCATCAACCCTCCCGAGGGGAAAGAGAAAAGCCGATTCCCACCAAGGGAACCGGCTCATACCCTCACTCAAAAGTTACTTATCGACGCCTGATTACGACGACGAAACCAATTCCGATCAGCAACAGCACCATTGCAACAATTCCCGAGGTCGAAAGCGTCGGAATCGGTGCGGCCCCACCTCCGCCCGGCGGAGGGGTTGGGGTCGGCTGAGTCGGGATGTTGGCCTTGAACTGCATGACCGTGGTGCGTCCCCATGGACCGTCAGCGTCCCAGGCTCCCGAATACCACCCGAAGGTATCGACTCCGTTGTAGTCGATCTGTCCGGAGATTCCGGGGTTGGTGTAGCCGAACCAGAAGACCTGGCCATCTGGGATCACGACACCGTCGGCGCTCACGTCAACGTAGGTGTAATTAACAGGAGGGAGGGTCTGATCGTCAGGATCGGTCGCAGTAAAGGCGCCACTGAAATCTCCACCTGAAAAACTGGCCGGCATCGCAGGATCGAGCCATACCATCCACTGTGTAGCCATAGTGCCACCGCAGGGGAAACCGAATTCAACCATCAGTTGATCCGAACCGGTGGTGTTGGTCACCTGAACGATGAAGTGCTCTCCCCATCCATCCCAGCTTCCACCGGTGGTCGGCACCGCATCGATGGTTCCCGCAGTACTCCATTCCCAATCAGCCTGGAGTGGGCTTCTTTGGTTGGTGTCTGTGTTGACTCGGTCGGGAAGCGTTGAGCCGTCTTTTCCTACAACGCCTGCCTGAACGAGACCGACACCCAAGGTGATTACGACCAGGACCAAAAACAATTTGCGCATTTCTCTCCTCCTTCGGTAGCGATTGTAGCCGAACCGGCTGTCGATTCAAAGCCCTTTGAATACGGCGTTCCTTTCATTGACCGCACGATGTGATCGCGCTAGGATCACTTTGTGAAAATTCCCACATGCCGGTTGTATATGTCGAGGTTTAATCCGGCATTGCGTCAGTGAGGTTCCAATGATGTCCTACAAACGACATATCGATGCTTCCACCATCTCCGACCTGACTATCGGCAGGCTTTCGGTTTACCTTCGGTGCGTCGAGCGACTGATCCATGCTGATATAGAAACCGTTTCCAGTCAGGAATTGGCGAAAAGGTTCCACCTCAATTCAGCCCAGATTCGAAAGGACCTCGCCTACTTCGGCGAATTTGGGGTTCGCGGAGTCGGATATTCGGTTCGTGACCTCCGGCAGTACCTCGTGGAGATCCTCGGTTTGGACCGGGAGCGCCGAATACTGATTGTCGGCGCGGGCAATTTGGGAACGGCCCTGTGTCATTATTCTGGATTTTCCGGAGAGAGTTTCCTTGTCGTGGGTGTTTTGGACAGTGACCCCTCTCGAATCAACACCCCGACACCTGCAGGCTTGTTGGTCGAGGATTCGGTACGTCTTGCAGATATTGTCGAACAACGAAGAGTGGAAATCGGCGTCATCACAACACCCGCGTCTGCCGCCCAAAAAATCTGTCAGAAAATGGCCGATGCTGGAATTCCCAGCATATTGAATTTTGCCCCAATCAGGGTCAAGGCCCCAGAGGGCGTCAGGGTGACGTCGGTCGATCTCAAGGTGTACCTCGAGGAACTGTCTTTCCACTTGACTCATGGATCGTAGTCCGACGATGTCGGTCGCACATCACTACTGAGGTGCTGTGCTCCCTTTTCCCTGACCCCTCAACTTTGACCCCAAGACCCTGAATCAGCGCCTGCTTTTCAAATTCCGCGATACAATCCTGTCTGCATGGAAATTCCGCAGCAGATCGGCAAGTACGAAGTGATCTCTCAAATCGCCGTTGGTGGATTTGGTGTGATCTTCAAGGCATGGGACCCATTCATCAAACGGCCTGTGGCCATCAAGATGTGTGCGTCTCATGATGAAGAAGTTCGTAAACGATTTCACCAGGAAGCCCAATTTGTCGGCAATCTCGTCCATCGCAACATTACGATGGTCTTTGATTTTGGGCTTCAGGACGGTGTCCCCTACCTTGTTCAGGAATACCTGACCGGCTTCGACCTTGATCATTTATTGAATGCCGGAGTTCTCGGTGACATCAACGCCGTATCCTCTGTCCTGCTCCAGGTTGCCGAGGGTCTGCGCTTTGCACACCAAAGAGGCATCATTCACCGGGACATCAAGCCTTCGAACATCCGCATTCTCGAGGACGGTACCGTCAAGATCATGGATTTTGGGATCGCCAAGAGCCTCGAAGGTGGATCGAATCTGACCCAAACCGGTATTGCCCTGGGCACCGCCGGCTACCTGGCGCCTGAACAGATCCAAGGGGAGAACGTCGATCAAAGAACCGACATCTTCTCTCTCGGGGTTGTCGGTTACGAGTTAATCACCGGATCCCGGCCCTTCAAGGGCTCGTCTCTGAGCAATGTGCTCTACCGAATCCTGAATGACGAACCGGAAAAACCCAGGGTTTTTACTCCTACCTGCCCGGTGGAACTCGAGGCGGTAATTACAAAATGTCTCGAGAAGGACCCCAATCGCCGGTTCCAGACGGTCGACCAATTGATTGACGTTCTGCGTGAGATTTCTCCAGGTGTTGAACCGGGGGCCGGTGTCAAGGACGTGACAACCGGGTTTCTGAGATCAGCAATCGACCGGTTGCCCGAATCCCACGACGAGTCGAGCGAACCGGACACCACTCCGATTCAGGGCACAAAAATCCTCACCCAACCCCCGCAGGAAAGTGGCCCTCAAATCCACCATGAACCTGAGTTTGAACAACCGGACAGCCGCCGGGGCAACCCGGTTCTGGTTGTCTTTCTGGTATTGATTGGACTTCTCAGCGCAGCCGCCGCGCTGATGTACTTCTCTCCCGAAGCCCAGAAGGCTATTTTTGGACCTCAGGGCGCCCCTTGGGTCCCCACGCCGACACCATTGCCGACGGCGACGCCAACACCCTCTCCTACCCCGCTGCCGACCGCTACACCCGTGCCCGTCGAGACACCGACGGTTGTTCCATCCCCCGAGCCACCACCCGTCCCAACTCAGGGGCCTGTTGAGGTTAGGATCGTGGTTGATCCACCCTCACCGATCCAGGTTGACGGTCAGTGGGTGGCCGGGACCCGACAATCCAGGCAGATCCACACCCTCAGCCTGATGCCGGGAGAGTACTCCTTCACGGTCTACGTCCAGGATTTCGAACCCCAGAAATTATGGAGAAAGGTCGGAGTCTCGGAAGGCCAGACAGTGGCATTGACCATCGATCTCGGTTTCTTGACGGTCAACCCCCTGCCCGGGCAGGCCCCGCCGGGAGGCGAGGTCTATCTCGACGGCGCTCACATCGGAAAGATTCCTCTGATCCGAAAGAAAGTCACCGCCGGCGAGCATACGCTGATCATCAGATGGCAGGGTCACAAGCCGTTTGAGAGAGTGATCCGGATTCCCAGCCTGCCGGCACCCGGCTTGAATATCGGCGATGCCGCACCGCCTGAGTAGCGACCTCCTGGCTCCACCCTGTTACTCGTGTGATTCGACGATCGGAATCGTCGTGCCGTCGTTGGTACGAGAGTCGATCACGGAGGCCGACACCAACAGTCCGCTGCCCTCGAGGACCTCGACAACCGCAAAACCCCAACCGAGATTGGCCCGGCCGGCCCTTTTTTTGAAGGGCTCGAGATCCTGCAACAGTTCTCGAGACTCGACATCAAGGGTGTACTGATGCAGTTCGTTTCCGGCTGAGTCAAAAAGAGCCACCTGTACGGTTGCGTTCGAAATTCCGGTATTTGTGACCGTCAGATTGGTTCGAAACTGACCTTCGACCTGCCGCAACTGGAGCAACCTTCCAAACTGCTCGGCAGCAAGCCCATCACCGTCGTTCCATCCATGTACGTACTGGCCGAAGGTGCCGTTCGGCGCCTCGTTGTAGACTCTGCCCGAGACCTGCAGCGCCTGACTCGAGCCGATGCCCAGGCACCCCTTGCCGGATGTACCGATCAAACCGACAACGTCCTCAAAGACGCCCTCGGTGCCGTTACGGACGGTCGTTTCAAGAACTTGGGCGCCATTCGGTGCGAATAGCCAAAGTTCAACCATCGCATCCTCTTCGCCTGAATTGAGCAACACCACATCGGAACGCCACACACTGCCCGCGGCGCCGTCGAGACGGGCTACATTGTCGATCCAGTAGATGAAGGCAGGGGCCGCGGCATCG
>JAUXDC010000190.1 GCA_030618605.1 Holophagae bacterium | reverse complement strand
TCCCTCTTCCCATCTTCGTCGTAGCCGTAGTGATAATAGGAGTAATAGTAGGTCGAATAGTAGTGGTCTCGTTCGATGTCGACGTTATTCAGCAATACACCGGCAACCCGAACGCCACTCCTCTTCAGCGTCCGCATCGCATCGGCCACAACTTGCCGGCGTGGGCCGCCGTACTTGACGACCGCCAGAACCATGTCGACCAACTGCGCCGCCACCACCGGATCGGTCACCGACGCCGTCGGTGGTGAGTCGATGACCACCCAGTCGTAATTCTCCTTGGCGGTGGCCAGGAGATCCTTGAAGCTCTGCTTCCCGAAGAGTTCCGGTGGGTTGGATGGCAATGGCCCCGAGGTCACCATGTCCAGATTGGGAACGTCAGCCAGGCCATGAATCACGTCCTTCAACTGGCTCTCGCCCAGGACCAGGCTGGTCAATCCCCGCATGTTTTTGACCTTCATCATGTGGTGGAGACGCGGCTTCCGAAGGTCACCGTCGATCAAGAGAACCCGAGCCCCTCCAGCCGCCAATACCTTGGCAAGGTTAAAAGAAGCGGTTGTCTTGCCCTCGGACGGCACCGACGATGTCACCAACAGGATCTGGCACCCCTCGCCTCGTGCCGCCAACATCAGGGCCGTGCGCAAAGTCTGGAATGCCTCCCTCAACGCTCGGCTGTTGTCATCAGTCAATTTGGGCAGGGCCGCCAAGACTTCCAGCCCCAAATACCGCTCCACCTGGTCCGGAGTACGCAGGGTGTGGTCCAGAAAATCCAGCCCCAGCACCAGACCGATGCCGAGAAACAGCCCCAACACACCTCCGAGAGCCACCGTTCGCCTCAAATTGGGGCTGAACGGGCCTGGGGGCGGTGTTGCCTTCTCGATCACCCGAATATTATTCATCCACGCGGTCGCCGAAAGGTCCGCCTCATTGGACCGGGCCAACATGTCGTCGAGGAACCTCTTGTTCTGGAGGTACGTCTCCTCGAGACGGTCATACTCCAGGCTGGTCTTGGACAGTTCGATCGTCTCATTCCTCAGGCCCTGGATATTCCGGAAAAGCGACTGCTCCCTCCGTTTGACCATGTCGAATCGGGTCTCCATCCCCACTCGAAGGGTCTGAATCTGACGCTCGATCGCCTGGTCGATGCCCTCGAGGCGGACCCGGAGCTCCTTGATCGCCGGGTGGCCTTCCTTGTAGGTCCCCAGCTTGTCCAGCAACTCGACCTCGACCTCACCTCGCCGCTGCAACAGGTTGGAGATCGTCGAATCCTCCAGGACCTCTGGAAAGGCCACCTCGGACACATGCCGTGCCCTCAGCTGGTTGAGGGCATTCAGCTTGGTCTCGAGACGGATCCGCTCGGCCTTGGCCTGGGCATATTCCTTCGTCAAGAGGTCAACCTGTTCGGTAATGACGTTTTTTTGTTCGTCGGCAAATCCTAGACTGTCATGCCCCTCTTGGAAGGACATCAGTTTCTCCTGGCCATCCTCGACCTGCAAACGAAGAGGATCCAACCGGGACTGGATGACCTCGTAGATTTTGCGGGTCTTGTCGATTCCGTCTTCAATGTTGGCGGCAATGTATTGTTGGACATAGACGTTGAGCCACTCCGCAACTCGATCGGGGTCCCGCCCGACCATCAACAATTCGATCACGTTGCTCTCCGACACCGGCTTGACCGTCAACCCTCCAAGGACGATCCCCGGGCCCGGGTTCCTTCCTTCGAACTCAGGAAGCGACGCCAACCCAAGCTGATCCACCACCCGTTTGGCCAGCCGGTCGGTTTCCAAAACCTGCACCTGGTCGGAAATGTACCTGTCCAACTGCCAGTAGCTGACGAAGGCGTCAAACTGGTTGTTGTTGATCGAAGACGTCGGCTCGACGATTATCTTGGTATTCGCCCGGTAGAGTTTGGGCCGAGTCACCGACCATGCCGTGGCCAACACCACAGTCGCAACGAGAACCGCCAGCACCAGCCACCGGCGCGACCACAGAAGCCTTGCATATTCCATGACGTCGATCTCGTGGCCCTGGTCGTCAACCCATCCGCCCATGGCGGGACCGCCGGGCGGCATCGCACCCTGATCCGCCGGCATCCAACGGTCAATATCAATATCCCTGTGACGCATCAACCCTCCGCGACAGTGATTATCACCGGATGCACGATTCAAGGTCAAGGAAATGTGGGTTAGAATGCATTTGGCCTACTCCCGTAGGCTAATTTTTCCGATGATGGGAAACGGACTGATGACAACTGCATACAAGATCAAGGACATTGCCCTGGCCGCATGGGGCCGACGTGAAATCGAAATCGCCGAGCAGGAGATGCCCGGCCTGATGGCAACCCGGGCCAAATACGGTCCGACCAAACCTTTTGCCGGCGCCAGGATCACAGGCAGTTTGCATATGACCATTCAGACCGCGGTCTTGATCGAAACCCTCGTCGATCTCGGCGCCGACGTCCGGTGGGCCTCGTGCAATATCTTTTCGACCCAGGACCATGCCGCAGCGGCAATCGCCGACCAAGGTATTCCGGTCTTCGCCTGGAAGGGCGAGAGCCTCGAAGAATATTGGTGGTGCACACAAAAGGCCCTGACATGGCCTGACGGCAGCGGCCCACACCTGATCGTGGATGACGGCGGTGACGCAACCCTGATGATTCACCGCGGATATGCGGCAGAGAACACACCTGGACTATTGAACGAACCAACCGACAATGAGGAATTGGAAATCGTCAACCGACTCCTTACCGAAGGCCTCAAGGATGACCCCACACGCTGGCATCGCGTGGTCGAACAGTGGCGAGGCGTATCGGAAGAGACCACCACCGGCGTCCACCGGCTCTATCAGATGCATGAAAAAGGCGAACTGCTGGTACCGGCAATCAACGTCAACGACTCGGTGACCAAGTCGAAATTCGACAACGTCTACGGCTGTCGCGAGAGCCTGGTCGACGGCATCAAGAGGGCGACCGACGTCATGATTTCCGGCAAGATCGCAATGATCTGCGGCTTTGGTGACGTTGGCAAGGGCTCCTCCGAAAGCCTGGCCGGACAGCGCGCCCAGATCTGGGTCTCAGAGATCGACCCCATCTGCGCCCTCCAGGCCTGCATGGCAGGCTACAAGGTCACAACAGTCGAAGACGCACTGCCCCACGCCGACATCTTCGTCACCACCACGGGCAATTTCAACGTCATCACCGCCGAGCACATGAGCCGAATGAAGGATCAGGCAATCGTCTGCAACATCGGCCACTTCGACAACGAGATTCAGGTCGCCGCCCTGGAAGCGTGGCCGGGCGTCGTCAAGACGACGATCAAGCCGCAGGTGGACAAGTTCACCTTCCCCGACGGACACTCGATCTACCTGTTGGCCGAAGGGCGTCTGGTCAACCTGGGCTGCGCCACCGGCCACCCCAGTTTTGTCATGTCCAACTCGTTCACCAATCAGGTGCTCGCTCAGATCGACCTGTGGCAGAACGAGCACGAAATCGGTGTCACCACACTGCCCAAACACCTTGACGAAGAAGTCGCGCGGCTCCACCTGAATAAACTCGGCGCGAAACTGACCACCCTGACCCAGGAGCAGGCCGATTACATCAACGTGCCGATCGAAGGACCCTACAAGGCGGAGTGGTATAGGTATTAGAAAAGCTGTCAGCGATCAGCTCTCAGCGACCGGGAAAGCCAACGCCGACGTATAAACCCGAGAGCGCCCAAAACCTTGAACCGGGGCGTGCCGGGTGCGGCTTTCTTCATCGAGCAGAACTCCAGACTATGCCGCCGTCGCGATGAAAGCCGACACCGGGCAACCCACGGCGAGCGCTTCAGCAATCGAATCTCGGCCAACGCCGCAGGCCGCCGAGGTCGTTTCCCGGAGGGGCGGTGCTCCCCCAACACCTGAAATGACTCCCCTCCGGGAAACGACCGAGCTGGAGGGCCGAAGGCGCTCCAGAAGGCCGGGGTTCGATAACAGGCTCCGGGACCGGGTCCAGCCTGCACTATTTGTTTTTGTGGGATCCAATGTCCATACGGTCGACAGGATTTGTAACCTACTGTAGGCTTGGGACATGGAGAAACAAAGGCCTGTGCAAAATACCAGCCCGTCAATCACTATGCAGTACTTTTGCATCCGAATTGCATAGTTAGACGGTGCTGAGGATATATGGTGGACCAAACAGCACGAACCGTTCTCGCTCAGAACCTCAGGCTTCTAGCGGAAGGGTCGATAACCAACGACCAGTACGAAGACACCCTTCCACGTTCCAGCGCCGATCTGGCGATTCAGCAGATTCACCTCGAGGGTGCTTGGCATCTCTACTCTGATCTATCCGAACACAAACTCAACGGACGTTTCTCCCTATCTCGTGCAGGGAAACGAGAGGTTGCGAGGTGGATCCTATTTCTCAAGACAGACCTTGAATACGAGTGGCCTGCTTTGCCGTTTCCTGGTTGGCTTTTGGTCGGCCTTCTCAACCTCTTCACTCTTGGCCTTAGCGGCCGTATCCTCCGAGCACGTGTGGCCTCAGCAGGCGACGTTGAGGTTTGGCCCTTTCTCCATGGAGACGACTATGACGCAGCACTTAGGAATCCACCCTATCTTGCAGGCCCCGTCTAACAAATCACTACAGCGGTCACTGGCTGTTGGCATGTCCAGTGCGAACGAAAACCCAAGGGCACCGGCCATGCCAACAACCAGTGCCGCTGAGTTCAAGCGTTAGGCAGACAGAAGTGAAATCGACTTCACTACGCCGTGGGCACTTCGAAGCCCTATCCGCTAGAAACATCGCCCCCAAACCAACGGCAAGGAGTTACCGCATGAACCTACGCTCAGCTTCGATCATCGCCATAGCAACGGCTCTTTGCCTAACAGGCTGCGGACAACGACAGGCACCTGCTCAGTCCAAAGATGGCAAGACCACACGACCCAATATCTTGCTCGTGATGGCTGATGACATGGGTTGGACGGATATTGGAAGCTTCGGGGGCGAGATTCATACCCCAAATCTCGACACACTCGCTCAGCAGGGAGTGAAGTTCACGGATTTCTATGTGTCGGTAAGCTGCTCGCCGACTCGCTCTATGTTGCTCTCAGGCAATGACAACCACATTGCAGGGTTGGGCAATATGGCGGAATTCATGACGGATAACGAGTCGGGGAAACCGGGCTACGAGGGACACCTGAACGACCGAGTCGTGACTCTGGCCGAAGTTCTGCGTAGCGGTGGCTATCACACCTATATGTCCGGCAAATGGCATCTTGGCCACGAAACGGGAACTCTCCCTTTCGACCGTGGGTTCGACCGCAGTTTCTCGATGCTTGTCGGAGGGGCTAGCCACTGGGCTGACATGCTCGGCATCTTGCCGATGGACCACCCGGCCAAGTACAGTATGAACGGAAAGCACCTGGATACGCTGCCGGCCGATTTCTACTCGAGTAGGAGCTATACTGATTTTCTGATGGATGCCATCCGCGAGAACCAAGGCGATGCTAAGCCCTTTCTTGCTTATCTTGCATTCACTGCCGTTCACGATCCCGTACACGTCCCTGAGCCTTGGCTTTCGAAGTACCGGGGCGCGTACGACGACGGATACGAAGTCCTGAGGGCCAGCCGATGGGAAACCGCGAAGAAGATGGGGGTTGTTGGACAGGATGCGGAGCTTGCCGAACGTGGTGCTTTGATCAAGCCTTGGGATGAGCTCAGCGATGATGAACGTGCACTCGAAGCACGCGGAATGGAAGTCTATGCCGGAATGCTCGAAGCAATGGACTATCAATACGGTCGCGTCGTGGATTTTCTCAAGGACATCGGGGAGTACGACAATACGGTGATTATTTTCCTCTCCGACAATGGGGCGAACCCGGCCTATTCTGAACAATACCCAAGAGTTCTTGAGACCGGATTCATGGACATGTTTGACAATAGTCTGGACAACATCGGACATCCCGGATCGAACTATGCATACGGCATCGGCTTTTCCAGCGCCTCATCGGGGCCGCTGAATAGGTACAAATTGACCGTCAATGAGGGCGGTATCCGATCACCCCTCCTGATTTCGGGTCCTGGAATCGAAGGCGGCCGCCAAAGCAGCGCCTTTGCTTATGTCACGGACATCATGCCAACCATCCTGGAACTCACGGGGGTGGATTATGTTACCGAGTTTGAGGGCCGCACGATCGAGCAAATGAGAGGGCGCTCGATGTTGGGGCTACTCGATGGTACGAAAGAAACCATTTATGACTCTTCGGAGTTTGTCGGTGGAGAGATGAACGGCGACAAATGGCTCCGTCAGGGTGATTTCAAGGCACTGATGGTGTCCGAGCCCTGGGGAGGCACAGGTACTTGGCAGCTCTTCAATGTTGTAGAGGACCCAGGTGAAGCAAGAGATTTGTCCGAGCTGATGCCGGAAACACTCGAGATGCTCAAGACCGCCTGGAATCAGTATGCGAATGACGTCGGTGTTGTGCCGAAGGATTGACCTGAAACTCACAGATTGTCATGAATCAACACGAGTTCGTTGGCCCTCGCCAAAACCGCAATACCGATGTAAAGCGCATGTCGATGACGCCTGATGGCCGTATTTCAGTCGGACCAAGATTCATCCGGTAGCGTTTCCTGAGCCCGAGATTCGATCGATAACGGAATGGGGTCAGGTGTGCGCTTTATGCGCCTGTAGTTAAACATCATAATATCAAATACATACATACCTAACGAATTCATCCAAAGGACCAAAATCGCTTCGCGATTTTGTCCCTTGATGACAAAGTTAGAACAACAATCGATCAGACAGATTTAGGAGGTTTAAGACAATGCAAGGGATTGACAGCTCGGACAGTCTGAGGTTACTCAGAAAGGAAATGAAGGGACTCCTGATAATCACTTCCTTGGTTGGACTGAAGCTCGTCCTGTCTTTTCTCGTTCCGGGACTGAAAACTCCAGCCGAGCTCGTCTGGACCGGGTTGATACTAGTTGCGTTCACAATCAAGGCGATCCTCGTCTACAACAAGACAGCATCATGATCACTTGGTACAGAGATGACGATGATGAATTCTTTGACAATTATTCGAAAACAGGGCTTGACTCTCTATAGAGGCACCCCCGTCGGAGAGAGCACCCCCGTCTTGCATCCTAGCTTCCCAGCTTCCGGCTGAGCTATGATCTCAGGCCATGACGGCAATTCTTGGGATTTCGGCGTTCTATCACGACTCGGCGGCAGCGTTGGTCGTCGATGGCGAGATCGTCGCAGCGGCCCAGGAAGAGCGATTCACCCGCGTCAAACACGACCACGGCTTCCCACAACACGCCATCGACTACTGCCTCGCCGAGGCAGGTTTGACTCCCGAACAGTTGGACTTTGTCGGTTTCTACGACA
>JAUXDC010000048.1 GCA_030618605.1 Holophagae bacterium | reverse complement strand
GGATGATGCTGGAAGATCTCGGAGAAAGGCGGAAGGATTAAGGATGAAGGATGAATCTCCCTCGAACCTATAATCTGACCCCGGACCCCTGACCCCTGACCCCTGAATCCCCACAAATGGTGTACCATGCGCCCGTTGCCAAAAACGGCAACGTAAAGACCCGCTAAGGAGCAATCACATGGCCGGAAAAGCAATTGAAATTACCCCGAGCAACTTTGACGAAGTCGTCCTCAAGGCCGACGTCCCAGTCCTGGTGGATTTCTGGGCGGAGTGGTGCATGCCGTGCAAGGCGATCGGACCGACGGTTGAGCAGATTGCCGAAGAGTACGACGGCCGAGCCATCGTCGGAAAGATGAACATCGATACGGCTCGGGAAATCGCCTTGAAGTACGACATCCGTGCGATCCCGACTCTCTTCGTGTTCAAGAATGGCGAGGTCGTCGACAAAGTGGTCGGCGCGGTCGCAAAATCCAATCTGACCAAAGCCCTCGAAGCCGCCCTTTAGATCTTCGGCCGAGACCGGCTCAGCAATGAAAGAAACTCTCACGTCTTCGATCGAGCGATTGGGTATCGTCGGTGCCGGCCAAATGGGTGCCGGGATTGCCCAGGTTGCCGCGATCGTCGGTTTCGACGTCCTCCTGACCGACATCGATGAGGCCGGACTGGAACGAGCACTCGAGTCGATCGCCACGGATCTCGACCGCCTTCTTGAGAAGGGTGATCTGAATCAGGATGAGGTCATAGCCGCACTCAAACGGATCACAACTTCGACCCACCTCAAGGAACACAGCCGGTGCGATCTGGTGATCGAGTCCGCCATCGAGGATTGCGACATCAAGAGGGGCATCCTTCGACAGTTGGACAATGTCTGCTCGGCCGAGGTCATCCTGGCCACAAACACCTCATCCCTGTCGATAGCACGCTTGGCTGCCGCAACCGGCAGGCCTGACCGCGTCATCGGAATGCACTTCATGCTGCCGGTTCCCAGAATGCAACTGATCGAAATCATCCGCGGTCTGGAAACCTCAACCAATACACGCGATCTGGCCGTCGACCTTGCTGGCCGATTGGGCAAGACACCGGTCGAGTGCAGGGACTTCCCCGGCTTCGTCTCCAATAGGCTGCTGATTCCGATGATCAACGAAGCAGTCTTCGCCGTTTATGAGGGCGTCGCTTCGATCGAGGCGGTCGACCAGATCATGCAGTTGGGGATGAATCATCCGATGGGACCTCTGCGCTTGGCTGACCTGATCGGCCTTGATACCTGCGTCACCGTTATGCGGATGCTTCATACCGGGATGGGCGATCCCAAATACCGGCCGTGTCCGCTCCTGGTCAAGATGGTCGAGGCCGGTCGCCTCGGTCGCAAGTGCGGCCGGGGGTTTTATGACTACCCGGAGGGCTAACCCCAAGAAAGGTTCCAACAGAACTGTCATCATTTGTCAGGCGTGCGGCACTCCCAATCCAGTCAACCTCGAGCAGTGCCGTCGGTGCGGCCTTCGACTCCTGGTAATCTCGGCCGCACAAACGGATCGAGTGCCCAGTGAAGAAGACCAGTTCTTCGAAGCACAGGAAGACCTCGAAGAGAATATTCTCGAACGCCTGACCAAGTTGGAGGACGGACTCCGCAACCTCTCCGAAGCCATAGCCGCTTCGGCTGGCCACCTCGGCCAATTGGAGCACAATCTGACTGTCACCCACGCGGGCGTGCAGACTCTGACGGCCCTCTTGGAACAACAAGGCATCGTATCGAGGTCGGAGATGTTGGAGGACTGGGAGCGGGCTGCGGACGAGGAACTGCACTCCAGGGCGCTCGTCAAGCGTTTCAGCGACAGGACCCGGCGCATCCTTTCTCAGGCCATCCACTCAGGGAACGACAGCCCCGAATTCCGCCAACGTTTGGAGACGCTGAACTCGACCCTGATCCGGCCCGATCTCGGCGGAGGGCTGGCACAGATGACCGACCTGGCCGGCCTGACACCTGTCAATGACGAACTCTGGAGCCTCCTGGGTGAGACTGCCTTTGAAATGGGAGAGCTGAACGTGGCAGCCTCTGCCTTCGAGAAGGTCCTGGCCCTCAGAGGACCTCACGTCGAATCTCTGATCTACCTGGGAACCGTCGCCTCGGACCTGGGCAACTGGGACAGGGCCGAACAGGTTCTGACGACGGCCAGGGATCTCGATCCGACTGCCTTCTTGCCGAACTTTACGCTGGGCGCCCTGGCCGGCATGAAGGGGCAGCCCGAAGAGGCAGTTCGGCACCTGGAAACCGCGATCAGCCTGGATCGCATCCCACAGGCCTTTTTCCTGCTCGGCGCGAACTTTCTGGATTTGGGCCGAACCGGGCTCGCCATCGATCACTTCAAGGAGGCAGTCGCACTGGCCCCAGATTTCGAAGACGCCCTCTATCAGCTGGGCGTGGCCTACCTCCGACGGGGTTGGTCTCAGAAGGCATTGGAGACATTTCGGAACGTGCTTCGCCTCGACCCCCGGCGGCTTCGGTATCAGGAAACCGTTCGCCTGTTTACCCAAGCGCCTCCTGAGAACCTTCCCGCCGAGGCCGCGCAGCTGGCCGGACGGGCGGGCGCCGCCCTGGCTGCCGAGCGCCAAGATTATGCCTTCGAACTGTTTTCCCAGGCGGTATCCGTCGCCCCGACTCACCCTCAACTCAGGGCAACCACCGCATTGCTTGCTGCGGCGATCGGCCGCAACCGTGCAGCAGTACGTCACGCCCACCGACTCCTCCACCAGGACCGTGCCGATTCGCCCTTCCTGGCCGCCGCAGTTGCGGCCCTGCTGGAGAGTCTCCGCCGGGCCGGCCATGCCGCCACAGCACGGCGATTCGCCCTCCAGTTTTTCTCGGAGAGTGACAATCTCCTGGTTCGAGGCATGGCCGCCTACGAGTTCACCTTGATTATTCTGGACCTCGACGAGGATCCAACCATCGCTCGGGAGATGGCCCGCGAGGCTTTGGAATTCATGCCACGAGAACTTCTGCACTTCCCCCTGGCGGCCCTGGGCGCCATCGCCATCGAGGCCGAACGCTTTCGGGAAGCTCTCCGCTACCTGGAACAAGCAACCGAAAGCACACGAGCGCCTGACGTCATGCGCCTCCTTGGCATCGCCCGACTGGGCGCCGGCGATCGGGAAGGCGCCCGGAAAGCCCTGGAAGCCTCCAGTGAAGAGGGACCGTCCAACCTCCATACCGATCTGATTGGGCGCCTGCAAAGCCTCAGTGGGCTTCTGGAAGAGTTGAAGGGGTAGGGACATCGCGCATCGCCCGAAAGGGCGATCACGGCGGAGCCGTGGGGGTCGCGAAGCGACCAGCGTGGGCTAGGAACCGACGCCAGGCCGAAGACCTGCCGAGCCGAAAGGCTCGGGCCCGAGAAAAACTTAGGTTATCTCTATGAGACCGATATTGCAGAGATGACTCTTGTTGCAACTTGCTTCGTTTGATCATTTCTGCAAGGATACCTGCCGACCTGGTGAATATCGACTTGGAGACACACTATGCGCCTGAGAAACCTCACGACCACGATCATCTTTTGCCTTCTGGTACTGACCTGCCTCAACGCCGGCATTCTCGATGCCGGCACTCCGAACTCGGGTCCGGCCAAGGTCGAAAAGGCCCCGGCAGATGTCTGCGCTCAGTTGGATGACCCCGCGAAGCGTCCCCTGATGGACGGTGTTCTTTTCTACCTCTTGAGGGCCTGTGGTCGTGAACATGAATTGGGCCGTGTCACCAACACCCCAGGGTTCGTCCGGCAGGGCGAGGGCGCAACTGCGGAGGTTGATGTGGCGGTCAGCGATCCGTCCGGCGATACGGGAACCACCTCCCATACGCAGAGCGAGACCTCATTGTCCCTCAACGAGACGACTGGGACGATTTGCTCCGGCTACAACGACTCGTGGCATTATTTCGCAAATTCTGAGGGCTTTACCGGATATTCCCGCTCGACCGATGGTGGTCAGACCTTCACCGACCAGGGCGCCCTGGGAGCCGGTTCAGGAGGCGACCCGTCCATCGTCTGGCGCAAGGCAGACGAGGCCTTCTATTTTGCCGCCCTCAAGAGCGGCAGTCTCGGCATTTGGAAAAGCGTTGACGACTGCGAGAGCTTCACCTCGGTCGGCAACATCCACTCGGGCTCGTCGGACGACAAGGAGCTGATGACGGTTGACAACAATCCGGACAGCGGATTTTACGGACGGCTCTACACCGTCTGGACCCACTTCGATGCGGGCGGTAATATCTATTCAACATACTCGGACGATCTCGGCGTGACATGGTCGACCCCGAACAAGGTCAGTCCTACCGGCAGCGTCCAGGGTTCCTGGCCCGTCGTGGCGCCGAACGGTGATGTTTTCGTCGGCTGGGTCAAATTCGGCTCCAGTACGATCGACATCGAGATCGCACGATCGACCAACGGCGGCGACACCTGGGCCCTTGTCACCGACCCGGCAGCCGGCAGGACTCAGCCCCGACATAGTTCGGCGACCGGATCCTGCGGCCGCGCCGCCCTCAACGGCAATATCAGATACCTGCCCTCTCCACAGATCGCCGTTGACACCGCCGGAGTACTGCACGTCGTCTATTCCTACGATCCCGACGGTTCGGGTGATGACATCGTCGATGTCTTTTACCGCCGCTCGACCGACAACGGCGCCACCTGGAGCACCGAGGTGCGGGTCAACGACGACATGACCACCACCGACCAGTTCTTTCCCAGCATGAGTGTCGGCGCCTCCGGCCAGGTTTCAATCGCCTGGTATGACCGCCGGAACGACACCACCGACAACATGCTGGTTGACTATTACCAGCGCATGTCCTTCGACGGCGGTGTGACCTGGGACCAGCCCAGTGTCCGCCTGTCCGACGTTTCTTCTCCCATTCACCTGGATAACGAACTCGCAACCTGCTATCACGGCGACTACGACACTCAGATTCAGACCGAGAGCTACGTCGTCGCCCAGTGGGCAGACGACCGAAATATCCAGAACAGTCACCCTGACCCCGACGTCTTCATCGACCGTGTCGCCATCAGCACTGATTTCCTCGTCACCGCCTCGCCGAGGCAAATGAACGTATGTGCACCCAATGACGGCATCTTCACCGTTGAGGTGCTCCAGTTTCAGAGTTTTTCGGATCCGGTTTCTCTGACTCTCAGTGGGACCCCGGCGGGTCTGTCGTCCACTTTTGCCCCGGACACCGTTATCCCCCCAGGTTCGAGCACTCTGACACTGGGCAACACCGGTGGCGTTGCAGCCGGCTCGTATGACATGACCATCACCGGCACCGCCGGCCTGCTAACTCATGACGCCGGCATCACACTGACCATTTTTGACGGTGCCCCGGGTATTCCCGGCTTGACTGCTCCTGCAAATGGTGCCGTCGAAGTTTTGATAGACACCACCTTCGAATGGTCAACCGTGCCCAACGCCACCGCCTATACCTTGGAAGTCGCGAGAGATGCAGCCTTCACTGACCTCGTTGACACGATCACAACCGGTAGCACAACAGCATCGCTGACCGTCGCTCTGGATCCGATCACCCAGCACTACTGGAGGGTGACGGCTGCCAATATTTGCGGTGACGGCGCCCCCTCGGTTGTCTGGGCATTCACCACCCGCGCCATTCCTCCGATCCTTCTGGTCGACGACGATGACAACACCCCCGACGTCAGAGCAACCTACACCGCAACGCTGGACGCCATGGGCCTGGCCTACGACATCTGGGACACCGCCAACTCCGACAACGAACCTTCGAGCGTCCAGCTCTCACCCTATCGAACCGTTATCTGGTTCGTCGGGGATGAGTTCGGCGGGAGCGCCGGGCCCGGGGGAAGCGGAGAAGGCGCCCTGCAGTCGTGGATGGACGAAGGCGATCGCTGCGTGATGATCAGCGGCCAGGACTACTATTACGACCGAGATCTGACCGAGTTCATGACCTCTCACCTTGGCCTGGGATCGGCAACCTCGGATGTCGATCAGACCACCGTGACGGGCTCTGGAACCCTGTTTTCAGGGTTGGGCCCCTACGCATTGAGCTATCCCTTCAGCAACTACTCCGACACCTTCGTCGCCGATGCCGGTGGAGAGCTGGCCTTCGATGGCGATCAGGGCGGAGCGGCAACGCTGAAAACCGTCGGCTCCTCAATCGGCCTGTTCCTGGGCTTCCCCGCCGAGGCCCTGGCCGATGCCGACCGGCAAGAGTTGTTCGAGGTGTTTTTCGGGGCGTGCTCCGGGCCGGCACTCTTCTCAGACGGTTTCGAAGGAGGAGATACCACGGCGTGGTCGTGGTAGATGACCAAGTAGGCGGCTCGAAGAATTTAACAGCGTCCCCTATAGAATTAGGAAGAATTATCCGACACCGGCCTTCGGGGTCGCTCCCGCGCGCCCCCGCTCGGTGCATTTCCCTCAAGGGGCTACAGGGTCGGGATCAGGAGAATTCCGCCCCTTGAGGGAAATGACCTCGACGGCCTATGGCGTTGGCCGAGACTCGATTGCCGAGGCGCTCCCCGAGCGTTGCCAGGTCAGGCATTCTTCGCAATGTCACCGTTGTCGTGAGGTCTGCCTGGTGAAGAAGGCCTGACCAGGCACTCGCCGCCCAAGAGGGGCGCTCTTGGATTTTGGTTGTCGTCAATTTCAGGGGCAGGGGCCGCCCGGCCTCTGCCCCTGCTATTCTCATCTCAGCGTCCTGACGTCCCGTTGAGACGCCATCAGGAGGTTCGAGATGCGCGTTGTGCCTATTGCCATCGTTGTTCTGATTGTCGTGGCCCCGATTTCAATGGCCGCCGAGACACCGTCGTCTGAGGTCATCGAGGCTCTCGAGGGCCGCCACGAGACATTGCGGCACCAGGTTAATGCGCTGTCGAAGAGCATCGACGACCTTCTTTGGTTTCACCGTGTCGGTGATATCGCAGTCGTCGACAAAGTGCGTATCTACGGTCCCCCTCGATGGAAGGAGGAGAATCCCAACGCCATCGGCGCCGGCAACCCGGTCAAATTCTACAGCTACGTCTTCACTCCGAAGGCATTCGAAGACCTTGAGAATCTACCCCTGCTGATCCTCCCCCACGGAGGGGTACACTCTGATTTCACGACTTATTACGCTCACATCATTCGTGAATTGATGGTCCAGGGCTACATCGTGGTCGCGCCGGAATACCGGGGCTCGACGGGCTACGGAAAATCGTTTTACGAAATGATCGACTACGGCGGACGGGAGGTCGGAGACTGCGTTGCGGCACGGGATTGGGCGGTTGAGAATCACCCCCGGGTTGATCCGGACCGGGTCGGCATCCTCGGCTGGAGTCACGGCGGATTGATCGCGCTGATGAGCCTTTTCGACCATCCTCAGTCGTTTGCCTGTGCCTTCGCCGGCGTCCCGGTATCGGACCTCATCATGCGCATGGGCGTCTGGGGACCCGAGTACCAGGCCTACTACGATGCCGAACACCATATCGGTCAGACGCCGGAGGAAAACCTCGAAGAGTACAAACGGCGTTCCCCGGTGTGGAATGTCCACAAGCTGTCGAAGCCCCTGCGCATCCACACCAATCCCCACGACGAAGACGTCACCTTCATCGAGGTCGAGCATCTGATCCAGGCCTTGAAGGCCGAGGACAAGGACTTCGAGTATCAGATCTACGACGTCCCGGGAGGCCACAGTTTCGACCGCCTGGACACTCCTGAGGCATGGGAAGGCCGGAAAGCGATTTACGGCTTTCTCGCCCGATACCTCAAACCGCCTCAGCCGAAAGTGCCGTTGGGTATCAGCGCCGCAGGAAGGGCAGCGCCCTAGCCCCAATACTGTTCAGTCTAGGGCACATGGGGCAAGCGGGACGCCTGCCCCGACAATGAGTAATGTGTTGTTGTGGGTGCGGCTGTCCCGGCTGCACCGTTAACTGAACAGTATTGGCCATAGCCCGCACTTGACAGCGGGCGCCGGATGACCGGTAATTTCATTTATGAAAACTCACACTGAGACTCTGTTCAGGCCCTTCCCCTTCGGCTCGACAACCCTGTGGAACCGTATCGTCATGGCGCCCATGACTCGCAGCCATTCACCCGGGGGAGTCACCACCCCTGAAGTCGCCGCCTACTATCGAAAGCGCGCAGAAGGTGGTGCGGCATTGATCATCACCGAGGGAACGGTGGTTGATTGCCCGGGGTCGAACGGCTATCCAGCGGTGCCTCGGATCTACGGCGATGACGCCCTCGATGGCTGGCGCCAGGTGATCGAAGAAGTTCACCACGCCGGATCGGCGATCATCCCTCAACTCTGGCACGTCGGCAGCGTTCGGCAGCCCGGAATGGAGCCTGACCCGTCAATGGGCGGATTCGGTCCATCCCCAATACTTCACCCCACTCACGGGGAGGGGGGAACACCACCGACAGCCCTCGGGTCAGGCGACATTGAGGGCGTGATCGAGGCATTCGCCCAAGGCGCCGTCAATGCCCGCTCGGTGGGATTCGACGGAGTCGAGATCCACGGCGCCCACGGATATCTGGTCGACCAATTTCTGTGGGAAAAGACCAACGAAAGAACGGACCACTACGGCGGATCACCGGAGAATCGCCTCCGATTTGCTACCGAAATTGTCGCGGCCGTACGGGCGGCCGTCGGCGCTGATTTCCCGATCGTGTTTCGCTTTTCCCAGTGGAAGATGGGCGACTACCGGGCCAAGCTGGTCCAAGACCCTCAAGAGCTGGAAGCCCTCCTGACACCCTTGACCGAAGCCGGAGTCGATGTCTTCCACGCCTCAACCCGGAAATACTGGAAACCGGAGTTCAAAGACTCGAACCTCAACCTGGCCGGCTGGACCCGAAAAATCACCGGGTGCCCGACAATCACCGTCGGCAGTGTCGGCTTGGATAGCGATTTCCTGGGCGCCTTCATGGGAAACGGCGCCGGTCCAATGAGTATCGAAAACCTCATCGAACGGCTGGAACGCGACGAGTTCGACCTCGTTGCAGTCGGGCGGGCCTTGATCACCGATCCTCAGTGGCCGACCAAGGTACAACAGGGCCATTTCGATGACATCAAGCCGTTCAACCCGGAAGCCCTGGCAACGTTATAAAAGCTATCAGCTATCAGCTATCAGCTGTCAGCGATAACACGCAGCAGATCTTCCATATTGGTCATATTGTGGATGTGGAGGCGCCACCTCTTTTTCCCCTTCAAGACCTGCTCAGCCTCGACGGCCGCCTCCTGTCCTATGGTGCTCAGAATGCCCCATTGACAGGTCTGTGCGGTTTCGATCGACTCGAAGACCCATTCCAACTCATCAAGTCTTTTCGGATCGCCAACCCATACCACCACGGCGGGATAATCCGCCATCTGAGCTCTGACCTGTTTCAGGCCGGCGGGAGACTCCATCGACACAACGTGGAGAACAAGCCCTGTTCTCAGTCCCCGAAGTGCAAGTGTCGCGACTCTCCCACCCTGCCAGGCCGCCGTAATCGACTCGCCCGATACCACCAGATCTTCCGCCGACAGGGCCTGCCGAGCCTCAAGAAATGCACCGTACACCGTAGGTTCCACCAGGATCAGCACATGAGGCAGTTCAAAAGAGAATCCATGCTGCTCGATGGCTTTGATCACCGCCTCAACGGCCGATCGAAGAGTCTCCTCCTCCATGCCGTCGGTGTCTTCGCCTCTCACGCCGTCCGCAGCAACCTCAATATCCCCACTGTGCATCATAAATCGGACCGCCAGGGCAATCTTCTGAGGCGCCCATCGTTCCATTGCCTCCAGACCCAGGATGGATATACCGGAATTGGACCGAATGTCTTCAAACACAGCCTCTACAGGCACCGAATTCCACTCCGAGGGTAAGACCGGATCATCGATCCCTTGGCAAACGGAGAGAGGCACAAGATCACCGACTTCTGGCCACCTCGTGAGTTCGTCTACCAGCCAGGCGCCGGTAAACAACACCTTCTGAATGTCAATCTCCCCGGCTGCTGATTTCGACGAATCGGGAGGGGTCTGCTCGTGGAATTGAAACGTCCCCGACTTCACGTCCATCATCGCCAAGACCGCATCGAAACCCTCGAGCCGGCCCCATGTGGCCTTCATCGGAACGCCCCCGGTCACCATCACCATCCCGCGACGGTTCCCCGACCCGACTTCCAAGACACCACTGGTGGCGCCGTGTTCAAGGCTCTGGATCACCTCGGTAAATGCCAGCGTCTCCAGGCACCCCTGGAATTCGGGCCTATCCGCCACACGACCATCGATCAATCGATTGAGCCGGAGCAACAATTCTTCCGGATCAAAGGGCTTGCCGATGTACTCATCCGCACCCCCCCGCAGACCTTTGACACGATCTTCAGCCTCACTGAGAGACGACAACATCAATACCGGAAGTTTCTTGGTCTCGGAATTGAGGTGAAGGTCTTTGAGTACATCGAAACCCGAGCGGCCCGGCATGATGACGTCCAAAATGACGGCATCAACCTGGTGAGATGCTGCCAGGAACGCAGCCTCCTGGGAATTAGCGGTCGCGACAACTTCGTGGCCGCCTGAAACCAAGGTGTGCTCAAGCAACTTGAGCGTCATCGCGTCGTCATCGACAACAAGAATCACAGCCATCAGAGATCTTCATTCATGACGGTCCCAACCTTCAACCATAGCTTCCAGACCGAGTTTGGCCCGCTCGAAAGCAACGACCATGGACTCGAGAAACTGGTCCACGTCTTCCAAATCTCCACCCCTTCCGACACCCTCAAGGGTAGCACCGGCTACCGCCACCTGGGGAAGTCCAAGATTGGAACTGCTCCCCTTGATCTTGTGGGCCACCGTCCGCAGAGCTTCTGCGTCTCCGGAGAGTATCGCCTCGCGCAGGAGATTCAGTCGATCCGGCATCTCATTCAAGTAGAGATCAATCAACTCGGTGATCATTCCCCTGCCGCCGGTCCGGAGCAATACCGCCATTCGGTCCGAATCGACACTGGCGTTCCCATCCTCAGGTCCGTCTGAAACGGTAGTGGAGGAAGCATCCAAAAGCGCCCGATAGAGTGCTCCCTTCCGAATCGGTTTGGTCAGGTACCCATCCATTCCGGCGGCCAGGCACAGTTCCCTGTCCTCGGCCGACGCACGCGCAGTCATGGCGATGATCGTCGGCTGGGATGACAGGAACGCTTCCCGAATGCGTCGAGTCGCCTCAAGGCCGTCCAACCCAGGCATATGCAGGTCCATCAAGACAACTGTGTACCCGCCCTTCAGTACCGCCTCAACCGCTGCGCTGCCGTTGGGAACACTGTCGGCACGACAGCCCAGGCTTTCCAGCACCATCAGGGCAACCTTCCGGCCGATGATATCGTCCTCGGCCAGAAGGATCTTCAAATTACTGGGCAACGGTCTCGAGCCCTGCTCCGCCATGGCCGCGACGGATCCCAGAAGACCATCTACTTCCAGGCCCAACGCCCTTTCGAGCACTGCCCGGAGTTGGGCCGACCTGATTGGCTTGTTGAGCACCAGAGTCCTGGTTTTCGGCAAGCTCAGGACACCGCTCTGAGGGACAGCCCACCGCATGACAATTACCGGCATCCGGGCTTCCAGATCCCTGAGGGCATCAAATCCCCTACGGTCGGTGGCGGCAAAGGCCGCTTCGTCGACGATCAGTGCATCGATATCCTCAGAACCATTGCCACTCAATGCTTCCACTCGTTCCAAAGCATCGGAAATCGAAGAAACAGCCACAACCCGCAACTGCAGGTCGTGGGCGTATCGAGTCAGGACATCCCGCATCATGCGGTTGCGGTGGACCACAACGACTCGCCTTCCGTCCAGCGGGGATCGATCCGTTCCAGGGTCGGAATGATCCTCGACCACATCCGCCTTAAAGGTAAAGCTAAAGGTCGAGCCCTTGCCCAGCTTTGAGGCAACCCAGATCCGGCCGCCCATCAGCTCACACAGACGCCTCGAAATTGCCAAGCCCAGACCACTGCCGCCATACCGCCGCGTGGTGGATGCATCCGCCTGAACAAATGGTTGAAAAAGCCGTTCTGAACCGGCCGGATCGATCCCGATGCCACTGTCCCGAACCGATACATGAACCTCCATCCCAGACTCGAGGGACTTGGCGGAAACCGAAACCAGAACCTCGCCGCTTTCGGTAAATTTCACCGCGTTGCTGAGGAGATTGAGAAGGACCTGCCGAACCCTTGCTCCCGCCCCGTTCAGATGATCGACTACGGTGTCATCGAGCAGGTAAGCCAACTCCAGACCTTTTTCGGCCGCTGTAGGCGCCACCATGTCCAGGCACCCCTCGATGCTCTCCGTCAGCGAAAAGCCCTCGTTGACGATCTTCAGATTGCCCGACTCAATCTTCGACAAATCGAGAATATCCTCAATGATCGTCAACAGAGTATCCGCACTGACCCGAATGGTATTGGCACAATCCCGTTGCTCGAGTTTCAAATCGCTTTCCAGCAGGATCGAGGCCATCCCAATGACACCGTTCAGAGGATTTCGAATCTCGTGACTGACATTGGCAACAAACTCGCTCTTGGCACGACTGGCCTCAACGGCACGCTTCCGGGCGGCCTCAACCTTGGCCACCCACTCCCTACGTTCAGTCACGTCGTGACAGTTCATGATGATGCCGGAGACCGATGGAGAAGACAGCAGGTTGTTACTGCTGACTGCAAGGATCCGCCACGTCCCGTCGGCGTGCCGGATCCTCATCTCAACCGCCGACGCCTCGCCCGGCACCTTGACCTGTTTCAGAAAATTCTGGAAGTGGCCGGTGACCTCGTCAGGATCGACCAGTTCGAAGAAATTCGTACCCTCGAGCTGTGACGGTTCGTAACCAAGGGCCCCGTCCACCGACGGACCGGCAAAGACGATCGTCGCGTCATAATCCAGGACAAGAATGATATCCAGCGTGTTTTCGATCAGAGCCCTGAAGTGCTCCTCCCGATGCTGGAGATCGATCTCGACCCTCTTTCTCAGGGCCACCTCTCGCATCACCCGGTTATGCGCCAGGCATGCCTCGATCGAAACCGTGAACTTGGACACCACCCGGCCCAGTTCCCTCAACTCGGCCTCAGAAAAGGCCCCGCGTCGATCAGCTGAATAGAGATGCAGGAATCCCAGACTGCCCAACGCAAGCACCGCGGCCACACCGCCATGGATCTTCCGTTCGATCTTGAGGTCCGCGAAACCGTCCTCGCTTGCCCCTGCCGAGACATACCGCTGTTCCCTCAATTGTTCGAAAATTTCGTGATCCAGAGGGATTTTTTTCGTGTCAAACCAGAGCTCCGGCGTTCCGGACACCAGCACCGCGATCTCCTCCGCCTGTTCGCCGAAGGTCGATCCCTCGCCGATCAACAAACGGTGCCGCAACCATACGGCCGCTGTGGTCAGATCCGCCGTCGACACCAATTCCGTCAGAAACCGGTCGCAGTTCTTGCGGAGGTCCAGGCTCTCTCCAATCGAAAGCGCCAAATCGTACAGACGTGAAGGGCTGAACACCGTTGATGATTCCTCGCGTTCCAGACTACCTTAGTCGAGTCTCCACTGTTAGGATGAAGCCCGTACGAGGAGGTTCAGATGAAATATTTTGCAACCGTGTTGATCGTCCTGTGTTCCATCGCAACCGCAGCAGCTCAGTCCTTACCAGCCTGGCGTCAGGTCATTCCGGCCGCCGCCTCCGTCAGGGGCAACTACGGCTCCGAATGGCGAACCGACATCGTCATCCACAACCCGTCGCAGAGTCCGGCCGTTGTCGGTTTGGAGTTGATCGGCTCTTCACCAGACGGACTCCCAGGAGTTCCAGAAACGGTGGTCCTCCCCGAAACGCTGGAACCCGGTCACAGCATGGTCCTCACGGACGCCGTCGCCTCTCTCTTTCCTCAGCGATCGTCGGGCGCTTTGGTTGTAACGGCTCGCAACACCGAGGGGCACGGAGTTCCAATCATCGTGACATCTCGAACCTGGACAAGCACTTCCGATCTCTCCGGCACCTACGGACAAGGGATTCCGGCTCTCGCCTGGGAAGACGAGGACGCATTGAACGGGCCTGAGAGAATCCTGACTCCACTTGAAGCCTCCGACACCTTCCGTACCAATATCGGCCTGGTCAACCTCTCCTCGACCATTCTTGGTGTATTCGCAATCGACATCCTCGATGACACCGGCGACACCCAGGCCACCCAATGGCTGGAACTCCCTGCACAATCCTGGATACAGCTCAACGGCCTCCTGGCCTTTCTCGGGCTGGAGGGTTCGAATATGACGGCCTCGATCCACCTGATGGATTGGCGGGATCAGAGCCCTGGCACCCCCGGAAATCCGGTCCCGGCGCCCGATTGGGCCGCCTACGGATCGACGGTCGACAATCAGACCAATGACCCTACGTACATCGAAGCCCTCCCGGAGACCACAAAATGGGGCATCACCCGCCAACGAATCGTCCCGGCAGCTGCCCATACCGAGGGGGCCGAAGGTTCACAGTGGGTGACCGATTTGGTCCTCCACCATGCCCGGGACAGTCTTGTTACTTTGCTTGAGATCGATGTCATCCCTTCCGATAGCGCTCCGGCCGGTCCACCTACGAAATTCGCCACATTCATCGTGCCGGGACAGACTCTCGCCCTCGATGACATCATCGGTGAACACTTCTCCGACCACCAGGTGGCCGGCTTGGTGATCATGGGCCTGAACGATGCCGGCGCCTCCGACCTCAAGGTCGGCAGCCGGACATGGACACCTTCCGGCGACGGCAACGGCACCTTCGGTCAGTCGATCTCGGGTCTGCCACGCCGTTACGGGTTGGATCCGATCATCGTGTCCGGCCTCAAGGGATCGGAACAGTTTCGTTCCAACCTCGGTCTCGTCAATCCTTCGACCAATCTTCGCGAAGTCTTGAACATCGAGATCTTCGACGCCGACGGCCGATCGCAGGGAGAACTGACACGCACGCTCGAACCGATGTCCCACACTCAGTTCAACGGGGTCTTAGAGGCGTTGGATCTGGAAGGCGAGGGTTTCACAGCGGTCGTTACCCTCCAATCCAGTGAGAATCTCCTCCTCGAACCGGGCGACCCCTGGGAGGAAATATTTACCGCCTACGGATCGATTGTCGACAACCGGACCAACGACCCAACCTTCGTTACCGGAACTCCCCTGCCCCCGCCCGACGACCCCGACACCGGAGACTGGTTTGACTTCGACGAGGACGAGCCGTGGTACCGCTGCCCAGAAACCGAGATCCCCGATGAGGCAACAGTCGTCAGGACCTTTAACCAGGCTTACCACTACTTCGGGGCAGAGAACCACCGGACGATCGTTGAGATAGCCGAGTTTCCCACAGGCGGCGACTGGAACCAGGTCGGTCTGCGAATCCACCTCGAATGCCCGGAAAACGGCGATTGTGACGACTGGGATCGCACCGGCAGCCTGCAAATTGTGCTCAATCCCGAGGCCGTCGAAGAAGACTGGGAATACCTCGAACTGGCCCGCTACATCACGCCCTATCACCTCGAAATGTGCGAATACATCGACATCACCGCTCTAGGGCCCCTGCTCTCGGGACCCCAGACCCTGGTCTCCTGGATCGACACCTGGGTCGGCCCCGGCCACTCGGCCGGTGAGGGCTGGCGCATCACCTACGACTTCGTCTTCTACCCCGGAACACCTCGCACCCCGGCCGAAGTCCTCAATGTTTGGGGACGGCGCACCGTCACCATCGGCAACCCGGATAACCCCATCGACGACCAGGTCGAACCCGTACCCCTGGTTATTCCCGACGACGTCACACGGGTCGAAGCCCGGCTGATCACCACCGGCCATTATTTCGGAGTCACCGAAAACTGCGCCGAATTCTGCATCCTCCGACAGGATGTCTTCGTCAACGGCCAAATCAGATCAGTCGTTCCCTGGCGGACCGACTGCGAGTTCAACCCCCACAGTCCCCAGGCGGGCACATGGAGGTACGAGCGCAACGGCTGGTGCCCCGGCGCCGTTGTCGTCGGCGAAACTCTCGACCTGACCGATCTGGTAACTCCGGGCGAGACCGCATTGATAGATTTCGATATCCGCCGGTACGACGGCTCAATCTACGAAAACACCGTCGAAGGCTCACCGTTTGAATGGGTCTCAATGCAGGTTTTTTTGTACAGATAGCGGCAGGTGCAGCATCACTCTTTGTAGATCAGTACGACTTCACCCAGTTGGATCGAATCACCATCGGCGAGTTTCCACTCGGTGATTTCGACGCCGTTGATCAGGGTGCCAACGCTCGACTCGAGGTCTCGAATGACGTGCCCGTCCTCCGCCAAGGTGATTTCCGCGTGGCGTTCAGCCACCTTGATCCCGGAGATCGTGATGTCACATGCCGATCCGCTGCCGAGGACCGTCGATCCACCTACCACGGTATGTTCTTCAAAATCTCCGGCCTCCGTCTGGAGAAGGAGCTTGGGCCAGCGGAGGATCATGGTTGCTCCGTCGGGCACTTGAGACGGCAGGGGGATCGCTGCTGTCAACTCGGGGACCTCCTCGGCTTCCATAGCCACGGGCGCTGCCTCTTCGGCCTCGACAACAGGCTGAAGGTCGGGCACCTCACCAAAAACTCCATTATTCTCCGGGAGTGGAGGAGGGCCCTCGGGAAGGTCCGCCTCTTCAGTAAATTCCTCGCCGCCGAAGGGCTCTGGATCACCTTCCGGAGTCTCTTCGGCCAGACCCGACTGAGACCCCTCTTCCAACTCCTCCTCGGTATGAAATGCCGACAAGAACCTCTCCTTCAATTCCTGGGCTTCAGCAAGGTCGTTCTGATACCCTGAAACCTGGGCTTCGTGCTCTTCTTGTTGCGTCCCGAAAGCCTCATCTGAGAACTCTCCGAGATCGTGGCGCAGCTGAAGTTCCTCCTGATCCATCTCCGCTGTTTTCAACGAGGATTCAATCTCGACCAGCACGGTCTTCAACACGCCATACTCACCTCGAGCCTGCTCCTTGAGCGGTCCAGCCTCTGCATCGAGGGCCTTCATTCGACCCTCATAATCACGATGAACGCGGTCGTAGACCTCCTCCGAAACAGCACCCTGTTTCTCTTCCATCAGATCCAGTCGCTCGAGGATGACTTCCTGCTCGGCCTTGATGCGCTGAAGTTCTTCAATCGATGACACATCGATCGCAACCAGTCTTTCCTTCATCCAAACCTCCCCGGCACGACCCCGCCCCATGAAAGGGCCTCACCAATATCTGCCCGTGCGTTCCGACCATGGTATCAGGGGCACGCGGATCGGCGCTATGCTTGTCATGAGTCAATGAAATACCTCTGGGGGCCTTATGACCGGTGATTTCTCCGACACTCAACGACGAGACGTCTTGCTCGACTTCGGCGCTGAGCCGTCTGCCGCCGATGAAATCATGGAAAGAACGGCCGGGGAACGGTGGTGGCCGGGGAGGATCGTTGATGACCCGAAGTTCCCTCTGGATGATGAACTCTACCTCGAGGCCTGGCGCACCTATCACCTCGAGGCTCTGACAGCAGGCGCCTGGCCGGTACTGAAAACCAAGCTGGTTCAACTGACCTTCCCCATCAGGCCGGGCATTTCAAAGGAGGCGGCCTATCGGGAGGTAACACTGAAAGGGACTCCACCCTCAGAGGAAGGTGTAGGCCTCCACCTGGACGACCCGGACAGTCTGTCCCTGGTGCTGCATAGCACTCTGGCCGGAACGGTCCCGATCCTGGCCGTCAACGCCAGGTCGGATTTTGAGACTCTCGTACGCGCCCTGACCGCCCGGAACGAAGAAATTGCAGTCCCCCAGGCGATGGGCGCCTGCCTTGTCAACGGACTCAATAACTGGGATCGCATCAAGATCCTGAGATCGCATTGGGAAGCAGGAGACCCCGCCAACAAAACCGAGGAAGCGTGGACTCAAGAATTCCGAAGGATCATCCCACGCCCGGAACTCTACAAGGACCGGTTCATCATCCTGTCCCACGGTCCCTACAGCAACGTCTCGGCTGAGGATGTCGGCCTTGAGCAGGAACTCTGGAACCAACTTTCCTTCGATGTCCGGATGGAACACGAGTGCACTCACGCCCTCTCACTGAGGGTCTTCGGCGCATTGCGGCACGACC
>JAUXDC010000056.1 GCA_030618605.1 Holophagae bacterium | reverse complement strand
CCCCGTTACATGAGTCCCATGGCCGCCACTCGAGCAGTCATTTCCGGGTGGAGACGAGGGTGCGCCTGGGAAACTGTAGCCACCGACGATGTGGGCGTTGAGATCCGGGTGGGCGTAGTCGACGCCGGTGTCAATCGTCGCCCAGATGACGCCGGTGCCGTCAAAACCGAGATTTACGAGATGGGTGAGGTACCCGGTTTCGGGCACGCCGCCCGGGTGATTGCCCGCCACGATCTGATCGGACATCTCGTCATCGAGAACAGGGATGGGACTCTGGAACCCCAACCACAGAACGTGGTCAAGGCGTGCGATGTCGGGGACCTTCGCCGCGTCAATTTCGACGATGGCGTTGAAAAATGCCCGGTCGGGCTGTGATGGATGGTGGGTGACGATGCGGCCGCCGAGACGTCGCAATTCGTCGAGAGTCGCAGCCTCTCTCCCGTCGGCATAGAACATCACGTCGATGTTCTTGACGGGCCCTGACCTCCCAGTGAGGGTGTCGTTGATCTTGTAGGCCGGGTGAAACTGACCAGACCAGCGTACGAAGGGAAGATTCCCGATTCTTTCAATCTGTGATGGGCTGACCCACGCGAGATAGGTCTGGTGTGGGTAGTACTGGAGCAGTTTGATGCCGTGACCGTCGAGTATGTCCTGCCAGTCCTGTCTGATCGGTGCGACCAGTTGAATCAGGGCAAGACCGGAGGCGCCGGTCCGAGCGCGCAGAGCCTCGGGGATTTCCGGTTCGCCATCGACCAGGGGGTCAAAACTGAACCCCATCACGTGGACCTCGCCAAATGCTTCAACTTTCGAAAAGGGGATAGCCGCTGCCCGAAGTCGTTCGAGTTCCGACGCTTCTACCTCCAGCCAGCGAAAACTGCCGTAGTCCAGGTCCTGGGTCGGGTGGAGGGTCAATTGAGTGAGGTTGGTGGCTGCGTTCACAGGAACACGGACGGCTTCTGTCGATGCAGCATGGACACCGACAACCATCGAAAGGGAAAGGATCGAAAAGAGTGCAACTGCGATCAGTGTCAGGCCATTGTTCCGTTTCATTCCTGGTTCCTCCTGGGAGTGATGTGGTTCTCTGACAATCCAATAATGGATTGTGCGGGTGCCATCCTACAGTGGTAGACCGCAGGGGCGAAAACCCGAGGCCGTGGCAGCGGAATCTTCATCTCGGGTTCATTTTTTTGAAGTTGACCAGACCACTCGTCTGAGCACCCTGCCGCTGCATCATCGTGACCCTTTCGACAGAATGCTGCTTGTGCAGGGTCAAGGCGAGAGGCTCCCGATCTTATCGGCGGATCCGAAGCTGTCGCAGTACGATATTGAGGTTCTCTGGTAGGTTGTCGATCAGAGTGGTTAGCTGATGAGGGCTGTTCAGGCCCCGGCCTTCGGGATCGCGCTGGGCGCGACCCCGCTCGGTGCAATTCCCGGAGGGACAGCGTTTTTCCGGCCAGATTGGTGACCACCCCTCCGGGAATTGACCTCGGCGGCCTACGGCGTTGGCCAAAACTCGTTTCCCGAGGCGCTCGCCGAGCGTTGCCAGGTATCGGCCTTCTTCGCACCGGCGTCTTGGTCGGAAGGTCTTCCCGGTGAAGAAAGCCGTACCAGGCACGCGCCGTTGGAGAGGGGCGCTCTTGGGTTTTGGGCTCGGCAACGGGCTCGGGCTCGGATGGGGCCCCTGGCCCCCGTGTGCTACAGTCTGCACCCCCGCCGCGAGGTGGAATGTCCTGGAGGCGCCCTTGATTCTGGGCGCCCCCCAACGAGGAGGGAATGATGGCTCAAGAACGACTACAAAAACTGATGGCAAAGGCGGGATTATGCTCCCGTCGTGAGGGCGAGCGGATCATCACCGAAGGACGTGTGACGGTCAACGGTGTTGTTGCCAAGCTGGGTTCATCGGCGGATCCATCGGTCGATCACGTCAAGGTCGACGGCAAGATGCTCAAAAGGGAAGAAGCGTCGCGGTACATCCTGCTCTACAAACCCCGCCAGGTTATGACGACCTGTGACGATCCCGAAGAGCGGATGACGGTGGTGGACCTGCTCAAGCCGACCATTCGAGAACGGGTCTATCCCGTGGGTCGTCTGGACTATCACTCCGAAGGCCTGCTCCTGATGACCAACGATGGTGATTTGGCCACGAAAGTGGCCCACCCGAGGTATGGCATCGTCCGGGAGTATCTGGTGAAGGTCCGGGGGAACCTCTCCGAGTCCGAGGCGGCCAGGCTTCGAAAGGGAGCTCACGTCGACGGGAAGAAGGTCATCCCCAAAAGTGCCAGGAGGGAGCGGATCACCCGTGAGGGCAATTCCTGGTGGCGCGTAGAGGTCACCGAAGGTCGGACACACGAGGTCCGCGAGCTCTTTTTCCGTGTCGGTCACCCGGTGCAACGATTGCGCCGGACGGCAATAGGTCCGCTGCGTGACGATCACATGTCGCCCGGCCAATTCCGGGAATTGACGCGAACCGAGATTGAAAAGCTCGAGAAAGCAACCCGCAAGGTCGTGCCGAAGACGAAGCGAGCACAGCGAAAGACTCCTCAAAAAACACCACGGGAAGGCCGAACGGGTTCGAAACGATAGAGAGAGTCCGAAAAACCCAAACCCCACGCAATTCGTTCGACGAATTGCTGCGTTACAATCCGTCGCCTCAGGGAGGACGAATGACTGAGACCCAGACCCAACAACCCCTCGACAAGCTGATGGCTGACCGGCGGATCAAACTGGATGCACTTCGAGACCGGGGTCTTGATCTCTATCCGCCACGGTTCCGAGTCGAGACTTCGGTCTCGGATGTGCGGGGAGCTTTCGACGAATTGACGACGGAGGAACTCGAAGCACGGTCCGAAGCCGTACGTCTGGGTGGTCGTCTTCGGGCGGTTCGGCGCCAGGGCAAGGTGATCTTTGCCGACCTGTCGGACGGAGGGGAACGCCTTCAGCTGTTTCTCCGCAAGAATGACCTTGACGAGGCCACATGGGAGGTTGTTAACCTCCTGGATCTTGGAGACTTTATCGGCGTTGAAGGTGTGATCTTCAGGACCCGGACGGGGGAGCTGTCTCTCAGGGTGGCGAAGGTCGAAGTTCTGGCCAAGTCGCTGAGGCCCTTGCCCGAAAAGCACAAGGGATTGACTGATCCTGAGACACGGGCCAGACAGCGTTATCTGGACCTCCTTGCAAACGCCGATTCACGAGAGGTCTTCGTCACCAGAAGCCGGGCGGTATCGGCCATCAGGCGGTTCCTTGAGGGTCACGGCTTTATGGAAGTCGAGACGCCGATGATGCAGCCGATTTCCGGTGGGGCGACGGCCAGGCCCTTCATCACCCACCACAACACCCTGGACATCGATCTTTTCCTGCGGATCGCTCCTGAGCTTTACCTCAAGCGGTTGATCATCGGTGGCTTCGAGCGGGTGTTTGAACTCAACAGGAACTTCAGGAACGAGGGTATCTCGACTCGGCATAACCCGGAGTTCACGATGCTGGAGTTCTACTGGGCCTACGCAGATTACGAGATGCTGATGGATTTCACCGAAGAACTTGTAACTTCGGTGGCCGAAGAGGTCTGCGGATCGCTGGTGATCCCCTGGGGTGAGGATCACATTGATTTTTCCCGTCCGTGGCGTCGGCTTTCGATGAGGGAGGCAATCCTGAAGTTTTCCGATCTGACGGAGGACGATCTAATCGGGCGAAAGGCGATGGAACGGGTTGCCCGCCGACTGGGAGTTGAGCGTATTGATCAGCGCTCGGACGGTCAGTTATTGGCCGAGCTCTTCGAGGTGACGGCGGAGACCCAGTTGATCAACCCGACGTTCATTACGGATTTTCCTCGGGAAATTTCGCCGTTTGCCAAGTCGAGCCCCGATGACCCCGAGACGGTCGAACGTTTCGAGCTTTTTGCCGGAGGTATTGAGATAGCCAACGCCTTCACCGAGCTCAACGACCCGATTGAGCAGAGGCGCCGGCTGGTGGAACAGGCCGAAAAGTCCGGCGGCATGGTTGACGAGGATTTTCTGGTGTCGATGGAGCACGGAATGCCGCCCACTGGTGGCGAGGGTATCGGTATCGACCGCCTGATTATGATTTTGACAGGCCGCCGTTCGATTCGTGACGTGATCCTCTTTCCTGCGCTCAGGCCGAAGGACTGACCCTTGGTCGTTTCTCTCAGAATGGCCGGTGGAGATGACTTTGCGGGCTGAACTCCATCTGGCTCGCCGGTACCTGATAGGTCTTCGCCGTCGGACAAACGTGGCCACGGTGACCTTGATTTCGTTGGTAGGCCTGGGTCTGGGAGTGGTCGCGTTGGTTGTGACCTTGGCCCTGCTGGAGGGCTTCCAATCGTCGATCCGCAGGGATCTGGTCGAGCACTCCATGCATGCGCAGGTTCGACCGGCCTCAGGCCGGGTTCTGAAAGAGGTCGATCAGTTGGCGTCTCTTTTGCATTCGTCGCTCCCCGATGTTGAGATTGTGCGTTCGTTGCGTGGAAACTGCCTGGTGGCATCGACGATCGATGCCGTTCCGGCACTCCTTGTCGGCCGTTCCGACGTGGAGTCGGTGATGGCGGACCAGGTGTTGGCGGCTCGGTTGGGCATCGGTGCGACCGGCGCCGTCGATGTCATTTCTCCCAGACGGCGTTTGACCCCGCTGGGGCCGGTGCCGGTGCGTGCGCGGGTCGAGATCAAAGAAGTCGGTGTGACCGAACCCGGGGCTGAGGGTGGGGTACTGCGCGTTCCCCTGGAGGTCGCCCAGCGGATTCTGTGGGGATCGGCCCAGGTCGAGGCGCTTGACCTGAAGGATTCGTCGGCGCCCTGGAAACTGGGTGACAGGGTCCGCCGGGTTCTTGAAGGCCGAGACGGTGTGGTTGTTCTGGGGATGGATGAGCTCAATCGTCCCTTGCTCTTGGCCCTGGCACTGGAGCGCATTTTGATTTTTGTCGCTGTAGGATTGATCCTGGTCGTTGCGGCCTTGAACCTGCTCTGCAATGTGGCGATGGTGGCCGCGGAGAAACGACGGGACCTGGCGGTCTTGACCAGTCTTGGTCTCGAGCCCGTCCGGGTGCGGCGATTGTTCCTGTTGTTGGGACTGGGTATCGGTGCCGCGGGGGCCATTGGTGGGGCAGCCGTCGGCGTGGCCACAGCGTGGATCCTGGATGCTACCGGCGCCCTGCCGTTACCCCGTGGGGTGTTCGTCGTGTCATCGGTTCCTTTTTCCGTCGACCCGATGATGGTGGCCAAAGTTGTGGGGTTGGCTCTGATCTTGTCGGCGGTGGCCTCGTGGTTGCCGTCGAGAGTGGTGGCCCGGAGGGAGCCGGCGGAGGGCCTGCGTTATGAGTGACAACAACGTCATGATTCGATTGAGAGGCATCTCCAAGGCCTACGGGGAAGGGGACGCTCGGGTCGAAGTGCTCAAGGGGCTCGATCTCGAGGTCAACAAGGGCGAAATGCTGGCAATTGTCGGTCCTTCCGGAGTCGGGAAGAGTACGCTGCTGCATCTCGTCGGCCTGCTCGACCGTGCGAATGAAGGGTTGGTCGAACTGGACGGACAGGATACTGACGCCCTCAGTGGTTCTGAGAGGGCTCGCTTGCGGAATAGGGCGCTGGGTTTTGTATTTCAGCACCATCACCTGCTTGATGAGTTGGACGCTCGGGATAACGTCGCTCTTCCCATGCGAATAGCCGGAAGGCTCGCAACCCAGGCCCGGCAGGAGGCGGAAGTTCTCCTCAATACGGTGGGACTGAGTGCGCGACTGACCCACTTCCCCGACCAACTGTCCGGGGGCGAACAGCAGCGAGTTGCTGTGGCGCGGGCCTTGGTGATGCGGCCGCAACTCTTGTTGGCCGATGAACCGACCGGCAACCTCGATCGAGCCGCCTCGGATGGTGTTTTTCGCTTGATACGGGATCTGCACACAGAAGAGAATCTGACATCGGTCATTGTGACTCACAACGAGGACATGGCCGGACAGTGTGATCGCATTTTTAGGTTGGCTCCCACCGGGGAGTCATCGGGCTATGTGGAGGGAAATGGACGTGCTTGCCCTATCCTCGATTGAAAAAAATATTGGAAGAGGGTTGATTTGCGGGCTGCGCAAGGGCATTCTTCCAAAGGTCGTGCGGTCGGAGCGTGGTCGGTCGAGGACCGGCTGCCCGGCGCGGTCGTATTGGATAGGGGAGTTCATGAGGTCGAGTGTCCTAAGCATTCTGCTGGTGATGGTGGTCTGTGCCGGTCCCGTTTGGGTCAGTGCCGAGGAGGTCGAGGGTCCCGAGATCGCCGAGGTCATTGTCGAAGGTGGCGTGACTCTGACAGAGGATACAGTGGGTTACTACCTCGGCATGGAAGCCGGCGATCTGCTCGATAGAGAGTTTCTCTCGGATGGTTTCAGACGTCTCTGGGAGGCGGGTCTTGTCGAAGACCTCAAGATTGAGACAGAGACACTCGAGGACGGGCGCGTCAACCTGATTGTGACGGTTGTAGAACGCCCATTCGTGAACGCGGTGGTGTTCGAGGGCAACAAGAAACTCAGTGCGACCGACATCAAGGACCGCCTGGATGAGGCCGGCATCGAAGTTCCCCGAAACGTTCCCCTGAGGATGGCGCAGCTGACGAAGATTGAAAATGCAATGGGCGCTCTCTACGCGGCTGAGGGCTATCGTTCGGCACGGATCAGTTTCGAGGTTGAGGACCTTGGCAGAAACCGTCGGCGGGTGGTCTACACGATCGATGAGGGCGGCAAGGTCAAGATCGGTGAAATTCTCTTCGCCGGCAACGAAGCATTCTCTGACGGGCGCCTTCAGCGGTCTTTGAAGAAAACCAAAGAAGCCAGTTTTTATCGAATCTGGGGCAAGAGCATCATCTACTCTGATGAAGCATGGGAAGAGGATCGACAGAATCTCAAGGAGTTCTACCTCAATCATGGGTTCGTCGATGTCAAAGTTGGTCAGCCGACGGTCGAACTGATCGCCAAAAATCCCGACGCGAAAACCCTCAAGAAACAGAAGTTCCGCGCCAAAATCACTATCCCGGTCGAAGAAGGTAAACCCTACGTATTGGGATCGGTGACGGTGGAAGGCGCCGACGTGTTTCCCGCGGAACTGCTGGCGGCACGGGTCGGCGCCGAGGCCAGTAAGGCATACTCTTTCAAGGTCATCGACGCGGGCCTCGAGGCAATCAGAGATCTCTATCACAACCGAGGTTATATCTACGCATATACCAACGAGGTCCGGAAGAAGCGCGAGGACGAAGATCACGTCGTCGATGTTGTGGTTGACGTCTTCGAGGGTGACCGATTCCGTCTCGGACGCCTGGAGTTTTCCGGGAACACCTCGACCAAGGACAAGGTTCTTCGTCGTGAGTTCCGGATCACAGAGGGCAACTGGATGAATATGGGCCTGTTTCGGTCCTCGGTCTTCAAGGTGAACGCGTTGGGCTACTGGAAGCTGGAAGAGGAACCGCTGGAATTCGATTTTGACGAAGAGAACAAGAAGGTCAACGTCACGGTCTCGGGTCAGGAAGTCGGCCGTAACGACCTGCAGTTCGGGGCCGGCTACTCGGAGCTGGACGGCTTCTTTGTTCAGTCATCCTTCAATACCCGTAACTTTCTGGGGCGCGGGGAAAGCCTGGGGGTCTCCGTTCAGATCGGTGGTCGGGCGGATTACTACACACTGAGTTTTACAGAGCCCTATCTCTTCGATCGGCGGATTCTCCTTGGGGCGTCTATTTTCAGTACCTCGACCGATATCGCTGATTATTTCAGAGAGACCACGGGCGCGACGATCAGTATGGGTTTCGGTCTGGGAATGTGGGGTTCGTTGACTGGACTGCTGTCGTACGAGAACGTTAAATCGCGGTTTGCCGTGGCCAATTTCGGCGGTCCCGGGGAGGCGACGTCCGGGCACGACAGGCCGGTTGATTTTCCGCCGGTTGTGCCTGTGCCGCTGGAAAACGCAGTTGAGCGTTTTGACGGCAAGACCCTCGCTTTGACGCCGGGGTATCGATACGATACCCGTGACGACCCCTTTGACCCCAATCGAGGTACAGGTATCAATGCCCGTATTCGGATGGCTGGTGGACCGCTCGGCGGCGATTTTGACTACGTTCGTCCCGAAATCACGCTGACCAAGTTCGTTCCGCTGTCGAGGAAGCAAAAGTCAATTTTCGCCTTCAACGCCGAGGTCGGCCAGTTCTATCCTTATAACGACTCGGAGATTCCCCTGTACGAACGCTATCGCCTTGGCGGTGACAAGACTCTCAGGGGTTTGCCCTACTATTCGGTCCGTCCTCGGACCGAGGAAGGTGAATTTTTCTTCACCGAAGCTGGGTCGATCATGGGTGGTGACCGGTACTGGCTCTTGAATTTGGAGTACCAATACCGGATCGGTGGGCCGGTCAAGTTGGTTTTGTTCACCGATATTGGGAACACGTACCACGAAGATCAGGGCTGGGACTTGAGCCTCTACCGCCATACATACGGCGTGGAACTCCGGATTTTCTTGCCGATCTTCCAGGCCCCGATTCGCTTCATCTACGGTCTCGTTGTAGATCCATACCCGCTCGAGGACTCGAGTGACTTTCAATTCTCAATCGGAACGACATTCTAGGGTCGGCTGGCCCGACAGGAGGAAATATGACAAAGACAATCCTAAAAACAGTTCTATTTGTGGTGGCGATCGGTGTGGCGACCTCAGGCATGGCACAGGTCAACATCGCGATAATCGACATCCAACGGGTGGTGACCGACTCGGACGCAGGCAAGGAGGCTCTGGGAAGACTCCAGAAACTGCAGGATTCGAAGATTGCCGAGGGGCGTGCCATTCAAGAGAATATGGATGCATTGCGCGAGCAGTTGTCCAAACAGCGCTTCACGCTGACGGAAGCCAAGGTTGCCGAGTTGTCAAAACAGATCGAAGACAGGGGCATCGAGATGCAGCGGTTTCAGGATGACGCCCAGCGCGAGTTGGACGAAGCCCGCCGGACCGCGCTCGGTGGCCTGGAGGAACGGATTCTCCCGGTTATCGATCAGGTCGGCAAGGAAAGAAAGATGACCTTGATCTTCAATAAGTTCCAGGCCGGCCTGGTCTATGCCGACGAGAGTGTGGATATCACCGACGAAGTGATCCGTCGGTTCAACACTTCTCAGTAGCAGGTGTCGGAAACGATGCGGGCGTGGTCTCTGGCAGAACTGGGACGGCGGCTCGGTGTTCGAGTCGTCGGGGATCCGGATGCGACGGTCAGTCGGGTTCAACCGCTGGACGAGGCGGGTCCCGGTGATCTGTCCTTCCTCCATAATCCACGCTATGTCGAGCGGGCTGCAAACACCAAGGCCACGGCTATCCTGGTCGGTGATGGCGTTGCATTGTCCGGGCATAATCTTCTGGTCTGTGACGAGCCGTACTTGATGCTTGCTCAAGTCCTGAAACTGATGATGCCGGGGCCGAAGTTCAAGGCCGGTATTGATCAGTCGGCGTCAGTTGATGACGACGTGGTTTTTGGTGATGGTGTCAGTGTTGGGGCACAGGCAGTTGTCGCCTCAGGCACCCGCATCGGCGCGGGTACCGTCATCGGACCCGGTTGCGTCATCGGTTCCGGGGTGACGATCGGTAGTGATTGTCTGTTCCATCCTCGAGTTGTGGTTGAGCCGGACTGTCGTATCGGAGACCGCTGCATCTTCCAGTCGGGCGTCGTCATCGGCTCCGACGGCTTTGGATTCGCGACGGTCGACGGTGTCCACCACAAGGTGCCCCAGGTGGGCATCGTCGTCGTGGAAGATGATGTTGAAGTTGGCGCCAACGTCTGCATCGATAGGGCGACTCTGGGTGAGACTCGTATTGGGCGGGGCGTGAAGGTGGACAATTTGGTCCAGATCGCCCATAACGTTGTTGTGGGCGAGGGGTCTCTTCTGGTTTCGCAGTCGGGCATTTCCGGCTCGACGAAGTTGGGGCGATACGTCGTCATGGGGGGTCAAGCCGGCGCCGCAGGCCACCTGAACCTTGGTGACGGCGCCCAGGTCACCTCCAAGACGGCAGTATTCAAAGACGTGCCGCCGGGCGCCATCGTTTCCGGTGTCCCTGCGAGACCCCGAGGGGAATGGGCCCGGTCGCAGGCGGGTGTGGCACGTTTGGGGAAGATGCGGGAGAATCTCAAGGAGTTGGACCAGCGGCTCAAGAAACTGGAGAATGACGATGATTGATGTTCGGGAAATCATGGAGATTCTGCCCCATCGCTATCCTTTCCTGTTGATTGACAGGATTTTGGAGGTCAAAGAGACCAGTATCCGGGCGATCAAGAACGTGACCTACAACGAGCCGTTCTTTCAGGGACATTTTCCGGGTCACCCGGTGATGCCGGGGGTTCTTATTGTCGAGGCCATGGCTCAGGCGGGAGGAGCACTCCTGCTCGGGAAAGTGGAGGACCGTTCAAGCAAGTTGATCTTTTTCACCGGGATCGACAACTGCCGTTTTCGGAAGCCGGTTGTCCCCGGCGATCAGGTTGTGTTCGAGGTTGAGATCGTCAATTCGCGAAAGACCTTTGCCAAGATGCAGGGGCGGGCCCTGGTTGACGGGCAGGTCGTTTGCGAGGCTGGTCTGATGTCGGCGATGGCGGATCGGCCATGAGTACGACGATTCATCCAACTGCAGTCGTTGATCCCAAGGCGGAGTTGGGCGAGGACGTCGTCGTCGGCCCATTCTCGGTCATTGAAGCTGGTGTTCGCCTGGGAGATCGGTGCCTCGTCGGGCCCCTGAATCGCCTGACGGGGGACACCATCATCGGTTCGGACAATCGTTTCGAGAGTCATGGGTCGATTGGGGCGCAGCCCCAGGATCTCAAGTACGCCGGAGAACCGACCCGCCTGGAGATCGGCAACAACAACGTTTTTCGGGAGTTTGTCACCATTCATCGTGGGACGCCCGGTGGTGGCGCCCTGACAACTCTCGGGAGCAACGGACTGTACATGGCATACGTCCACATCGCGCATGATTGCCACGTCGGGTCTGATGTGATCTTTGCCAACAACGCAACCCTGGCAGGTCACGTCGATGTTGGTGGCGGTTCGACTGTTGGGGCCCTGACGGCCGTGCATCAGTTCTGCCGGGTAGGCGAGCATGCCTTCCTTGGGGGTGGCAGCATCGTCACCAAGGACAGCATGCCGTTCATGAAGATCGTGGGCAACCGGCCGGCGCGGTGTTTTGGGCCGAATACCATTGGTCTGGAGCGCAAGGGGTTCTCAGAGGATCGCCGGAAGGCTCTGACTGCCATGTGGCGCATCTTGCGGAGCCCCAAACTCAACACCACTCAAGCAGTAGCCAAGATCAAAGAAGAGCTGGCAGGCCAGAAGGACGTTGATCAGGTTCTGGACTTCATCGAAAGTTCCGAGCGCGGTGTCATCCTCGCCCGGGGGTGAGGAGAAGCTGTCAGCTATCAGCTATCAGCTATCAGTGAGAGCCGTGCCCTGTTGTCTGTGACCTGTGACCTGCGACCTGTTTTCCCAAAGGCCGTGAAAGAGGTGTATCATGCCGCCGCACAGGAGGAACGATGAGTACTGATATCGATTTTTCAAAACTTTCTCTCAAAGATGCCCTGGATCTTGCAATTCTCGTCGAAGATGAGGCCCAAGAGCGGTATACCGAGTTTGCGGCCCAGATGGAGAGCCACCACACGGCAGATGCTGCGAAATTCTTTCGCTTCATGGCCCACAACGAGGCCAAGCACGGTGAAGAACTGAGTGCCCGTCGCAAGGAACTCTTCGGCGATGAACCGATGAACGTCGACCGCTCGATGCTGTGGGATGTCGAGGCGCCGGAAATCGATGAGGCCCGGGCGTTCATGTCGATCCAACAGGCTCTTGAGGTTGCCCTTGCTGCCGAGGTCAAGGCCTTCGATTATTTCGATCGAGCCTTTCCAGAGGTCAAAGACCCGGGCGTCAAAGAGCTCTTTGCCGAGCTTCGGGACGAAGAAATCGAACACCAGGACCTGGTCAAGCAGGAAATGGCCAAGGCGGGCGCTGCCGACGGCTTCGATCCCAACGATTTCGGAGATGAACCTGCCGCTCAGTAGGGGCGAAATCGGCTTTCGCAGAGCCGGACGCTGATTGCTACCACACCGTCTCAGGTGGTTCGAAGGTCGGCATGACACCCTCGAGAACTCGGATGACGTCCCGGGCGATCGTGCGTTCTTCGTTGGTCGGTACGACCAGGGCCTTGACCTTCGACTCCTCGGTCGAAATGAAGCCCTCGCCGCCCTGATGCGTCAAATTGCGTTCTTCGCTGAATTCCAGGCCCATCCAGCCCATGTTCTCCAGGGCCAATCGGCGGACTTCGGTCGAGTTTTCGCCGATTCCGCCGGTGAAGACGACGGCATCGGCGCCGCCCATGGCCGCGGCGTAGGCGCCGATATACTTTCGCACTCGGTAGGAGAACATGCGGAAGGCAACGTCGGCTCGCTGGTTGCCTGCGGCTCGGGCCTCCTCGATCTCCCGCATATCCGATGAGATGCCGGAGACTCCGTAGAGACCGGAGTGCTTGTTCATCATCGTGTTGACCTGGTGGAGGGTCAGTTCCTCCATCGCCATCAGCCAGGGCACGATGGCCGGGTCCATATCCCCGGTCCGGGTTCCCATCAGAAGGCCTTCAAGGGGCGTAAAACCCATCGAGGTATCGATGCTCTTGCCGTGGTCGATCGCGGCAACCGATGCGCCGTTGCCCAAGTGGATGGTGATCAAACGAAGATCACACAGTTCCTGCCCCAGGATTTGTGAGGCCCTGAATGAGACGTATCGGTGTGAGGTGCCGTGGAATCCGTACTTGCGGAGAGAGTGCTTCTTGTAAAGCTGGAACGGGATTCCATAGAGGAAGGAGTGCGGCGGCATCGTCTGGTGGAAGGCCGTGTCGAAGACGGCAACATGGGGTACGTCCGGCAAAGTGTGGTGTGCCGCATAGTAGCCGCTGAGATTCGGCGGATTGTGGAGGGGTGCCAGGACCGAACACTGCTCGATCTCATGGACGACTTCCGGTGTAATCTGGACCGACGACGCAAAGGCCTCGCCCCCATGAACCATCCGGTGGCCGACGGCCTCGATTTCGTGAACATTGGACAGGATGCCCACTTCCGCATCGGTCAGGGTATTCATGACCCAGTTGATCGCCGCCCGGTGTTCGAGGATTTCACTGTAGGCCTGGTACGGTTTGCGCCCGGGAATGGAGATCTTCAGGCGGGAATCGGACATGCCGATCTTCTCGACCTGGCCGACCGCCAGCGTCAGGTCTGTGGCCTTGTCAATGCGCTCCAGATCAGTCTCGATGACTTGGAATTTAACGGACGACGATCCGCTGTTGAGGACGAGAATCTTCATTGTTGGCTCCCCTTGGCTCGTGGCGGTTCAGGCCAAACCCGGTTTGTCGTCTTCCAGCCGGTCGAGCCTGCGCCGGTTGACGTCATAGGCGAAGAAACCCTGTCCGACCTTGGCGCCCACCAGCCCGGCACGGACAAGCCGCTTGAGGAGCGGGCATGGGCGGAACCTGGGTTCGCCGTTCTCGTGGAAGATGTGCTGCATCCAATTGAGGACCCGATCCAGGCCGACCCGGTCCGACCATTCCAGAGGACCGGTTCTGAAGTCGTACCCGAGTTTGAGGGCCAGGTCGACCTCAGCCGCCTCGGCAACGCCTTCCATGACAATGTGCATCGCCTCGTTGACCATGGGAAGGACGACGCGTGTTGTCACGAACCCGGGCATCTCGAAAACCTTGATCGGCACCTTACCCAGCAGACGGGCAAAGTTCAGGGCTTTCTCCAAGGCTTCGTCCGAGGTCACCTGGCCCCGGACCACTTCGACCACCCGTGTCGTCGAGACCGGGTAGATGAAGTGCATGCCCAGAATCCGTTCCGGATGGACCGTTTTGGCCGCCAACTCGGTGATCGACAGAGTCGAAGTGTTGATGACAATGGGGTTTTCACGGGGCATGCGCCGATCCAACTCGGTCAGGATCTGGCTTTTAAGGTCGAAGTCTTCCTGAATCGCCTCGATCGCCAGATCACACTCAGCGGCACAGTCGTATTGGGTGACCCATCGGATCCTCGAAAGGATCACTTTCTTGTCGGCCGTTGTGATGCCGAAACGGGCGATCTCGTGGTCCAGGGCCCTCACCAACTCGGCTTTTGAGGTCTCGGCTTCCTCCATCGAGACCTCTTTGACACAGACATTAAGGCCCTCTTGGGCCACGGTGGCGGCGATGGAGCGACCCATCATGCCACCGCCCATGATTGCGACATCGTGAAGTTCCCAACTCATGGGCGAAGTGTACAGGAAGAAGTGCTGGATGTGGAATATTTCACAAGCAGGTTGAGCCGATTATTTGAAGCTAGAAACTGGAAACTGGAAACTGGAAAGACGGTGAACACCGGCGGTGAACGGTAGATTGAGCAAGGGTTGCATGAACTGGTTTTGAGGGCGTTTTTGTCGATTGTTGGCGGGAATTGTCCGACATGGCTGTCCGAGGAGAGGGTGCCGCGATGGACCTCAGGGAGACCTCGGAGTACCCGGGTCCAGTTTCCAGGTTCCAGTATCCAGTTTCCAGCCTTGAGTCCCTGCCAGGATCTGTCGGCCCCCTTCAGTCAGCCGGCAGCGTTTGAACATTCTTGTTTTTCCCGTATCATATGCGCCGTGAAACGTTTCGTATTCCTTGCCGCCGTCGTGTTCGTAATGTTGCCCTCACTCCTGTGGGGGGGCGATCGTACGCCCTTTCCCAATGTCGAATTTCACCCCCTGGATGGGCAAGACAGCGTCATGCTCGAGGACTTTCGGGGGCGTCCCGTTCTGGTCGCATTTTGGGCCAGCTGGTGCGGCCCCTGCCGGGTGGAACTACCGGAACTCGTAGAACTGACCCATGAGTTGAAGGGCTCCGGGCTGGTCCTGTTGGCGGTCAACGTCGACTCGTCAGCTGCCGCGGGACAGAGATTTCTTGAGCGTGCCGGCATCGAATTGTCGGCCTTCAGACTCAGTGACCAGGAACAGAGAATGATTGGTATCAGGAGCCTGCCGACAACGATCCTGTTGGATGGTGAAGGACTTGCGGCCCAGATTTATACAGGCTATTCGGCCTCGGTGATTGAAAGTATCCGGCTACTGGTCCAAGGAATGAGCGGAACCGATTCCGACTCGATTGAGGAGTCACCCTGAAAATATGAGGGTGAAGTCAGGTCATTCGCGCATGATCCTGTGGCTGGTGATATTGGCCGCGGCCTCCAGCATTGGGTGGAGTGCCCGGACGACACGCCATCTCGCCTGGTCAGCTGTGGATTTTCTGCCACCTGATCTGGCCGCCCAGGTTCGCCGTCACCACCGGCGCTTCGACGCCGGTATCGAGCGAGGGCTCGCGGCGCCACCTGCATGGAGGGCCGCCGAACCCGGTCGCCTGGCGGAAGCTCTGGTGGCCTCTGCAAACCAGTGCACCGAGGGACTCGATCGACCGATCGCCCTGGAAGATCTGGTCGAGGAGTTGGGAGTGTTGGCCGTTCGTGTCATTGACGCCAACGATCCGTTGGCCGTCGTTCACGATGATGCCAGGGAGGCTCGGTACGCTCATGCTTATCAGACCTACGTTGACTCGGTTCTTGGGAGGGTTCGACTGGTCTACTACGGTCGAGATTACGATCTGGCACTCCACGGGGATCTTGGCGGCGTGATCGAAGGGGCCTTCGAGCGAAGTCGGGAGCTCTATCCATTTGTGGGTGAGGAGTTCTATCGGACCGGTTTCCTGCGCAATTGGAAGAGCCTCGACGACCGGTCGGTAGCCTTTGGTGTCGCAGGGGTTGCCCTGTCACGTGGTCTGACCGATTTTGCCAACATCTGCAACTGGGTCTGGGCCGGCGGTGGCGGTTACGTGCCGGCACCCAGACCGACGCCGAAAGGGCACCGTGGCCCAACCGTTACACTGGCGCCGAGATTGGCCAGCGGCTTCGAGGGCCGGGATAAACCCAAGCGGGGAGCGCCTGTGATGGGCGCCGGAGGCATGACGCTGCCGCCGCCATAAGCTGGGACGCTGGGACGCTGGGATGCCAGGAAGCGGGAACGCGAGCCCCTGCCACCGGGGCAAAGCCAACTCCGGCATACAAACCTGAGAGCGCCCAAAACCCCCGACGGGACGTGCCACTCTTTGCATTGTTCCCAAGGTAACTTCCGGCCAGCTATACAGTTCCGGACAATGCAAAGGGTGGCAATCCCCGGGGAGCGCCTCAGCAACCGCATCTCGGCCGACGCCGTAGGCCGCCGCTCGTCTTTTCTGCGGGGCCGTGATTCCCTTGCGTCTCAGACCCCGCTACGGCCCCGTAGAAAGGGCGACGCTGGTGCGCCCGGAGGGTGTGCCAGAAGGCCGGGTTTGGAAACAGATGGGACCGCGTCCGCGACAGGGACCGCAAACGGCGACCGCGTCAGTCATCCGTAAACCGTGACCAGCGACCGCGACAGCGTCGGCGTCAGATACTGGGGCCGTAAACCGCGACCGGAACCGGGTCCGCGACGGGGTCCGGCGGTGCCCGGCCCATGATTTCCTCCTGTTCGTTCATTGAGTGATGGCTGGATAGCTGGTAGGCCAACCGTGGTCAAGGGCAAGCCGGCCTTCGGCCGGTCGCTGCTCCGGCCGCCGCC
>JAUXDC010000340.1 GCA_030618605.1 Holophagae bacterium | reverse complement strand
CGCCTTCGGCATCCATGTACCCCAAAATGTCGCGCGTGATCTCAATCAGGTACGAGTCCAGCTCACCTTCGTTCCACTCCGCAAAGACTCGGTGCATCTGATCGTGATTCAGGCCCAGGCCGTCCTTCATCAGGTGGTAGGCCTCACAAATCAGCTGCATGTCACCGTACTCAATGCCGTTGTGGACCATTTTCACGAAGTGCCCGGCCCCGTTCTCGCCGACCCACTCGCAACACGGGCTACCATCCTCGACTTTCGCGGATACGGCCTGAAAAATTGGCTTGACATACGGCCACGCTTCCGGCGATCCCCCCGGCATGATGGACGGACCGAGACGCGCCCCCTCCTCGCCGCCGGACACACCCGTGCCGATGTAAAGAAGGCCCTTGGCCTCGACTTCCACGGTGCGCCGGATCGTATCGTTGTAGTTGGAGTTGCCGCCGTCAATGATGATGTCGCCTGCGTCCAAAAGGGGGGTCAGCCGGTCGATGAAATCGTCAACCGGTTGCCCAGCCTTGACCAAAAGCATGACCCTTCGGGGACGCTCGAGCACATTGACCAGTTCCTCCAGGGAGTGGGCGCCGATCACCTTGGTGCCCTTGGCACTGCCGTCGACAAACTCATCCACGGTCGCCTGGGTGCGATTGAAGACCGCCACGGTGAAGCCGTGGTCATTCATGTTCAAAACCAGGTTTTGTCCCATCACCGCAAGACCTACAAGGCCGATATCCGCTTTCTTTTTCAAATCACCCTCCAATGAGACGATTACTCTTCACAACCGGTACAGGATTTCGCCAGCTCTCCGAATCAACAGAATCCCTTCATCTTCGCGCCCTGCCCACTCGTCGGGATCGATCGTTGCCGGGTCCACGTAGCCAAGACCAATTCTTTCGCAACGTTCCCGCGGAATCCCGCTCGCCAGGGTGACCTGCACCCTCGGGCGTTCTACCCCGCCGATGAAACGGCCGTCGCCACGAAGATGCGTGGAGTGGGCGAGTACTCCCCAGGGAACGTGCCGGAATTTCTCCCACTGGGCCGTGAAGTAGTCACGCACGTGATAACCAACCTCATCGATGTATTTTCCGTGGACATACGAGACCTCGGTGATGTGGGGGGCGTAGATGATCACTTCGCCACCGTCGGCCATGGCAGGTTCGACTTTGTACATGCCCTTGGCCGCGGTCCAGAGGTCATCGTAGATCTCCGGCACCATCGACAACACACGACGAAAGGGTCGCTCCACGGTAACGATGTCAAGCTCGGCTGAGAGGGCCGTCGCTGCCTTCCATGCCTTGACCATGTCGCCGACGAAGAGCCCATGAAGCGATGTGCCATGTATGACCAGCGCGATGAGGAAGCGCGGCGTCGGGATGTACGACGCGGCCCTGTCAATCATTCTGCGCACCGGAGTGTCGGCTGTACCGATGATTTCACGGCTGGTCAGCAGGGCGCCAAGCCAGTGGGTGACGTGGATGATTTCCTCGCCGGCCACCCCGGGAACGAAGTACTTGTTGCCACCGGAAAAACCTGCGACTTCGTGGGGAAAGACCGGGCCCAGAACGATCAACTGGTCGTAGGGCGGTCCGTCCGCAGGATCCACCAACAGCCGGTTGAGACGCACCGGCACCTCGAGGTCGAGCCGACCACCTGAGGCCTCTTTGACCTCTCCCGAATCTATCGTTCCAACGGTCACGAATGTCTCTGGAAGGTCCCAGCGATGGTTGAAGATTTGTGATCTACCCGCTCGCCCATCGCGCACGTTAACTCCGAGCAACGTACCCAGAGCGTCATCGCTCATCGGAGGGTGTGTGCCCAGAGCCACCAGATAATCAAGAGCCCCTACGTTTGGCGCCAGCAACTCATCGAACAGGCGGAAAAAGAGGGCTATCGGCGCCGTCCGGGTGCCGTCGGGGATGATCACCAGAATCCGTTTCCCCGTGAGATCCCCGTACTCAAAGGCCTCAGCCAACAAATCACGAACTTCGTCTTCCCTGAGGGCCCGAACAATATTGTGAGAAGCGAGTCCGGGAATCATGGCGCCTTCAAGCTTTCCACGGCGGGATCTCGGGCAACAATTTTTCAAAATCTGCGATCAGGGCCTCTTCGTAGGCCCCGGCGTATGAGCCATCGAGAAAGCGAAACATGGCCTCTGATTGGAAAGTCTCCCACGACTTTTCCTCGTGGCCCGGGTTGATGGGGAAGAAGAGTGCATCGTTGGCACGAGCCGCGCGCATATCACCCGGAGCATCACCGATCATCAAAACATGTCCTACCGGATACTTGCCCCCGGCGGCCAGCTTCAAGTGGAGGGCCTTGCCGCCCATTTCCTGGCCGGCGATGACCCGCACGAAGCGGGCGATGTCGTGTTCGTGCCACTCCCTGGTCAGCGCCTCGACCGGAGTGGCTGACACAACGATCATATCTGCCTGATCGGAAAGTGCCTCGAAGCTCTCCCGCACACCTGGATAGGGAGGCACACCGTGCACCATCTCTGAAACGGCCTCGTTGACCGCTGTGGTCCACGCCCACGCGGTATCAAGCTCTTCATCCTCATGGTCTCGCATGTAGGCCTTGAGTCCGTCGTTCGATTTAGCGAATTGCTCGTCGGCGATGAACCTGTGCAGCCACGGCGCCTGCGGCGGCTCGATCCCGCGCGCCTGAACTTCGGAACGCTCGCGCAGCAGATCGAAGACCATCACCAGGGCGGGCCAGCGGTTGATGCCGCGCCATTTGGAATAGAGGTTGACGAACTCCGCCGCCTCGCGGGCATATTTTGACACCGCCTGCAGGCCCCAGTGCTTGATGACCTCGGGAATGAAACACTCCTTGTGCTTGACCTCCATGGTGTCGAAGGCACAGCCGTCAGAATCGATACCGACGAAGAAATCATTCCTCGGTTCGAGTTCGGCCAGAGCCCGGGCCGCTTCTGGGTGTTGACTCATAGGCACCACCTCTCACACTCCGGAGAACGCAGAGAACCCGCCGTCTACAGGCACAACTACGCCGGTCACGAACGCAGACGCCGGAGAGAGCAGCCACAAGAAGGAACCGATCAGATCCTCGGGTTTCCCAAAGCGATTCATCGGGGTGTGCTCAATGATCGTGCGTCCACGCGCCGTCAGATCGCCGGTTTCTTCCTCGGTCAGCAGAAAACGGTTCTGCTCGGTCAAGAAGAAACCCGGCGCAAGCGCATTGACCCGGATCTCCGGGGCGTACTCCTTGGCCATGTGAACCGCCAGCCACTGGGTGAAGTTGCTGACCGCGGCCTTGGCGGCCGAATAGGCCGGGATGCGGGTCAAGGGGCGAAAGGCGTTCATCGACGAGATATTGAGGATCACACCGCGCTTGCGATCCGCCATCCCCAGGCCGAATACCTGACAGGGAAGAATCGTACCGAGGAGATTGAGTTCGGACACGAAACGCAAAGCCTCGATCGGCAGATCAAAGAACTCGAGATTACCACCGGTGGTCGCCGAGGGACTGTTCCCCCCGGCGGCGTTGACCAGAATATCCACCGGTCCCAGTTGGTCTCGAACAGTCTGTTCCGCCACCGACAGAGATTCTCGATCGAGCACGTCACAACCGACTACGATCACTCGCCCCGAGCCCGAATCCAGACGGTCCCTGAAACGGTCCACCTGGGAGGGATTGAGATCGAGTACTGCAACATCCGCCCCGCATTC
>JAUXDC010000152.1 GCA_030618605.1 Holophagae bacterium | reverse complement strand
TGATGTTGTCTTCCTAAGACCGCTTGGCCTCCGACTTCCGGGGATAGACCAGTGACGAATACAAGGCATTATCAATCGGAACGACTTCAGGAAGATGTGCTGTGACTGGAAGGAGCGCGCGGCCTGAGGTCGTTGGGGGATGCGGTGGTCCGAGCCGGTGTCTCGGCCTTGGGCTGGGAAGCGGACTCCGGCCGTGTCTCAGACCCCACCTCGGTGACGCCGGATGCAGACGCAGCCTGTGATTTTTGATAAACGGCTCCGTGCTCGTCAGCGGAAGCGTCGTCGATTGACGGTGTGTCGGGTTCCCCTTGGGTCGATGCGCCGACATCAAGGGCCATCGCCGGGAGATCAAGATCTGCCTGCGCGGATTGATCGGCATCTGCGGGTTGGCCCGCAATCATTGCCTTGAGGCCCTCAATCGCACCGAAACGCCAGGCTGCATAACCGGTGACCGTCAGAAGGATCACGGCGACGACCGCCGCAATGACGAGACCGAGGGCCAATCTCGAGCCTCCTTGTGATGACGGTTCCTCAGTGACTGGCGTCGCGACCATTTTGGGCTCCACCGTCTCGTCGGGTTGAACCTGAGCTGTAACCGGGATTCCTGGGGGTGGGGGAGGTGGAGGTTGGTTTCCGGGCAGTTGGGCACTGTCCACCCTGAGAGTCGGGTCGGTGTTGAGATCTTCTCCGGTGGCTGAGGTCTCCAGATCGACGGGGCCCGCTTTTTTGCTGACCACGGTTGCTACAACCGCGCTCAGGTCGCCACCGGCGCCGACCGTTTCGAGCCAGCCCTGAAGGTCGGCGACTAAAGGTGCACAGTCTGCGTAGCGTTCCTCTCGTTTCTTGGTCATCATTTTTCGGAGGATGATCCGTAAACCTTCAGGGACCTCAGGTCTCAGTTCGCCAACATCTTTGGGTTCCACGTCGATGATCTGCCTGAGGAGTGCCAGGGGCGAATCTGCCTTGAAGGGTGTGATCCCCGTCAGCATTTCGTAGAAAGTCACGCCGAGCGAATAGATGTCAGCCCTGTGGTCGACATCCTCGTCCAGACACTGCTCCGGCGAGAGGTAGCCCGGGGTCCCCATGAACATCCCTGTGGCGGTCAGACGTGTTGCCCCTGCTGCCAACAAGGCGAGCCCGAAATCGGCAATTTTCACCAGACCGCGCTCGTCGACCATCAAATTGGCCGGCTTGATATCCCGGTGGATGATGCCGTGAGAATGGGCGGCGCCGAGTCCCGATGCCGCCTGCAGGATCAGCCGAGCGGCTGCTGCCGGCTCCATTGGGCCTGAGGCTTTGATCATCTGCTGGATGGACGATCCTTGGACATACTCCATGGCGAAGCAGTGCCGCCCGTCGAAATCGTCGATCGAGTAGACCTGGACGATATTGGGATGATTGAGGGCGGCGGCGCTTTGCGCTTCGCGCTTGAACCGTTCAACGTAGCTCTCATCTTCCGACAGGTGTTGGCCGAGAACCTTGAGCGCGACGAATCGATTGAGGCTTTCCTCGTGCGCCTTGTACACGACCCCCATGCCGCCGCGTCCCAACTCGGAGACGATTGAATAATGACCGATACGTTCTTCCATAATTCATCCCTTTCGAAATCGATTTCATGCTATCACGCTGGGAAGCTGAGAAGCCGGAAAGCTGGTATGCAGGGCGGAAACGGGAGTCAATAACAAATTCCAAACGCATCAGTAGCGACCTCCGTAGACTGATTGAAAGCAAGTGCAAAACGCAGCTTTCCCCTCCTCCTTCCACACCACCCCGCCGGTCGTCGGCGGGGTTGGTGGTTTGGGAAAGAAAGATGAAGGATGAAGGATGAAGGATGAAGCTGGCTACGGCGTGTAGGCGACGACAAGCCGGATCCAAAACGAATTGAATCCGAGCTCGGGATTGACACAGGGCTGGAGCAGGCGATGATGGGTTATGCGTATTGCAATTGCCCAGCTCAACTTCACTATCGGGGCCTTTGAGGCCAATTTCTCCAAGGTCCGAGAGGCGGTCGCCCAGGCCCGAACGGATGGTGCCGAGCTGGTAGTGCTGTCGGAGTTGGCCACGGTGGGTTATCCCCTGGTGGACCTGGTCGAGCGTACGGATCTCGTTGACCGAAACCTCGAGCAATTGGAGCGCTTGGCCGGTCTGAGTGATGACGACTTCGGGCTTGTCGTGGGCTTTGTTGATCGCAACCGGCGTGATGAGGGGAAGGCGTTGCACAATGCCGCGGGGTTGTTGTGGCGGGGTCGCCTGGCCGGGGTCGTCCACAAGTGCCTGCTGCCGACCTACGACGTCTTCGACGAGGCGAGGTACTTTGAGCCTGGGTGCGGCAATCCCCTGCTGGAATTCAAGGGGATCAAGCTGGGTGTGACGATTTGTGAGGATGCATGGAGCGATCCGGAACTCTGGGACCGTCAGCTTTATGGCCGGGACCCGGTACTCGAAGCGGCCGAGAAGGGTGCGGATGTGTTGATCAATCTCTCGGCCAGTCCCTTCACCCTGGGCAAGGCGGAACTTCGGCGGGACATGATCAGGCGACACGCCGCCTCGACGGGACTGTTCTTCGTCTACGTCAATCAGGTTGGCGCCAACGATGAGTTGGTCTTTGACGGGCATTCGATGATCATTGACGGGCGTGGGGACGAGGTCGTCAGGGCTCGGGATTTCGAAGAGGATCTCCTGACTTACGATATTCCCACCGAAAAGATCGGACGGAGGGGTTCGGCCGGTGACACTGGTGAGGTGCGGCCATGTTCCGCAGAGCCCGAGGACCAGGCCCAATCTGCGTTGCAGTTGGGACTGCAGGACTACGTCCGGAAGTCGGGTTTCAGCAAGGTCGTGCTGGGCCTCTCGGGCGGTATCGATTCGGCCCTGGTGGCTGTCATTGCAACTCGGGCTCTCGGTCCGGAGAATATCGTCGGCGTGGCAATGCCTACGCGGTACTCCTCCGGACACAGTCTCGACGATGCCGAAGCACTGGCACGAAACCTTGACATCGACTACCGGGTGATTTCGATCGATGGGATGTTCCAGACCATGCTGGACGGGCTGGCCTCTGAATTTGAGGACTGTGAAGAGGACGTTACTGAAGAAAATCTCCAGGCCCGAATCCGCGGCATGGTCCTGATGGCTCTGTCCAACAAATTCGGATATCTGGTGTTGGCAACCGGGAACAAGTCTGAGATGGGTGTGGGCTATTGCACTCTCTACGGCGATATGTGTGGCGCCTTGGCGGTGATCTCCGACGTGTCGAAGACATGGGTCTACCGGTTGTCTGAGTGGATCAACCGGAAGGGAGTCGTTATTCCCGAGTCGACCATCACCAAGCCGCCTTCTGCCGAGTTGCGTCCGGACCAGATGGACGAGGACTCGCTGCCGCCATACGAGGTGTTGGACCGCATTCTCGAGGGATGGGTTGAAAAACGCCTCAGTGTGGCCCAATTAGTCGCTGAAGGCCTGGATCCTGTCGTGGTCGAGAGGATCGTCACTCTGATTGACGGCGCGGAGTTCAAACGCCGCCAGGCAGCGCCCGGGATAAAAATCTCTCCCAAGGCCTTCGGCATCGGCCGCCGGTATCCGATCGTCGCGGACTATTCCAGCCTGCACAGCTAGGAGCTGACAGCTCCCTATGGGTCCCTCTTGACAATCACGAGGGTCCGGTCGTCGTCGGGGGGGAGGCCCCCGGTGAAGTGTATCAAGGCTATCTCGAGCGCCCGGGCGATGTCTGATGGGTTTGTCCGCCGGTGTTCCAGGCACAGTTGCTCCAGGCGTTCCAGACCATACTGTTCGCCCTGACTATTCGTGCTCTCGGTAATGCCGTCGGTGTAGAGCACCAGCGTGTCGCCCCGGCCGATGAACGTCTCCGACAGGCCGAAATCGACCTCGGGAAACAGTCCGAGGGGCAGGCCGGTTGAATGGAGTTGGGTTGTGGTCCCATCATCTCTGATGACGAGAGCTGGGAAGTGGCCGGCGTTTGTGAATCGAAGGAATCCGAGGTCAGGTTCCAGGACTCCGAGAAAGGCCGTCGCATATTTTTCCGGAGGTGTTCTTTCGTAAAGCAGGCGAGAGACTGTCGTGCAGATTGCTTCCGGTGGCCAACCATTTTCGATTGGGGAGGCGGCGAGAGACTCGAGGGCGCCCATCAGCAAAGAGGCGCCGACCCCCGCACCGGACACGTCGACAACCATCATCAGCACCTCGGCGCCGTTTTTGCGGGTGAGGACTTCGTAGTAGTCACCGGATACACCCTCAGAAGGTCGATTACCGGCGTGGAGGTCGTAACCTGGAATTGAAGGAAGTTCTGAGGGGAGCAGGGCCACCTGGATGCGCCTGGCCAGGCCGATTTCCCGCCGGTGACGACGATGCTCGCCTTCGGCCTCTGCCAATTGCAGGTTTTGCACGCGCATGGCGGCGACTGAGGCCAGGGAAGCGAGGAGTTCCATGTCATCTTCGGTGAAGGCACGATTCTCGGCCGATGAACTGAGGACGATCATGCCGAGGGACTCGTCCGGTCCCAGCATTGGTGCTGCAACCAGGCTCCTGACGCCGGCGTCGAGCAGGCTGTCGGCTTCCCTGAAATGCTCGTCGCCGAAGGTGTCTTCGGATATCAATTTTCCGTTGACGCGGGTGCCGTTGCGGGATCCCAGGTCTTTGACGGTCCAGCTGTCCCCCTTGAGGGATAGCTCTGCATGGGATCTGGAAAGAGAGGGATCTGAAACCGAAATATCTGCTCGAGATGAGCGGCCGATGACGATTTTTGGGCGTTCGATAGCTACCTCAAACCGCAAGGTGTCCGGCGGGGAAACCAGAAGATGAACCATGTTTTGTACGCTCCCAACCATTATCGCATACTGGTCAATGGACAGAATCCGGTTTCCAGTATCCAGTATCAAGTATCAAGTATCGTGTCAGTGATACAGTGTTAACCAACGTCTATGATGGTTCCGAAGAAGACCTCGTTGATATCCCGGTTGTGGCCTTTTGGACAGGCGACGGCTGCGGGCGCCGACAGAGCTGGAAAATCTGTTGAGACTCTTCGAATCGTCGTTATTTCACAGGACTCTGGGCTCTGCGACGAGTTGCGGAATGGACTGTCAAACAGGGGTCATGATTTCGTCTTTGCCAGGGATCATCAGTCAGGCAGGGACGAGGTCCGGCGAATGCTGCCTGATCTGGTCATTGTCGACTGGCGACTGCCGGGGGAGGCGGGAAAGAAAATTACCCGTTCAGTCAGGCAGGGTGTTGATGCGCCGGCTGCACGAGTCTTGGCCATAGCGCCTCGGAGCGTGCCGGCTATGATTGCCGACATTCTTTCCGCAGGCTGTGACGATTTCCTGACCATACCCTTCGATCTGCGTGAGGTCCACGCAAGAATTCACATGCTCGTGACAAGGCCGCAAACCGCCAGTGATCTGCGGGACCCCTTGACCGGACTGGTGGCACGGGCGGTGCTTTTGGAGAAGATGGACGAAGCTTTTTCCCGCTCTCGGCGGAATCCCGGCTCGGGTTTCGCCGTGTTGTACTGTGACGTTGACCGATTCAAAAATGTCAATGATGGACTGGGTCATTCGATGGGAGATCGGCTGTTGTGTGCGGTTGCTCAGCGGTTGGAGCGGTTGGCCAGGCCGACGGATACTGTGTCGAGATTGGTCGGCGATGAGTTTGTCGTTGTCGTCGAGGATCTCAGTGATGTTCGAGGGGCGACGGCTGCGGCTGAGAGGCTTCGAGCGGAGTTCGAGGCGCCGTTTGATCTGGACGGGCTCGAGGTCTTTGCAAGCCTCAGCATCGGCATCGCCGTCTGGGAGCCCCGTTACGAAAACCCTGGGGATCTCCTCCGGGATGCCGACACTGCCAAGTACAGGGCCAAGGCGACCGGTCGGAACAACTTTGCGGTCTTCGACGAGGCGATGCACACGCGGGTCGTGGCGGCCCTGGAGCTCGAAAACGACCTGCGCCGTGCGGTCGCCCGGCAGGAGTTTCTGCCCTTCTACCAGCCGATCATCTCCATCCCCCAGGGACGAATCGTCGGGTTCGAAGTGCTCTCCCGATGGCAGCATCCCACGCGTGGCCTTCTTGCGCCGGCGGATTTCATTGGGGTGGCCGAGGAGATGGGAGCGATCATCCAAATGGACCGGTGGTTGGCGGAGGAAGCGTGCCGCCAACTGAGGACCTGGCAGACGAAATACCGTGACCTCTTGCCGTTGACAATGGCGGTCAATATCTCCGGCACTCATTTTCTTCACCACGATCTTGTCCACCAGATCGATCTTATACTGAGAAATACAGGGCTTTATGGTGAAAGCCTGAAGATCGAGGTGACCGAGAGCATGCTGGTCGAGAACACTGAGCACGCCTCCCAGATGCTGGAGCAATTGCGTACCTTGAACATCAGTATCAGCCTGGATGACTTCGGCACCGGCTACTCCTCGCTGGCCTATTTGCGGCGATTCGAGATCGATACGATCAAGATTGACCAGAGCTTTGTATCAACGATGTTGGAGGATGAGGAATCATCCGAGATCGTCAGAACGGTCGTGACCCTTGCGAAGAACCTCGGCAAGGAAACGGTTGCAGAGGGTGTGGAGACGGCGTCCCAGCTCGAGGCTCTGCGGGTCCTGGGTGTCGATCACGTTCAGGGTTACTTGATCGCCCGCCCGATGCCGGCCGACGAGGCCGAAGCGTTTCTGGCTGCGTGGAAGCCTTTCGAAAAGACCCCGGCCTTGTCGGACCGTGAAGAGGGCTGAATAGATACTTGAAATTGATGGATAATGGGGAGTCATGAGAAGGGGAGGAGAGAAGCATGTTTGACCGTATCAGCCGTTTCGTCGTTTTGGGTGTCGTCTTGGGATCCATCCTGGGGTTGGCCGTACCCGCGGAGTCCGTCGGCAACGACCGTTTCCCGCAGTCGGTAGCTTCCGGTGATCCACGTCCCGACAGCGTCATCGTTTGGACCAGGGTGATCGATGATGCCGGGTTGGGGGCCCTTGTGTTGGAAATCGCGGCCGACGCGGATTTCACATCTATCGTCGTCACGAGGGATCTGGTTCTGGATTCCAGCTTTGACGGAGTGGCCAAGGTCAGGGTCGACAACCTCGATCCGGGGACGACCTACTGGTATCGCTTTCTCTACGGTACCGGCGCCGCCATGGAGACTTCTCCGGTCGGTAGAACGCGAACCGCTCCGGGGGAGGATGACCCCCAGCCGATGAAATTTGCCGTGATCTACGGACAGGATTTCACCGGACGCTATTACAACTCCTACCTCAAGCTTCTGATGGACCATGATGAGGACATCGATTTTGTCGTTCACCTTGGGGACTATGTATACGAAACCACCGGCGATCCGACGTTCCAGGATCCGACATCGGACCGGAAGGTCGAGTTCGACGATATCGACGGGGCGATTGCGATGGGTAGCGGGGATACGGCCTTCTACGCCGCCTCGAGTCTGATGAACTACCGAACGCTCTACCGAACTTTCCGCTCGGATCCGATGTTGCAGCAGGTGCATGAGCGGTGGCCGATGGTGGTCATCTGGGATGATCACGAGTTCTCCGACGACTGTTGGGGTGCGACGGCGACCTATTTCGACGGGCGGGTGGACGAAAACGACGTCGAGCGCCGACGCCGGTCGGAGCAGGCCTTTTTCGAGTGGATTCCGACCGAGGTCGGCCTGGGTGACGACGGGGATCTGGCCATCGACGACTCGATGCTCTACCCGAACTCAATGATCTACCGTGATTTCCGATTCGGGTCCCTGCTCCACCTTTCGATGACGGATTATCGTTCCTTCAGACCGGACCACCTGATCGCCGAAGACGCTTTTCCGGGCGCCTTGGCTCTGGATGAGCCGACCTTGAGGCAGTTGATGGGGAGTGACCTCTTTGATCAGATGGCCGGGAGCTTCGATCCATACCTGGATATGGACGTCTGGGCCTCCAATGTGCCGATCTTCAAGCAGACCTGCTCAATGATCCTCTCCCAGTTGGTCATTCAAGAGAACCCCGACATGGATGTTTTCGCTGCTCTTTACCATGCGGAAGACCTGTTGACCGGTAATATCAGCACGACGTTCATCAACTCGCTGTTCGAAGCTGCGGGTTTGGAGCCATTTTTCGTCGGGGACGTCGTAGCCGACATGCCTCGGGGTCTGCCCTATCTCTTTGTCGGCAAGACCAGCCTCAACGACTCGATGGGTTCACGCTACATGTTGGCCAAGGACGGGTTCGACATCGTGGCCATAGCGCAGTATTTCCTTACCAGCGGTGCAGCCCAGGATGCGCTCGGCGGTCCGCAAGTGGCCTGGCTGGCCGGTGCACTGCAGAACGACGCAGTCTGGAAGGTCATGGCCTCGTCGGTCTCGATGTCACCGATGATCTTGGATTTCAGCAATGAAGCCATCGCCCCCGGACTGCCCCCGGAGTTTCCCGAGGCGCTCCGCACACGGATCATGGTCAATGCCGACCAGTGGGACGGATTTCCACAGAAGCTGATGGAACTTCAGGGTCTCCTGGCGACGGTGCCCAATACCGTCGTTATTTCGGGCGATATCCACTCGTGGTTTGTCACCGACCACCAGAATGGGTTGATCGAGTTCACCGCACCTGCGGCCTCTTCCGAAAGCCTGGAGGATCTGATCCTGGGCGCGTTGTTGCGGCATCCGATTTTGGGGCAGATTCCCGGAATCGAGCAACTGGTGGCACAGTTCGGTCCATTGATGCAGATCACCTCTCTCGATGATACGGTAACGCCGTCGGATATTGTCGGGATCGACCTGAGGGCCAGCGGATACATGTTGGTCGACGTCACTGCAGAGGCATTGACATCGACGATGGTCACCATGGATTCCGAAGAGACGCGCAATAACTATTACGACGATCCCGATGCCCTCGAGGAAATCTTCACCGAGCATGTCTACACCGTGCAGGAGGGTGAGGTGACACCGGTGCCGTAGAGAGCTGTCAGCTATCAGCTATCAGCTGCGG
>JAUXDC010000122.1 GCA_030618605.1 Holophagae bacterium | reverse complement strand
CCTTGAGTTGGTCCACAGCCTGTTTGCCCCAAAGACGGAACCGATGATGACGGCGTTCCTTGCGCGCCAGCTAGGGACCGCACATTGGTTCGACATTTCAGCGGCTCGCCGTGATCTGGGTTATGAACCCGCCGTCAGCCTGGACGAAGGATTTGAACTCCTGGCGGAGTGGTTTGAGAAATCAGAAGGCAGTTAGGCCGGAAAGATACGAAGATCGCAAACCGTTACCTATGACTCGACTCGATGAGAAGTGGACAGAAGTGGACGATCTGTACAAGGTGGACAGTCCACTGAGTCCACCAAGTCCACAATGTCCACCGTTATCCTCCAACTCCTCAGGATTCGAAATTTCCAGTTTCCAGCTTCGTTCATTCCCATCCTTGAGCAACCGTCGTCTTGCTCCTGCACAGTGGTGGTATCCTATGAGGTGCGGCTCGTGCAATTTTTCACAGCTGGTTTGTCGCCGGTGGTGCCGGGCCTGAACGACTGAGAGGAGAAAGAGATGCTGAACAAGATTGGTGTCATTGGTGGAGGCAATATTGGTGGAGTTTTGGTGCAGGAAATCGTGCGCCGTGGATTGGCTCGCGAGGTCGGATTGGTTGATCCGGCACCCTTCGTCAATCCCAACGATCCGCCGGAGCGGCAGGCGACGGCAGCCAAACAAACGATTGCCGGCGGAAAGTGTCTGGATATCGCCGAGGCTACCCCGGTATTGCGGATGGATGTCCGTTGCTACGGATCCAAGGACTATAGTGCCCTGGCCGGCGCCGAAATGGTGATCAATACCGCCGGTGTACCGCGCAAGGCCCGCCCGGACGGGACATTCCCGTCAAGAGAAGAACTGCTGTCGATCAACCTCAAGGTGACCAAGCAGGTTGCCGACGGGATCGAAGCCCAGTGTCCGGATGCGATGATCATCTCCATCGCCAACCCGTTGGATGCCATCGTCTACACGCTGGACAATTGCCTCAATCCGGCCAAGAACAAGCTGGTCGGCATGGCCGGCGTTCTTGACTCCGCCCGATACTGCTACTTCGTCGCCGAGGCGGCCAACGTGTCGGTGGACAACGTCAACGCAATGGTCCTGGGTGGCCACGGTGACACGATGGTGCCCATTCGGTCCTCCTGCCTGATCGCCGGCATTCCTGTGGAGAAATTCCTCGATGCCGAGACCCTGGCCGCCATCGAGACCCGCACCCGCAAGGCTGGTGGCGAGGTTGTCGGTCTGCTGGGCATCGGTTCAGCCTTTGCGTCGCCGGCGTGGTCGGCTCTGGAAATGGCCGAGGCCATCGCCTACGACAAGCGCAAGATCATGCCCGTGTGCGCCAAGCTCGAGGGCGAGTACGGCGTTAACGGCCTCTTTGTCGGCGTGCCGGCAATGCTCGGCAAGAACGGCATCGAAGAGGTGATCGAACTGGACTTGACCGATGAAGAGAAAGCGGCCTTCGCCAATTCCGTCAACGCAGTGCAGAAGACCTGCAACTCCGTCGACGAGATGCTTGGCTAAGCCTTCAGCGATCAGATATCAAGCCCTCCCGGTTTTGGGAGGGCTTTTTTATTGAGCGGCCTTGTATTCCGGCCCAAAGGGCCGCATGCAATTCGTTTGACGAATTGCCCATTGACATGGTTCGGAACATGGTCTAGTATAAAACCATGATTCGACTCAACATTGCCGATGCGAAGACGCACCTTTCTCGTCACCTCGAACGGGTCGAACAGGGAGAGACGATCATTCTCTGTCGTCGGAACGTGCCGATTGCGGAGATCCATCCGTTGCCGAAGCAGGCATCCGAACCTCGGCCGGTCGGCATCGACCGGGGCATGGTGATCCCGCCGCAATTTTTCGAGCCCTTGCCCGATGAGGTTTTGCTCGCCTTCGAGGGGGGTGAGGAACGGTAATGAGGCTGCTCGTCGACACCTGTACGTTTTTGTGGCTCGCAGCGGATGACGCGCAGCTCTCGGCGACGGCCAAGGAGGTCTGCCGTGACCCTGCGAACGCCGTCTACCTGAGTGCACTGTCGACCTGGGAGATCGCCATCAAGTATAGGATCGGACGGCTGCCGCTCCCTTTGCCACCTTCTCAGTATGTGATGAGTCGACGTGTCTGGCTGGGCCTCGAACCCCTTCCCTTCGATGAAGCCGCTGCGGCGCACGACGCACAACTGCCCACGCTCCACCGCGATCCATTTGATCGAGGATTGGTGTCACAGGCAATACTTAACGGCATGACGATCGTCACGCCGGACGAGATGCTCGCCTCCTATCCCGCGCCGGTCATCTGGTAGGGCGCCTGCCAGAGGTTGATAGGGTCGTTTGAACCCAATCAGTGTTTTCCTGGCGCCGTTCGCGGCCTTCGTGGTTCGATTTCGTTTTGTTTATCGCTCCGCCAGTTCCTCTTCCGACAGCGCCCATTTCTTGACAGAAACGGTCTCCTTCATGTGTTCGATGACATGGAGCGTGATTTCCTCGACCAGGCTGGTTGTTTCTCCCAGGGCCGGGCTTCGAAGGATTGAGTCGACGATCGACGCGGAGAGCTCCCGGAGGCTCTCGGCGCCCTCCTCGGAGTCCAGGGTTGCCTGGATTGTTTCCAGTGTTGTATTGAGGATGATCTCGCCAACCACTCGGACGACCGGTTTCAACACGGCATTGGGGAGGGGAACGGCGTGCAGGCTCTCGGAACTCTCGACCGCCTGGTTGAGGTTGAGGCGGAGGAGGTCTCCGAAGGTCCGAAGAGTGTCATCGTTGGTCAGGAGGAGTCGGACATGTTCGGCGAGAACCTCTTCGATTTCTTCCCGCCGAGGCGCCATGGTCGACTCAATGATCCTCAGGTGGGTCCCGTCACTGATCTCCTCGGCGTAGTCGTCCAGGATGCGGATAGCCACCCGGTCGGAGACCTCCTCTGTGATGATGTTGGAGATGTACTCGACGGTTCGTGTGGCGAAGTCCTTGCCGACCGATGACAGCTCGCTGCGGCGCAGGCGCATGTACATCGAAACCGCTCGCAGGAGGCGGAAAGGGCGAAAGGCCTGCATGGGAATCAGGCCGAGCACGTCATACCAGTTGAAAATCGGAAAGAAAAACCATTGGGCATAGGTCTTTCTTTTGAGGGCCAGGGACCAGCGAACGATGAATTCCACCCAGAAAAGCAAGAGAAACGGGAGGTCGATGATCCAGAAATGGTCGGTCAAACGGCCGTTGCGGTTGAATTCCCGGTAGAAATTTTCTTTCAACAAGGGCCGGACCGAGGTGTCGAAGAGAATGAACCTGTGGCGTAAGAGGTCGGGATCACCCGACCAGAAGTTATGGGTCACATCGTCCAGAATCCCCGGCTGCAACAAATCAGCGGTAGGGAACCCCGCTTCATCAGCGATCACTTTGGAGATGATGATCTCCGAACGCTTCTGGCCTGAACGGTCAAAGACGTTTTCGGAGAGAACCCTGGTTGTCAGAACGGCCAGATCATCCAGCCTTTGTTCCAGTCCGGGCGATTTGGCGTCCAGCAGGAGGAGGTCCTCGGCGCCTGTCGCTGCGGTTGAGAGTTCTTCGGTCAGAGGGTGGGGCTCGATGCCCAGGACGGGGTCGTAGATTCGGGTGACGATCGGGATGTAATGAAAGTAGAGGGGGCGAATCCAGAGGTAGGTCATGTCGAAGAGGATCAGGGACAGGTTGACCACCGCCATCCAGACCATGAAGAGGTCCCAGAGGAGAACCAGTGTCTGTCTGTTGATTGTCAGTTTTCCGATGCGCATCCCTATCCTCATGCCATTTTGGTAGCTCTTTCCTGATGATGTTCTCACACTTCCGGTTGGACCGAGATACTTACCGGGTTGGAGGTGGGTTTGACGCCGTGAGGATATGATAATCTGACCTACATGGTTCCAGAAAATATTCCCTGGAGATTCCGGAAGGAGTCGAGTAGGGACCAATGTCAACCGAGTGCCGTTGGAACAGCCGTTTTGCGGTCGAATAACGAGGGGGAGGGGTAAGCTGATGAAACGTGGATTGGTGGTTTTGGCATGTGTCTGTCTGGTTGTGGGAGCGATGCCCGGAGAGGCGGCGAGCCCGTTTGAGCGGGGATTCCATGTTGACGAGGTTGCATTGAAGGCGTTGGATACCAATCCGGGGACCCCGATCGCCAACCCGAGGGATACTGTCCAGTACAGCGATACGATTGTCGGTGGTCCGGAATGGGATCGGCCATACGCTGATTTCAGTGGAATTTCGAGCCTGGGTCCCGTTCGCTACCACGAACAGATGTTCTGGGTCGATTTATCCGGCTCGTACGACATCACGAGCGTCCAGAGCTACGATGGTTACCTGTTGTTGTACGTCGATTCCTTCGACCCCAACGACCAGCTGACCAACGGTGTTGCCGGTGACGACGACGGGGCCGGTGGCATCGGAACCAGCGACATTATTGGTGTGGCGCTCGAGGCAGGCCGCCAGTACTTTTTGATCACGACGGCGTTCGCCAATGGTGACGAGGGCACGTTCACCAACACCCTCACCGGCCCGGGAATTATCACATTGGGCCCGCTCGGTGGCATGGGCGGCGATCTCGAGATCACCCTGACGAGTGCCGCAGCGAACCTGGCTTTGAACGAGCCCTTCACCTGGGATCTCGGCGCCGGCAATCTGGGTGGTGGAACCCAGACCAACGTCGTCGTCACGGGGACCTACCCGGCGTCGGTGACGGTCTCTGGAACCTCCTGTGGCGCCGCTGCAGCGGGTGGAACAATCACCTGGAACCTGGCTACGATGGCGGACGGCGCCAGCGACACCTGCACCATCAATGCGACTCTTACCAGTTGTGCTGCGGTGCCGCTGACGGCAGCGATTTCCGGAGATGATTTTGATCCGCCGGCTAACAACTCGGCGACCCTGGATATCTCGATCAGCGGTGGCGAGGCAATCAACGACGGTGGTTTCGAGTCCGGTACGCCAAGCGCCGGCTGGGCCGAGGCTTCGACCAATTTTGGTACTCCGATCTGCGATATCGCGTCCTGTGGAACGGGTACAGGGACCGGACCACACACCGGTGATTTCTGGGTGTGGTTTGGTGGTATCGGCGCCTACGAGGAGGGCTCCGTCAGTCAGGCGGTGACAATCGATCCGGGCGGCAGCATCGACTTTTGGATTGAGGCAATCGTGTGCGATAGCGCTGCGGACTATGTCGAGCTGACCATCGACGGCAACCAGGTTTGGAGCCTCGACGGTTCTTCCAACCTGTGTGGCAATCTGGGCTATACGATGCAGACGGTGTCCTTGGCCGGTTATGACGATGGTGCGAGCCATCAATTGGCCTTCCACTCCGAGTGTTTCGCCGCCAACGGTGGCGGATCGAACTTCTTCATCGATGACGTGTCGATGATGTCGTCCTGCGACACCTATCAGCCGCCTCAGTTGGAAGCCATTCCGACGGCCGGCCGGTTGGGTCTGTTCTTGATGATCGGTTTGTTGGCGGGCGTGGGCATCTTTGCCATACGCCGATTTGCCTGATCGGTTCATTTGACTCGGGTTGCCGAGATTTATCGAGCGCCGCGTTTTCGCGGCGCTCTTTTATTGTCCGGTTTCTAATATTGCTCAAGTGGTGGTATTGTTTCGCCCGATGGTCAATTGAGGAGAATTTCATGAGAAGGATGTCTGACAAATGATCCTGACCGGTTTATTCGACGTGATGACACGCCTGATTCGGGTGCCCGAGGATGGAGGCGCCACCTTCTGGATGCCGCCTCAGGGTTCGACGATAGCCGGCGAAGTCGACTGGTTGTTCAATTTCATCCTCGGGATCTCGGTGGTCTTTTTTGTGCTGATCGTGGCGGTGATGATGGTGTTCGTCGTCAAGTACCGGCGGCGGGAGGGTCGCGAGACTGCATCGCCATCGCCCTCGAATAACACCCTTCTGGAGATAACATGGATGGCAATTTCGATCATGTTAGTTGTCATCATTTTCTTTTTCGGATTCAAGAGTTATCTCAATATATCGACACCGCCGGCCAATGCCTACGAGATTCAGGTTGCAGGTCAGAAGTGGGATTGGAGTTTCACCTATCCCAACGGATATGTGGATCAAGACCTCCACGTTCCGGCCGACCGTCCGGTTGAGTTGGTGATGACCTCTGTTGATGTGATCCATTCCTTCTACGTTCCGGCATTCCGAGTCAAGATGGATGTCGTTCCTGGACGCTTTACCAAGACCTGGTTCGAAGCGACGATGCCCGGCGAGTACGACATCTTCTGTGCCGAGTATTGCGGAACAGGTCATTCGGATATGTCGGCGATGGTCATCGTTCACACGTCCGGAGAATTCGGACCGTGGCTGGAGAAGGCTTCGAACTTTCTGCTGACAATGACCCCTGAAGAGGGCGGGCGGAAACTCTACGAAATCCGTGGTTGTCAACAGTGTCATAGCGTCGATGGTGGTCCTCGAACCGGACCGACATTCTTCAAGATGTTCGGCAAAGAAGAAACCCTGGCGGACGGGTCGATCATTACTGTGGACGAAGCCTACATCCGCGAATCGGTTCTCGAACCCAACGCCAAGGTCGTTGCAGGATTCGAGCCGGTGATGCCGACCTACCAGGGTCGATTGAGAGACGATGAAATCGCGGCATTGACTGCATATATGAGGTCACTCGACGGCAAGATGGGGGAGGAATGAGCATGGCCGAAGGACATTCAGCCGTTGTGACACCGATGTCCGAGGGGGCCTCAGGAGACAACTACCTGACGACTGGAAAGGGCGTCCTGTCTTGGCTCTTTACGCTGGACCACAAGCGTATCTCGGTGATGTACATGGTCGCGATCTTGAGTTCCTTCTTGTTTGGGGGCATGTTCGCACTGCTGGTTCGCACCGAGATGCTGACGCCTGGCGCGACGATCATGACAGCCGACACCTTCAACAAGATGTTCACGTTGCACGGCGTGGTGATGATCTTCCTGTTCATCATTCCCGGAATCCCGGCCGCTCTTGGCAATTTTGTCTTACCGTTGATGTTGGGCGCGAAAGACGTTGCGCTGCCGCGGTTGAATTTATTGGGTTTCTGGTGTTGGCTCACGGGAGCGACTGTGTGTATGGTATCGATTGTCGTCGGGGCCGTTGATACAGGCTGGACCTTCTACGCGCCCTACAGCACCACGACCGGTACAGCGGTTGTCAGCATGACCCTCGGGGCCTTGATTCTCGGGTTTTCGTCGATCCTCACCGGTCTCAATTTTATCGTGACCATCCATACGATGCGACCGGAGGGTATGACCTGGTTCAAGATGCCCCTGTTTGTGTGGAGCCTGTATTCGACGGCGATCATCCAGGTTTTGGCAACTCCTGTCCTGGGGATCACACTGCTCTTGCTGATAGCCGAGAGGACGCTGGGCGTCGGCATCTTTGACCCGGCTCTCGGTGGTGACCCGGTGCTCTACCAGCACTTCTTCTGGTTCTACTCCCACCCGGCGGTCTACATCATGATCCTTCCGGCGATGGGCATCATCTCAGAATTGGTCTCGGTATTCTCCGGGAAACACATCTTCGGTTATAAGTTCATCGCGTGGTCATCAGTTGCGATCGCGGTATTCAGTTTCCTGGGGTGGGGACATCATATGTTCACCTCAGGGCAGTCCCCACTGGTCAATGTGATTTTCTCCGCTTTGGTCTTCGGTGTGGCGATTCCCTCCTCGCTGATGGTCTTCAACTGGTTGGCGACAATGTACAAGGGGGCGATCAGCCTGGCGGCGCCGATGCTCTACGTCCTGGCCTTTCTCTTCTTGTTCTCCATCGGAGGTTTGACCGGATTGTTCCTGGGTGCGCTCTCGACCAACATCCACCTGCACGACACCTATTTCGCCGTCGCCCACTTCCACTATTTGATGTTCGGCGGTACGGTGATCGCGTTCCTCGGGGGCATCCACTACTGGTGGCCCAAAATGTTCGGGCGGATGTATTCGGAGTTCTGGGCTCGGATTTCGGCGGCGTTGATCTTTGTCGGTTTCAACTTGACCTTTTTCACCCTTTTCGTCATGGGAAGCCATGGCATGCCGCGGCGCTATTACAACTACCTCGAAGTCTTCAAACCGTATCAACAGGCGTCAACCGTCGGATCCTATCTTCTGGGCCTGGGCTTCATGATCATGGCGTACTACCTCGCGCAATCCTTGCTGAAGGGGGAGAAAGCGCCTGAAAACCCGTGGGGTGGGGCATCACTTGAATGGGAGACGGCATCTCCGCCGATCTCCCGCAACTTCGAACATGAGATGATCGGTCTTGACCCCTACGATATCAATGCCCTGGAATTGAGTTCCGACAGTGGCAGCTATATTCGCAAGGACCCCTCTTCGATCCTTTTGACTCAGGCTGGAGGCGAATGATGGCTGAGATGCACTCGACAGATCACAACCCTGATCTCGCGCCTCATTTCGAGACGATCGACCAGCAGCGACAGTCCTCCAGACTGGGTATGTGGCTCTTCCTTGTCGCCGAAATCCTCTTCTTCGGAGGGTTATTCTGTGTCTACGTCATCTATAGGGTCAACCAACCCGAAGTCTTCACCTTTGGGCATCAATTTTTGGACAAGAACCTCGGCACCCTGAACACCCTCGTTCTGATCTGCTCGTCGCTGACAATGGCGTGGGCCGTACGGGCCGCCCAACTCAGACAGCGGATGATCCTCACGCTGATGCTCGTTCTGTCGTTCCTACTTGCAGGGACCTTCCTCGGCGTTCAATATGTTGAATACAGTCACCAGCGGCAGAACGCCCTTCTGGTGGCCTCCCAGCTGGCGCCGGACGCTGATATTCCGGCCGAGGTTCAACCCGAAGAAGCAATCTCCGCGAGCGTAGAGGGTGCGCCCGACGAGGCGCCCCTGGAGGCGCCGATGGTGGAGGCCGTAGATCCGGGTGTGTCCATGATCGCTCCCGCCGCAGCCGGACCGGCTGGGTTGGCGACCGCCGCGGACCGTTTGGCCGCCCAGGCTGAGAGGGATCTCGTCAATGTGGATCCCGCCGGCGCCAAGACGTTCTTCAGCATCTATTTCCTCATGGCCGGACTGCACGGGTTCCAGGTCCTTCTCGGAATGATCGCGATGCTGTGGCTTTTGAAATTGACCTTTCAAGGCGCTTTCGACGGTGGGCACTCCATCAAGGTCGGCAACACGGCCCTCTACTGGCACGTGGCCGTTGTGATCTGGATCTACATGTTCCTTCTGATGTACCTGATTGACTGAGGAGTTGACATGAATCAAGCTGAAATCCATCAGAGTCCGCGCGTAGCCTCAGTCAAGTCGTTATTGGGAGTGTGGATTGCTCTGATCGTGGGAACGGGGTTAACGGTAGGGGTGACCTCTTTCGATTTGGGTGCGTTCAATATTTGGATTGGGCTTGGGATCGCGACAGGCCAGGCGATTCTGGTGGCCCTCTTCTACATGCATCTCAGGTGGGACAAACCGTTCAACGCCTATATTTTCGTCTTTTCTTTCGCCTTTTTGGGGCTGTTTATCGGGTTGGCCCTGATGGATACATCCCAGAATCAGGCGGACATGATTCCAGACTTTGGTGCGGCGGAGAGCGTTGCGCCGGAAATGCCCTGAGGAAAATTATAGAACCACAAAGACACGAAGAGCACTAAGGGGTTTTATTTAAAGTACTTTCTTTGTGATCTTCGTGTCTTCGTGGTTCATTTTGTTCTCTGCTTCTCACGGTGCCGCTGCCTCGTGTCTCCACACCCCGACGACGGCGGCCAGACAGATCACGGCGGAGGAGGTGGCGACGATCGGTGTTCCCAGTAACGGGAGTCCGATGACTCCGACGATCAGCGCTGCCAGAGCCGCCCCGGCCTCATCGGCAGCGAACGCACGGCCGATACCGGGGCGGTCGTTTCGTTCACCTGCCAGGACCGCAGTTCCGGCAAAGGCTGCCCCGGTCACCAGTCCTCCGCAGGCCAGGAGGAGGGGGATGACAATCGGGGAAGAGTTCGCCGGCAGCGGAGCGCCGATCAGCCACGAGAGGCCTGCGGCCAGAGGCAGCAGGAAGAACAGGGATCGGCCGGGATCAGGCCATCGTCGTGACCAGATCGATCCTCCGACCATGCCGGCCATGAAAACTGCCGTCAGCGCCCCGATCTCCGAGTAGACCGCTCCCCTGGTTCCCTGCCAGGCGCCCAGCAAGAGCAGGTACCAGGTCATCGATGCGAAACCTATCGCCAGAGCCGGTTCCGAACGGGTTTTCTTCCGAGGCAGGCCCAGGGCGACAATGACCAATGCCGCAGTGATGATGACCGAGGGAGCTGCCCATCTTGGAGTTCTCTGGAGGTCTTCGAGCAACGGCATCAGGATGTGGAGCCCCCGGCCTTCGGTGAGAGCTGCGGCCGGCAGGACTGCCGACGGCCGGGCGACGGTATTGAGTGGGGAGTCGGCCGTGTCGATCAGAAGTGTCAGTTCCGCTGAACGTGCACGGTCTATCAGTGTCGGGATCAGTTGGTCGAGGTAGGGGATCCCCTGAGAACCACGGTGACGCCAACGGTCAACCAGTCGCTCCGGCTTGAATGCCAAATCGGAGTCGTCAAGGCCGGCGACGAAAAAGACACGATCCCCGGCGATCGCCGTGAGCCGGGGAAAGACCTGTGCCAGGGTGGTTGCCTGGACGGTGAAGAGCCGGCCGCTGTGCCCGCCGATGTAGGTTGAGTTGACTCCCGAATTGACGATGATCAGACCGCCCGGCGCCAGCCGGGATCGGCAGAGCCGGAGAAACTCAAGGGTTCTCGATCGATTGGCTCTGAGAGTCGCCGGGGGGCCGTCCAGGAGGAGGATCAGGTCGACAGGGTCGAGGCTGGATATCC
>JAUXDC010000263.1 GCA_030618605.1 Holophagae bacterium | reverse complement strand
TGTCGCGTCCGAACAGGCCCATGGTGAACACTCCCCGGCAGGCCGGTCTCACCATGCCCTACCAGTTGATATTTTTTGGAGCGGGCAACGGGACTCGAACCCGCGACATCCAGCTTGGGAAGCTGATACTCTACCAGCTGAGTTATGCCCGCTCAGACCGGTTGAGGCTAACATAGGCGGCCGTGGTGGGACAAGGCCTAGGAGGGTGTACGGCATCGACGGCGGATGGATTTCGGAGGGTCGTGAAGTGCCATTTGAGGCGTATTCGAGACGCTGTACTCACCGTACGGGCCGAGGATGCAACAAAAAAGGGCCTTTACGACACCCGAAAGGCGGCGCTAGTTCAATGCCCTACACCCTCCTGGGCCCGTGATACCATCGCGTCGCCCGTGGGAAACTGTGTAGAACCCCTGTCGTTGCCCGCCTTTATCGAAGTGCCGGGTCCTGGAGCCCCGGTTCCTGAATTAGGTAGGGGCCGGCTGAACTTGGGGTACGCGTGACGATGAGATGGCCGTTGACCAGGGCGCAGGGTTTTTTTTTGATTCTGGCGTTGGCAATTGGATCGGGATCGGCCGGGGGGAGTCAACCCCAAAGCCTCGAGATGGATCTTTCACCCCATGGTCTGATCCGCTGGGACAGGGGGGGGGAGCCGTCGCTCTTGGTACGACCGAGGCGGGGTGACGGTTGGCTCAGCTTGGCCGCCAGGTACTCCGGCGTGTCATCAACAGCTCAGGCGATCAATCAGGCCAACCCGAGAATTCGCAGGCCGATGACCGATCGGCGAGTCAGGATTCCTCTGGAATTACTCCGTGCTGATCTTCGGGAACAATGTGTGAAAGGACTGTTCCCTATCGATCGACGTGTCGAAAACGGAATGGAACATTGGATACTCGACCCGTTTGGGGAGCATACCGAGAGTTGGGAGTGGCTGGCCGCCGTTTTTGCAAAACCCGGGACGGCGCCTGGGGACCTCAAAGCCGCTAATCCCCATGTGGAAGGAGCGGAACCGAAACGAGCGTTGCCGGTTCTGATTCCCGATCGTTATCTTCTTGCAGTTTTTCAATCGTGGCCATTGTCCGTTTCGACGCAGACTCCGACGCCGATCGTTCAGTCGGAGCCGATCCCTCGGCTGGTCGCGGTCGGAACGCGGTTGAGGTCAGAGCCTGGTGATGTCAGTGGCGCGCTGAGCTTCGGCGTTGATGACCAGGGAGGGTTCGCCCAGTACCGTCTGAGGCGGGGTGAGGCCTTGTATTCGGCGGTGGTCGTTCGGTTCACCGGACAGCTTCATGCTTCCCAGGTCAATGCGACTGCGAGAGAGATTGCCCGTCGATCAGGGATCAAGGATGTCACCGACATCCCGGTCGGATTTCGGGTCAGGATCCCAATCGATCTCGTACTTCCGGAGTTTTTGCCGATGGATCACGCGCGCCGGATCGCATGGGAGCGTGAGAAGAAGGAGTTGGCCGGTTTTCTGGAGGTTGTTCGGGCGACGGACCTCAGTGGTGTCCATGTCATTCTTGACGCAGGCCATGGCGGGCGTGATACCGGCGCCGTAGTGGGTGGGGTGTGGGAGTCGACCTACGCCTACGATATCTTGTGCCGAGTCAAGGAAAACCTGACTCGCCACACCCGGGCGACCGTATGGACGACCATCAAGGACCGAAGCCGCGAATACACGATTCCCGACCGGGACCGGCTTCGACAAGATCGAGATCAATTTCTCTTGACGTATCCGGAGCACACTCTCCAGGAGAGCACCTCAGGAGTCCACATGCGGTGGTATCTGGCCAATGACATTATTCTGGACCGGATTCCGAAGAATGTCCCACGGTCAAAAGTCGTCTTCGTGTCCATCCACGCTGATTCCCTGCACGCTTCCGTCCGCGGTTCGATGGTCTATGTTCCGTCGAGGTACCTGCGCCGGCAAACCTATCAGGCCAAGGGCCGGGGAATGAACAAGCACCAGGAATACCGTGAACACCCGCGGGTCCAGTTTTCGTCGACTTTCAGTGCCAAAGCCGAGGCGTCGTCCCGCCATCTGGCCGGTGCGATTATCGAGAGCCTGAAGAGGAACGACATTCCCGTCCATCCAAACAAGCCGATTCGCGACCGGGTCAGGCGAGGACGGGATACCTACGTTCCCGCAGTGCTTCGCTATTCCCTGGCACAGAACGCCGTACTGGTGGAATGTTCCAATATGGCCAATGCCGACGACCGGGCGAACCTGACCGACCAGAAATGGAGGGAGGCGTTCTCCCTGGCCTTGGTCGAAGGTATAGCTTCTGCTTTCAATGGGAGATAGGGACATCGCGCATCGCCCGGAGGGCGATCACGGCGAAGCCGTGGAGGTCGCGAAGCGACCAGCGTGGGCAAACCAGCTGCAAAAAAGCCACAAGAAGAGCAGCCACAAAAAGGCACGAAAAAGCACAAAAAAAGGACGCTAACCCCTTTTTTTATAGTTGTTACAGGAGTCTTTCGTAGCCCTTATTGCTATTCTCTTCGTACCTAATTTCCTCTTCGCGTCTTCTTTGCGGTCTTGGCGTCTTTGCGGTTCAATTCTCTTCTTGGTTCCGGTTCCGCCGGGTTACGCTATCCTGACCATCGTGAAATGGAGGATCGAATGAACAAGAGAATTATTGGTTCCGGAAAAATCCGTTTGGGCAGCATTTGGGCGATTGCTTTGATGCTCGCGGTAGCGGCCGCCGGTTGTGCGAGTGTGAAGGAGATCAACATCGACTGGGACAAAGAGGCCGATTTTTCCCACTTCAAGACCTTCGCCCTCTCGGATGAAGGCATGCCCTTTATCAATGAGAAGGCCGGCGTCGCAGTTCGGGAAATGGTGATTGCCGAGTTGGGCACAAAAGGTTATCGGGAGGTCGAGGCCGAAGAAGCCGATTTCATGGTCGTGCTTTTTCCCGGCCAGAAAGCGGGTATGCGTGTTGACTGGTACTCCATGGGCTACATGCCCTGGTGGGGTGTGTGGGGTGGAGGCATTGGAGTGGGCGCCCGCGCCACCGATATCAAGATCGGCACCATGATGATTGATATTGTCGATGCCCGCCTGAAGCGGATGGTGTGGCGTGGGACAGTCGATATCGAGATGAAGGAAGACATCAAGGGATCAATCGACCGAGTCATGGGTTCGATTGAAGACGTGTTCAAGAATTTCCCGCCGCACTAGCTGGGCGTGCCGTGCCGCCCTATAAAGGGCGGCGTTTTGTGTGAGGCCGGGGAGACGGGCATCACGGCACGCCCACCTAGTGCGAGGTGCGCTTCGCGCATGTAAGGATAAGTTAGGCGCTGCTTCCTTTTTTTGACCCCAACCGCGCGAAGCGCGAATAGCTTTGAACCCGCCCGCATTGGCTCATGGGGTGACCCTGAAATGGGATTATGCATCAAGTGCCAATGCGGGCGGGTTCAAAGCTCGACCGATGCCTTTTATTTTCAAGACGGTTAGGCTAGGATCGGCGAGGCCGTTACGCCCAGGCGTGGCTGCAAATCATCCGGAGGCTTGGATAATGGCGCAAAAGCACCCCAAGGGTTTGTACACCCTGTTCTTTACAGAGATGTGGGAAAGATTGGGATTCTACCTGATGGTAGGTATTCTCTACCTCTACATCATCGACACCGAACGTGGCGGACTGGGCATGTCCAATGCCTCAGCCGGCGAAATCTACGGCACATATTTGGCCTTCGTCTACTTCACGCCCTTCCTTGGCGGGATGATCGCGGACCGGTACCTGGGGTTCCGACGGTCTGTCTTCTTCGGTGGCATTTTGATGGCCGCAGGATATTTCAGTCTGGGTGTGCGAAGCATGCCGTTTTTCACCCTGGGCCTGGTGCTTCTTTGCCTTGGCAACGGCCTGTTCAAGCCCAATATCTCTGCAATGGTCGGCAATCTGTACGAGGCCGGCGATTCGAGACGGGATGCAGGGTTCAATATTTTCTACATGGGCATCAACATCGGTGCCTCGATCTCGGCTCTTCTGGCGGCGCCGTTGCGGAATCTTTGGAGTTTCAACACCGCCTTCATTGCGGCCGGAGTGGGTTTGGTGATCGGGACCGGAATCCTCATGTTGAATTGGAAGAAGTTGGCGGTGGCCGACATCCAGAGTGAGGCCAACGGTGACGACTTCGGCATGAAGCAGATCTTCACGACGATTCTTTTGCCGGCAGGAGTGTTCGGCGCCGTGGGTTACTTTGTTGGGCAGAAGTTGCCCTTCGTTATTAATACCATCGGTCCTGTGACCTTCGCGTTTATCATCGGAATGCTGCCGATCATTGCCTATTTTGGCATGCTGGTGAAAAAGGCGAGCCCGGAAGAGAAACCCGGTCTTGCGGCGTTGATTCCCGTCTATATCGCCGGTGGTGCATTTTTCATGGTCCTTCACCTCAGTGGTGGCCTGATGACGGTCTTTGCCGAGAACAGCACTGATCGGCAGGCGGAGTGGATTCCCAAGGCGACGGATTTCTACGCGCAAAAGGCAATGCCGTCGTATTACGGCAACGCCGGCGCCGATCTCCCGCGACCGGACAAGCAGACGTTGGTCGTTGTTGACGGTGAGACCGAGTCGATGTTCGGTGCGAGGATCCTGACCGAGTCGGCAGCCGCCGCCCTGACCGGTGATCCCGACCTGGGAGTGACCCTGGGTAACGCCTCGACGGTCGCCAAAGATGAACGCTTCTTTGAAAACAAGGTCTTCGCCGACGAACAGGTGAAGATTTCCAGTGCCAAGGACGCCCACGGAGTGACGACCACGAGTGTCAAGGTCATTCCGGAGGACGCACAATCCACGGGCTCGGGCGTGCTGACGCGGGCGATCGACGGGAAAATCGTTCCTGTGATTCCGGTTTCACAGGAAACGCACGACGGGGTCTATCGGAACACCACTGCAGACACGCCGATCCTGGCGCCCGGCAAGTACGTTCGTTTGGTCAATGCCGAGATGATCACAGGCCTGCTCAATCCGGTCTTCGTCGTGTTGTTGACACCGGTCATCGTTATCTTTTTCGCCTGGCGGAGCAAGAAGGGCAAGGCGGTCACGACCGCCCGGAAGATCTTCTACGGCATGGTGATCACGGCGATCTCGCTGTTGATTATGGTGATCGGAGCCAAATTCGGACAGGACGGTTTGATCAAGACCTCGATGATATGGCTTGCGGTCTACTACCTGGTCATTACCATGGGCGAACTTTGTCTCTCACCAATGGGCCTTTCGCTTGTGACGAAGCTGGCGCCGAAGCGTCTTGTTGGCCTGATGATGGGAGGCTGGTTCCTATCGACGTCGATCGGCAACAAGCTTTCCGGCTTCATCAGTGGCCTGCAGCCGACAGCGCAGATGTTCACGATCCTGGCTGTGGCAATTCTTGGTGTGGCGGCTTTCCTCTATGCTCTGTTGCCGCGTTTGGATAGGGCGATTAAGAAGTATGGTGCCTAAGGACCCTGAAGGACAGAGGCCCAAAAATGACCGAAAAGATTGACCTGGCGGA
>JAUXDC010000072.1 GCA_030618605.1 Holophagae bacterium | reverse complement strand
GCATCAAGGTCACCGTATACGCAGCAACTGCCCATCGCCCCCGCTCGGTGCATTTTCCTTAAGAGGCACCATAGGTCGAAGTAGGAGGAACATCGTGGCGATAAGAAGCCCCAGCGGGCGGGGACGCCCGCGGCCACAATGGGTTACGGCAACTTTTTGGATGGACAGACGGCTCAAGGACTGCACAATTCTGAAGGCCAACGACACCCTGAGGCGCTCATGACCTCTTCGACCCTTTCGACCTTTTTGACCCTTTGACCGTTTGACCCTTTTCCCCAAGCCCACGCTGGTCGCTTCGCGACCGCCACGGCTTCGCCGTGATCGCCCTCCGGGCGATGCGCGATGTCCCTAGCCCACGCTACCCGCTTCGCGGGCCCGAGCCTGTCGGCTCGGCAAGCCTTCGGCTTGGCGTGGGTCCCTACATCGGATAAAGACCATCGTCATGGGACGGGGCCATCCCACCAGAGCCTCCACCGCCTTCTTCGCCCATCTCTCCCTCGAGAGCATCCCCCAGATCCTCTTCGATCCGATCCGGATCCTCCCCGGCCTCGAGTCGGCGAATCATCTCCTCCATTGCCGGCGTCACCGGCTCCCCGGCCATTTCCGTCATTTTCCTGACGGCCCCGGCCATCGCCTTTGGATCATTTTCGTCGAGGTGCTCCATTTCCGCAGCAAAACGCATCATCTCGGCTTCCATCCTCGGGTCGTCAAGATCCGGACCACCTTCACCCTGGGCCGATTGCTTACGTGCCGTGGAACTGATTCCAAAAGACGACGGCCTTCGCTGGAGGTCCTCAGCCCCGCACTTCGGGCACTTCGGGACCCTGGCGGTATCGATCTTGAACGAATGAAAACTGAAAATTCGGTTGCAGTCCTGGCACAGAAATTCATAAATCGGCACAGCCTCTACTCCTTCTCATCACTGTCACCATCATCCCACCGTTCCACCAGATAGTCTTCAAGACAGGCTTCACGCAGTCGTTCAATGTCTGCCCGAACGGCAAGATCCAGGTGGTTTCCGGTGAAACGCCGAGCCACCTGAGAAGGAAAGGCGACAGCCCTTTCAACGGCCAGGTTCTCTTTCAGAGGTATCCGTACAACCAACACCCCCGGCGAGGAGAGCACCCGGTTGCGCAGGTGCTCCCGGACCGACTCCAAGCCTTCGCCCGTAACCGCACTGAGGGGCAAGCCCCCACCTCCGGGCAGGGCGGGCAAAGCCTGACGGGGCAGGAGATCAATTTTATTCAAGACAACAACGATACGAGCACGATCGACGCCAAGCTCGGCAAGCGTCGCCTCACCCACCCTGAGGTGTTCCTGCCAAGCTTGATGAGCGGCATCGACAACGTGGAGCACAACATCGGCCTCGACGGCTTCTTCCAGGGTCGAGCGGAACGGCGCCACAAGGTCGTGAGGCAACTTTCGCACGAAACCAACGGTGTCCACCATCAGTGCCGAAACTTGATGCCCGAGATCAACCCTTCGGGTCCGGGGATCCAAGGTGGCGAACAAGCGGTCCTCGACCAGAACGTCGGCTCGAGTCAACCGCCGAAACAGGGAGGACTTCCCGGCGTTGGTATAGCCCACCAGGGCAATACTCGGCACGGCCCACCTTCGGCTCCGCCGCCGGCGACGATCACGCTCGATGATCTTAAGCTTCTTCTTGAGGTGGACGATACGTTTGGTGATCAACCGGCGGTCGATCTCCAACTGGGTTTCACCGACTCCCCGTGTGCCGATTCCACCCGTCTGACGGGACAAGTGGGTCCAGCGCCGGGTCAACCGCGGCAGCAAATAGCTCAATTGGGCAAGCTCCACCTGGGTCTGAGCCTCCCTGGTACGAGCCCGCCCGGCAAAAATGTCCAGAATCACGGCGGCGCGATCCAGGACCTTGACCTCTTCAGGAATTACCTTTTCGATATTGCGTGCCTGTGACCCGGTCAGGTCCTCGTCGAAGACCACGGACTGGATTTTCAACTCTCGACAATCCTCCGCGATCCCCTCCAAGAAACCCGAACCGACCAGGGTCGCCGGATCGGGGCGATCGCGCTCCTGTACGGCCCGCCCCAAGACCTCACCACCCGCAGTCTCCACCAACCGCTCGAGTTCGTCGAGATGTTCCTCAACCATGAGTCTGGGGACCGCCGGTCGAGCAAGCCCGACGATCAGAGTGGGTTCTCGCCGTGTCAGGGCAGATCTTCCTGGTGGAGCCTCAGGAGGACTCGTTCGAACGCCCCCAGGGTCTCTTCAATGTCTTTTGCCCCATGAGCCGACGAGACGAAAGCCGGAGTGCGTGCCTCCTGAGGAAAAAGGACTCCTTCTTCTCTCAGCGCAGAAACCAGCCGCTTGTAGACTTCCGCATCCGACGCTTCCGCCTGAGCATGGTCCGAGACGTCCTCACGCGAAGCGAAAACCGCAAAAATCGAACCCAGGTGGTTGACCTTCAGCTGACGTGAGAATCGTTGGGCCAAGGCATTGATGCCCTCGACCAACTGGAGGCACCGCTCCTCGAGCCGTTCAAACACGGCATCGTTCTTCAAAATTGACAGCACGGCGTCTGCCGCTCGGAGCGCTACCGGGTGAGGAAGCGTCTCCCGGCCTCCCCAGACTGAAATCTCCGGTTCCTGAACCGTATCCGCCAAACCGAGGGCGCCGATCTGGAACCCCCCGCCCAATGCGCCTCCGTAGATCGCAGCATCGGGCGTCACGCCGACGAGTTCAGCTGCTCCCCCTCGGCCCACCCTGAAGCCTGTGAGGCGTTCATCAAATATTGAAATAACACCGGCGGCTCGACACAGTTCGATGATCCGGGCCGGCATCCCCTCCGGAGCGGGAATCACACCACGTCCACTCATTATGGGATCCACGATCACCCCGGCGATTTCCGACGCACCGGCTCCCAGAGCGGCTTCGACCGCTTGCAGATTCCACCCCGGAATTACGTGACAGTCTTCACCCCGGACCGGCGCATTTCGTGGCCGACTCGCACCGAAAATCAGGAATTTCTTCCGGCCGGTTCGACTTCTGGCCCACGAAAGGGCCCGTGAGAAAGCCTCATCCTCATCACGGAAAAAATACCAGGCGCCTACCCACGGCAAGAAATGCTGCAGGCTCTCCACCAGGTCAACTTCGGCCGGCGGATGGAATCCAGCCGGAATGCCATTGGTCAGTGCCTTTTTCACCGCATCGGAGATGTACTGGTTGGCATAGCCGACGATGGCCGCCCCTTCACCTCCGGTGTAGTCGATATATCCAACGTTGTCGACATCAAACAGCCGTGCACCCTGAGCCTTTTGGATCAGGAGCCTGCTCTCCACGAGGTCCCGAACCCTCGGCAGGTTTCGGGCCCTCTCCATTATTTCGTTTCGCTTCTTACCCATTAATCCATCCAGCGGGGCACCGACTAGCTGCTATCGCCGTCCTCATCCCCAAAAAAGAAACAATCCCTACACCGTTTCGAGCAAAACTGTCTTCCATAGCCGTCAACGACACAGTGATGGCAAAAGAGGGTACGACAAATCATGCAGAGTTGCAATGAATCCGGCCCAACGAGAACGCCACAGGACGGGCAAGGTGTTCCGCGGACCGGTTCGTCGATTGCCATCTGAACAGTATACGCCAATAGGAGCCTGAACGGCATAGGCCGTCGACGGGGTCGAGAATTGTGAGTTCCTTTCTCATGCCTCTGCCGTTCAGGCTCCTAAAATGCGCTGCGCGCATCGCCGGAGGTATTTGGTGGTTTATCAGTATTCATACTATTTCAATAAGCGCTAAGGGCCTTAATTTCAACATCTTCTTTGCGTTCCCTTTGCGATCTTTGCGTCTTGGCGGTTCAATTATCTTCTTGTTCTGGCCGCATCGAAGTCGTGTTTTGAATATTGCAAGCGCCTTAGCTGAGAGCTTCCTGGTTGACACCAGGCCCTTCCGGAAATATATTTGCCGCCCCTTGGCGGTGTAGCTCAGGGGTAGAGCAGGGGTCTCATAAGCCCTGTGTCGGTAGTTCAAGTCTACCCACCGCCACCATTTTTTCTTTTCCCAAATTCTTTTTTCTTCGGTCACTGACCCCTGAGTGAGGCGCGGATGGTTTGAATTGGGTTACCCCCGATGTAAAGTCGTCCCATGGAGTTTGAGGCATTTGTCCGGCACTGGAGAGCCACTTTCTCGGATCAGGACGGTTCCACGATCGTCATCGCCCTCTCCGGGGGTGCCGATTCGACGGCCCTCCTTCATCTGCTGCACCGCTCAGATTTCAGGCTGACCCTCCACGCCGTACATGTCCACCATGGCACTCGGGGCCGGGAGGCCGACGGGGATGCTCTCTTCTGCCGCGACCTATGCGACACCCTGGGTATCCCCTTCTCCGAGATCCGTCTGACCGACACCTCGCGCTCGGCCAACGAGGCCACATGGCGATATCTCCGCTACGCCGCCCTGAGACGAACAGCCGACGAGATCGGCGCCTCTGCCATTGCCACCGCCCACCACCGGGACGACGTAGCGGAAGGCGTTCTCCTCCAGCTTCTCCGAGGGGCCGGACCCCGGGCGATGTCGGGAATCCACCCCCTGCATCAAGGTCTCATTCGCCCGCTGCTTCCCTTTTCGGGCGCCGAAATCCGGCAGTGGCTGCTTCGCAAAGGCCTTGAGTGGCGAGAGGACTCATCGAATATCAGTCCCCGTCATCTGCGGAACCGGGTTCGCAACGAGGTTCTGCCCCTGCTCGAAACAATCGAACCGTCGATCCGAAACCACCTGAATCACCTGGCCCACGCCCTGGCCGATGGTGAGCGCTGCATGGCGCAGGATCTCGAGGCCCACAATCTCTGGATCGACCCGTGGCATCCTGGCGGAGGCATTCCGGTTCAGGAGATCAACCGACTCCCACGAGCCCTGCAAATTCGATGGCTCCATACACAAGTCGCCCGAGTAGGGTTGCCGGGCGCCACCCGCCGGCAGGGTGAATTGTTGTGTGAGGTTCTTTCGGGCTCATCGACGGCCCTGACCCTGGCTGACCGTTGGGTTCTCAGGCGCGCAGCTGGACACCTATGGCTTGAACCGGGACAGGCAATTGAGCCCTACTCGATCGACCTCGAAGCCGGCCAGATCGAGATTCCCATTCCCGGATGGCATATCACCCTCCGTGACTCGGCCCAGGGCGACGTACCGGATCGATGGACGGTCCCGATCTCAGCCCAGGGCCCACTTTCCGTACGATGTCTCCGGCCCTCAGACCGCTTCGACGATGGCCGGCGTCCGGCGACGGTCCTCCGGGCATTCCTGCCTCGCCATCTCCGTCGCATTTGGCCCATCCTCTTTGACGGTGATAAACTACTGTGGATTCCGGGTGTAGAGGCCGACACCACCGAGGTGAACGGACCACGAATCGTGGAGGTGACGCGAAAATGAGCGACCTACGAGTCGTCTATGACAGTGACCACATCCAAAAGCGAATCGGCGAAACAGCCACCATGATCGCTGAGGATTACGTCGACCAGCCTCTGGTGCTCGTCGGGATCCTCAAGGGGTCTGCATTTTTCCTTGCAGATCTGGCCCGCAGTTTCCCCCGGCCCGTGGATTTCGAATTCGTCGATGTTGCCCAGAGCCCCGGCGAACGCGGGGAAGTCGTACAATTGACCTATGCAACCCAGGTCAACGTCAGGGACCGGCACGTCCTGGTTCTCAAGGATGTCGTTCATTCAGGCATCACCGAGAATTACCTGATTACTCACCTGAGCCAACAGCATCCTCGATCAATCGAAGTCGTGGCCTTTGTCGACAGGCCACAGCTCCGACGGGTCAACCTGGCAGCCAAGTACTCAATTTTCACTGACGTCCCCGACGGATTCCTCGTCGGCTACGGTCTTGGCCCGGGCCAAGACCATTACACGAACCGCCCTGACCTTTGTGTACTCGAGGAGGAGTGACCCCGTATCAATGGGGAACAAAGCCCGCCACTACATTGTTGTTGGTGGACCAGGGCACAACAGCGCATCCGGCGGGCCGCCGATTCTTGTTACTCGACCTGGGCGGCCTGTGCAAGAGCCTGATCGGCGCTCATAGATAACACGAGCTTGAGGAGAGATCGACGTGAATCAAACCGTTCGAACCGTTCTAATGTGGGCCGTCATCCTGGTCGGTGTGCTGCTGATCCTCCAGGTACTTCGCGGCGTTACGGACACATCTCAAGAAATCGCCTTTTCCGACTTCCTGGATCGAGTGTCCGCAGGTGAGATCAGCGAAGTCTTGATCAAGGGAGAAGAAATCCTGATCAGTACCCAGTCGGACGAGATCGACCCGACCAAACCGCGGTACGACCATTTCACCCATGACCCCGGGTATGACGACCTGATCGAGAAACTTCGGGACGGGCACGTCGTCATCGAGGTTGAGAAACCCTCGGACGGCAGACTCCTGACGGCCCTCCTCTCATGGGCGCCCCTGCTGATTCTCGTCGGTCTTTGGTTCGTTTTCTTCCGCCAGATGCAGGCCGGCGGCACCAAGGCCATGTCCTTCGGGAAATCAAAGGCCAAGCTCCTCAGCCCCGATGATAAAAAGGTCACCTTCGCTGATGTGGCAGGGGTGAACGAAGCCAAGGAAGAACTCGAAGAGATCATTGAATTCCTCAGAGACCCGAAGAAGTTCCAACGCCTCGGCGGGAAAATCCCCAAGGGTGTACTCCTGATGGGTGCGCCGGGAACCGGCAAGACCCTGCTGGCCAAGGCCGTCGCCGGCGAAGCCGATGTACCTTTCTTTTCAATCTCGGGCTCCGATTTCGTTGAAATGTTCGTCGGGGTAGGCGCCTCCCGCGTCAGGGACCTCTTTGAACAGGGGAAAAAGAACGCACCGTGCATCATCTTCATCGATGAAATCGATGCCGTCGGCCGGCATCGTGGCGCCGGACTGGGCGGCGGCCACGACGAGCGCGAACAGACCCTCAACCAGCTGCTGGTCGAGATGGATGGATTCGAAAGCAACGCAGGCGTCATCCTCATCTCTGCGACAAACAGACCCGACGTCCTCGATCCAGCACTTTTGAGGCCCGGCCGTTTCGACCGACGCATCGTCGTCAATCACCCGGATGTCCTGGGACGTCTGGGCATCCTCAAGGTCCATACCAAGGAGATCCCGCTCTCTGCCGATGTGGATCTGCAAGTTGTCGCTCGCTCAACACCCGGGTTTTCCGGCGCCGACCTGGCCAACCTGGTCAACGAAGCGGCCCTCCGCGCTGCCAGACTCAACAAGATGAAAGTCGACATGTCCGAGATGGAGTACGCCAAAGACAAGGTAATGATGGGGTCCGAGCGGCGATCCCTGGTGATGTCGGAAGACGAAAAGCGCATCACAGCCTTCCACGAGGCCGGACACGCTCTGGTCGCCGCACTCTTGCCCGACGCCGATCCCCTTCACAAGGTGACCATCATTCCCAGAGGCATGGCCCTCGGACTGACCCAGCAGCTCCCACTCGAAGACCGTTATATGTATTCCCGAGCCTACCTAGAGGCCAATCTGAAAGTATTGATGGGGGGACGCCTGGCCGAAGAAATTACTTTCGGTTCGAACAAAATGACCACCGGCGCCGGCAACGATCTCGAACGTGCAACAGAACTCGCACGAAAGATGGTTTGCGAGTGGGGCATGAGCACAGGCATGGGCCCACTGACCTTCGGCAAGCAGGACGAGAACATTTTTCTCGGCAAAGAATTTTCCCGCCATCAGGACTATTCCGAGGCCACTGCCGTTCGAATCGACGAGGAGATCAGCTCATTCGTTACCCTCGCCTACGATGAATCCAGAAAGATCCTTGAGGCCCAACAGGCCTCGCTTGATGCAATCTCCAAAGCCCTGCTCGAGCGAGAGGTACTCGACGGAGACGAGATCTACGAGTTGATCGAGGAATACTCGGACATCGACGTACAGGCATTGAAGCCAAAGGAAATTGACACTCCTGTCGATGCTCCTGTCGATGCTCCTGTCGACGCTTCTGTCGATACTCCCACCGACACTCCCGAGGAGATGCAGACGACGTGATTCCTGTGACTGCAACGCCTGCCGGCCTCGGCCCTCGGCCCTTGAGGCTGCAAGCCCTGTGGCCACGCCAACTGCCGGTGATCATGGGCATCCTCAACTGCACACCGGATTCTTTCTCCGACGGAGGACGTTTCAGTTCTTCGACCCAGGCCGTCACCCACGGCATCCAGATGGCACACGACGGCGCCGATATCATCGACGTCGGTGGGGAAAGCTCACGGCCCGGCGCTGAGCCGGTTTCTGCCCAGAGCGAAATCAGGCGCGTCGTACCGGTCATCCAGGGCCTCAAGAATCACCTGCCGGACACCTTGATTTCCATCGACACCTCCAAGGCCCGGGTTGCCGCCGCAGCCCTGGAGGCAGGTGCAAACCTTGTCAATGATGTCTCCGCCGGAACGGACACCGCCATGCTGCCGACAGTCGCTTCGTACGGCGCAGGCATAGTATTGATGCACATGCGGGGCCAACCCGGGACCATGCAGGGAAATACCGCCTACACCAACGTCACGGCCGAGGTTCATGCCTTCCTCTCCCTCAGAGCCGAGCAGTCTATCGACGCAGGTATCCCTCAAGATCTGGTGTGGCTCGACCCCGGAATCGGGTTCGGCAAGAACGACCAAGCCAACGTCCGGCTACTGGCCGACCTGCCGGATCTCGCCGCTCTGGGTCACCCAATCGTCCTCGGAGTTTCCCGCAAGTCCCTGATTGGACGCCTGACCGGTGCAGAGGTCGACGACCGGCTCCCCGGCTCACTGGCGGCCCTGATGCCAACGATCGGCCTCCCCCGAGTGGTCGTCCGAGTCCACGATCCCCGGCCGACCCTCCAATTTCTGAAGATTCTTGCAGCAATCAACGAGGCCCAACGATGACCTGGATCCTCGACTTTCTTCACGGTCTGATGGATTTCCAGGTAGGACTGCCTGATCTGGTCGACATCCTTCTGGTGACGGCCCTGATTTATACCCTTTTGACCCTTTTGAGGGGCACGAGAGCCATGCAGATGCTGTGGGGACTGCTGGGCCTGGTCGTCGTCTACCTCGCGGCCGCCGCATTCAAACTGATAACACTGAGTTCGATCCTGAGCCAGACCCTGGCAATGCTCCCGATTGCCATCATCGTCCTCTTTCAACAGGAGATTCGACGAATGCTGACCGGCTTCGGCTCGATCGGATGGCTCCGTTTCGGGACGGGAAATTCCGATCAGCCGGTTTTGGTCAATGAACTGTCGCTGGCGGTTCAGACAATGGCCACCAAGCGTGTCGGCGCCCTGATAGCGATCGAAAGGACCGACACACTGGACCCCTGGGCAGAGACCGGAATCCCGTTGGATGCCCGATTTTCCTACGATCTGCTCCTCAATATCTTTGTGCCGGGGACCCCGCTACACGACGGCGCCGTCATCATCCGTGGCAACAAGATCGTGGCTGCTTCGTGCTTTTTACCCCTTTCCACCAGCCACAAAATCTCATCGAAGTTGGGTACTCGCCACCGCGCCGGCGTCGGACTCTCCGAGGATTCGGATGCCCTGGTCATCGTCGTCTCCGAAGAAACCGGCACAATTTCCCTGGCGGTTGAACGGCAATTGATGCGGCCACTGGACGAGACAACCCTGAGAAATGCGCTGGCTGAACATATGTACCAGCTCAATCCCGAGGATGAGGAGGCTGCATCGTGATGCTCAAACCTCGGCATCCAGCCTATCTTCTGGTCGCCCTGATCGCCGCATCCCTCCTGTGGTATGCCGCAACCGGCAAACGACGGGCGACTATTTCCGTACGGAGCACCAAGGCCAACCTGACCCTGGTCAACATGCCCTCGGATCTCTTGTTGACTTCGAGTGTGCCCGACACGATAACCCTACAGCTCAGGGGGCCGTTGACCCTCAGCCCGGCGGCCGGCGGGATTCCCGAGATCTTTCTCGACCTCGCCGAGGCCATACCCGGCCGCAGCACCTACCCGATTGATGTTTCTGGCGTCCGCCTTCCACAAGACGTTGAAGTGATCGCGGTCGAGCCGACCGAAATCGAGATTGAACTCGAGAGGGTCTTGCTTCGAAGCCTCGCCCTCAGCCCAACAGTCGAGGGCAGCCCGGCGCCCGGATTCATTGTCAACCTTGTGCAAGTCGACCCGCCACGGATCACAGTCCAAGGCCCCGAAAGCCGCCTGTCCACGCTCGAGAACGTTACGACATCTGCACTTTCGGTGGAGGGTGCCACCGGAAGTATCGAAGCTGTTGTCACCCCCATCCTGACCGACCCCCTGCTGCGGGTTCTCACCGGATCCCCGGTTACGATTCGAGTCAACATTGGACCTCAACCGCAACCTCAGGACGATACCGTCTCGACTCCAGAGACAACAAAGTAAGGAGTTTTTGACCCGTGGCACGTGAACTTTTCGGAACGGATGGAATCCGAGGCCGTGCCCTCGAATGGCCACTGGATGAGCCGACCCTTCACCGCCTGGGTTTCGCTCTGGTCCAACTGATGGCGGATGGGGACCCTGAACCCTCCTTTCTTATCGGCGGGGACACCCGTGCATCAACCGAGACATTGGCCGACTGGCTCAGCGTCGGCATCCAGGCGGCCGGAGGGTCCGTAACCTGGGGCGGCGTCTTGCCGACACCGGCCGTATCCCACCTGCTGCGGGCAGGGAGTTTCACAGCCGGCATCGTCATTTCGGCATCTCACAATCCTCCGGAGGATAACGGCGTCAAGGTCCTGAATGCCGACGGAGAAAAGATCTCCGAAACCTCCGAGGAATTGCTCGAAGATGAATTGAAACGCGCCCCGACCACCAGTGGTCCAGGCCTTCCCGAAGTTCGAGAAGGATTGATCAGTCAATACCGTGCCAGGGTCTTGGGGGCCCTGAAGGACCCACGACCTCTTGACGGTCTGCATCTTGTCCTGGATGCAGCCAACGGCGCCGGCTCGGGTCTTGCCGATGAAATCCTCGAAACCTTAGGCGCCGAGGTCACCGCCATTGCCAGTACTCCCGACGGAACGAACATCAATCTCAATGTCGGCGCTGCCTCACCTCAGAAGTTGGCCCAAGCCGTCACTCGCCTTGGCGCCGACGGCGGTTTGGCCCTGGATGGCGATGCAGATCGAGCCGTCCTCATTGACGAAAAGGGGAGAATCCTCGACGGTGATGATTTGTTGCTGGCCTGGGCCAGGAATCTGCATGACGAGGGACGGCTCCCGGACAACAAAATCGTCGCGACGGTCATGTCAAATTTCGGACTGGAAACCGGTCTGGCCGCCGAGGGCATCGAACTCCTCAGGTGTCCGGTGGGAGACCGTGCCGTCTGGGAGACGATGGTTCGCTACGGCGCCGCACTCGGAGGAGAACAGTCGGGTCATATCATCTGCTCGCACTTGAGCGTTACCGGTGACGGACTGTTGACCGGCACCCAGATCCTGTCCCTGGCCGCCAAGAGTGGACGACCCCTCTCCGAACTGTCCAACCTCCAGCGCCTGCCCCAGGTACTGATTAACGTTCGGGTAGGACGACGCCGTCCCTTCGAGGAGATTCCGGAAGTCAACTCCCTACTGAAGTCCGTCGAGACATCGCTCGCCGGAAGGGGTCGGGTTCTGCTCCGCTATTCCGGCACCGAGCCTCTGGCCCGAGTGATGCTGGAGGGCGAGAACGAAGCCCAGATCTACGCTCTGGCCGAGGAATTGGCCGAGGCGCTCAGGCGAGCGTTGCCGGAATAACACATATGAACCACAAAGACACGAAGACCACAAAGAAAGTCTTTTGAAATAAATCCCTGAGTGTTCTTTGTGTCTTCGACCCCTATCCCAGATGCTCCAGAATCCCCGCGGCAACCTGATCCCCGGCTTCCAGCAGCAGGAGATGCCCCGCATCCGGTATAATCTCCAGCCTCGCGTCGGGAATTCCGGCGGCGGCTTCCTCGGCAAAGGCCATGAATCCCAGCATTTCCCGCTCGCCGACCAAAACCAGAGTATCCGCGGTGATCTCGCCAAGCCGGTCGGGCACGGTCCAATCCCGCTCGACCCTGTCCCGAGCCTCCGCGAGGTACTCGGCGCCCGGAAAGTCCTTGACGATTTCCGAGAGTGCTTCCAGAACACCAGGCTTTGCCAGTGAGGCAGCAAAGAGAGGACTCTTCATCCAGGGCCCTTCCATCGCGGCCCGGATGCCCTCTGTGCGGGCAACCGTAGCCACCGCCTTGAGATTCGCCATGAACTCCGGATCAAAGGGCCTGTCCGGCATCACAGGAGACATCAGCACCAGTTTCCCGACTCGATCAGGTCTTTCCACGGCCATTTCCAGGGCGATCCCGCCCCCCAGGGAAAACCCGACGATCGCCGCGCGATCAACTCCAGCCGCATCGAGCACTTCCTCAACGTCTCCGCAGTGGTCGGACCAATGATAGCCTTGTGGAGGCCGCGTCGATCGACCATGGCCCCGTAGATCTGGACGGATGACCCGCATGCCCCCTGCCTCAATTTTCGATGCCAGGCCCTCGAACACACGGTGGTCCAGTGTGTGGCCGTGAAGCAACATGACCGGCTGTCCTTCTCCCTGATCACGATAGAAAATACTGACACCATCCCGTTTGACTGTAGCCATCAAAGCCTCCGTTCAGTCATTCTACGCAAGATCGCAAGAAAGCTGTGAGCCTTTAGCCGTAAACTGTTAGCAAGACAACTCTGCAGCCCCCAGATCATAAGCTAACCGCTAATAGCCAACAGCTAATGGCTCCCGGCGGGGCCGGAAGCTTTTTGGTTCCAGCTTCGCCGGGTAGGGTGTAGAATCCCTCCCTGCGGCGCTCCTGATGAGATCCGGGATCAAGCGCCCGAAAGGAAAGACATGCCTACAGAACAAAAGATCCTCGAAACCATCAATCGCTTCACCGCCCCGGGATCGACCTCCGGCCTAGTCGACGGTGGCGCCGTTCGTAACGTCGAAGTCGACGGCGCCGCAATCCTCGTGGCACTTGCCGTTCCGGCAGGCCCCCCTGGCCCGATCGACGGACTCCGCACAGCCCTCAGCGAGGCACTGGCCAGCCTCGACGGTATCGACACAGTCGACGTCCAGATTCAGACGATGCTGTCGACGATCCCCGTCGCCCCGCCCCAGGTGCAGGCGCCACTGCCACCGTCCTGGGGGGAGAAAATTTCAGGGATCAAAAACATCATCGCCGTGGCCTCGGGCAAGGGTGGCGTCGGGAAGTCAACCGTCAGTGCCAATCTCGCTCTTGCACTTGCCCAGGCAGACTACGCAGTGGGACTCCTCGATGCGGACATCTACGGGCCGTCCCAACAGATGATGACCGGCGCCACGGGATCACCCAAGGGCACGCCCGACGGCCGCATTCACCCGATCATGGCGCCGGGCGGCGTCAACGTCATGTCCATTGGTTTCATCGTCGATGCCGACCAACCGGTGATCTGGCGTGGGCCGTTACTGATGAAGGCCTTGGAACAATTGATCGTTGATGTCGAGTGGGGCGATCTGGACTACTTGATCGTTGACCTTCCGCCCGGAACAGGCGACATCACGCTGTCCCTGTGCCAGAACGTCGACTTGGCCGGCGCCGTCATCGTCACGACGCCGCAGGATGTCGCCTTGATCGACGCACGAAAAGGCCTGGCAATGTTCCAGAAGTTGGATGTTGAAGTCCTCGGCCTGATCGAAAATATGGCCGCCTATACATGCCCCAGTTGTGGGAACGTCGACCATATCTTCGGTTCCGGTGGAGGCCGCCGCACCGCCGAAGGTCTGGGCATTCCATTCCTCGGAGAGATCCCGCTGGACCCGTCCATCGTTGTCGGTGGAGATACCGGCAAGCCGGTGGTTTCGGACCGTCCGGATTCGCCGGCGGCCAGGGCTTTCGTCGAACTCGCAAAGACGATTGCCGGGAACTCATCAGTCTGACGGAAGATTGAACCACGAAGACGCGAAGGACACAAAGAAGGTGTTTTAAATTGAATCCTTCGTGCTCTTTGTGTCTTTGTGGTTCCTTGATTCCTATTGCTCAGAACCCGAAACTCAGTGCTACCCGCCTTCCGAGTAGGTCACGGCGGCGTTGACCTTACCGTCGGAATCAGAGGTCACATTGACCATCAGGCTCCTCTTGGGGTCCTTAGATTCTCCCGTGAGCATGTCGACCGACTCGCCCCCACCGGAATAGGACGACGTCTGGATTTCGAAACCCGCCTTTTCCATCTCTTTCCTGTAGAACTCCAGAACTTCCTTCACATCCTTGTCGGTAACGATCTTGACACTGCCCCGACTGACGCCGTCGGAACTCATCGAGAACAGGGGCTCCACTTCGGCGCCGGGGAGGACTGGTATCCATGAGGGCACATCGGAGGCATCGCCTCCGCCGAACTCCATCGTCCCGCCATCAGCCGTGATCTTGAACGAACCATCGTCATCGGCACCGGCGGTAATCACTGCCTTCCCATCCTCACCAGTAAGGGTGAATCGACCCTCCTTGAGGTCGTCGACGTCGGCAGTGTAGATCTCTCCGCTTTTCTTGTTCCTGACGGTGATCGTCCCCGCCTCCTCATCGACCTCGACTTCTTCAATTTCCGGATTGAGCTTGACGATCAACCGGGCGGCCGCAATCTCCGGGTTCTTCTCGAAGTCACCCGCAACCTCCTTGACCTTCTTGGTCACGAACATCCCGACCACCAGAAGGGCAATCATCACCAAGACCAACAGCCCTGCACATCCAATCCCGAACCACGCCCAGATTGGTAACCCTTTTTTGCCTTCAGCCATCGTGACCTCCTTGGAGTTTCAAGGATAGCACCAATCCAAATAGGTGCCCGTATCTTTCGGGTTGATTGGATCCCCAGGAATGGGCGTCACCGACCGAAAGCCCCGGGCCACTATTTGGAGAGGATGCGCGTTGCGCATCAGGAGGGAACAAATATAGAAAAACAACCTCCCAGCGCGAAGCGCTCTTAGCGTTCAGGGGGTGGGCGGATTGGCCCTTCGACACCGTTCAAACCGGCGAAACTCTCCGAAGGGCCAATGCGCACGCTCTCTGAACGCTCCACGCAGCTCATTCAATCACTGGTACGATACCCCCATGGACCCTGCTCTCCAACGAGATCTCATCACAGTGGCCGTTTGCCTCCTTGGCTCCGGCTTTTTCTCGGCCTCGGAAACGGCGCTGGCATCGCTGCCGATTACACGACTTGAAGCTCTCCGTCTCGAAAGCGGCCGACTGACCCGCGCCGGACTCGACCGATGGGCCAATGCTCCCCAACAGCTCTTGATCTCGATTAAGTCGGAGGCCA
>JAUXDC010000024.1 GCA_030618605.1 Holophagae bacterium | reverse complement strand
GAGCGTGCGATCACAGTCCCCGTCCCCATCTCCGTCGCCGTCCCCATCTCCGTCGCCGTCACCATCGCCGTCGCCGTCGCCGTCCCCGTCACCGTCGCCGTCCCCGTCACCATCGCCGTCTCCGTCGCCATCGCCATCAATTCCATCACAACCTCAACCGCGTGCTCTCCCCCTCCCCCCGGTTCGCCTCCCCCCGGTTCCGATAGCTGTCGTACACTACCCTCCGGAGGAAGACACCATGCACTTTCCGAACCTCTCTCGCCTCTTCGTGCTGACCCTGGTTGCCCTGCCCATGCTGGTCGCATGCGGCCCCAGGGAAACCCCGGAGCAACACCTCGCCCGAATCCGCAGGGCCCACGACATCATCCCGACCGGCGCCACTACGGTGGAAGACGCAGAGGGTTGGCCGCGCCTGGTCGTCGATCTTCGGGTCACCAACAAGAGCGCCGAACCCCTGGCTCATCTGACGATCAGGGTGCGGGTCGAGAACATCGAGGGAGAGGAACTCCTCTCAACGCCGGTCACGCTGGACCTTTCAAAGAGTCGACGAGGTGTCGGTGTGCAATTGGCCGCCCTGATCGACGACTTCCGGCTGGGCCAGGAGGATCAGGTGATGGTCGAAATCGAAGATGGACTGACGCCGGAACAACTCCGCGCGTTGCCTGAGTTTGCTGATTTACCTCAGTAAATCAATGAAGATCGCACTGCGGGCAGGTCACCATGCCGAAGCGATGCATCAAGGTCTCGCGCATTTGAGGAAGAACGCGACTCTCGAAGATGTCCAGCGAGGCGGGGGAATGCCTGGCGACGGCCGTTCGGGTCGCCTCAATCAGGCGCAAGCCCTCGCAAAGCTTGAGTTCAGGGTCATTCGCCAGCGTCTGCATCGCGACATCCAGCATCACGTCAAAGCGGCTCCCGATTTTTTCGAAACTGGACAACACCTGACCCATGACCCCTCCTCACACCCTTCAACCCCAGGAGGCCCACGTGTTATTTCACGAACCACTGATCTTTCTTGACGAGATCGAGGCCATCGCCCGGTTGGGCGCCAAAAAACTGATACCGAGATTTCGTTCCCTGGAAGCTCATCAAATCAGCGAAAAGGCCCGCAACGATCTGGTTTCCATAGCCGACCACGAGTCCGAAGCGGCCATTCTCGAGGCCATCGCAAGACGGTTTCCCAACCACGCCGTCCTTTCGGAAGAGGCGGGATGGCATCAGCGGGATCCCTCCCGGCCGACGTGGATCGTCGATCCCCTCGACGGAACGACCAACTTCATCCACGGTCTCGCTCATTTTGCGGTGTCGATCGGCGTCGCTTATGAAGACCAGATGCTCTTCGGCGTCGTCCTGGATCCCATCAAGAACGACATCTTTCGCGGCGCCAAGGGGCACGGAGCGTGGTGGAACGGTGAACGGTGTACTGTCAGTTCCCGGGCTGCCCTGCCCGGCTGTCTGCTGGCCACCGGATTCCCCTTCAAGGCCCACGACGTGCTCGATCGCTACCTCGCGATCTTCCGCGAGGTCTTCTTGCGGTGCAAAGCCATTCGCCGGCCCGGGTCGGCCGCCCTCGACCTGGCCTACACCGCCGCAGGCCTCTATGACGGGTTTTTCGAATTCCGCCTGGCCCCGTGGGACCTGGCTGGAGGCACTCTTCTGGTCGAGGAAGCCGGCGGCACTGTGACCGCCATTGACGGCGGCCCCGACATCATGGCCGAGGGCAGCGTCGTCTGCGGCCCAGAGGGGGTTGTTTCTGAACTGCTTGAGGTGATCAACCACATATCGTGAAATCTCGTGGCCCGGCCAACGCCGGCGATCGGTACCAGGCCGCCGGCTGTCAATGATGAGACGAGGACCGGTCTATACTCAAAAAGTAGAGATTATTCAAATGCAAGAAGAGGAATTCGGTCATTTGGTTCGGCAGTACTCCCGCCTGATTCGTTCGGCGGTGGCGCGGGTTGCAGGAACCTCGGCCGCCGGAATCTGCGATGATGTCGAGCAGAAGGTCCTCCTTGCCCTGTGGCAGGCAATGCCGGGTGAGCAAATGCCGGATCATCCCTCCTCTTATATTTATAGAGCGGCAGTTCGTGAAACCATTCGTGCCGTTCGAGGCCTGAAAGAGACATCCGAGTTGGGGCCCGATGCGGACAAGGCCGATCTCTCAGCCCCTCCGGATGCCCTTATGGAGGCCAAGGAGTTGGGCCGTGCCATTCGGTCGGCCCTGTCGGAAATCGGAGCGGACCGACGACGAGCGGTGACGGCCCATTTGGTGGGCTACGAAGTCAAGGAGATGATGGCAATGTTCGACTGGCCCTATCACAAGGCTCGAAACTTGATCGCCCGTGGCATGGCCGATCTCCGCAGGAAACTGGACGCACGAGGCTACAGTGTCTGAGATCGAACGCATCAGAACGGCCTTCAGGGTGACCGACGCCGATGAGGCCGACGGACACCTGTCGGAGCAACAGTGGGAAAGACTGGCGTGCGGAGAACTCGACCACCCAGACCACGAGGCGGCCCTGGACCACATCCTCGGCTGCCGACGGTGTACCGAAATCCACCAGTCTCTGCTGGTGCTCCGAGAACGTGCCCACACCTTCGATCCCGGCGCCCCCGTTCCCTCTATCACCCGGAAACCGTCGAACCGTGGATGGGTTTTTGCAGGGGTGCTGGCTGTGGCGGCGACCCTCGTCGTCGTCGTTCTGCAGCCACTCGGTCCCGGTCTGACCATCCCCGGATCCTCGCCCTCTTCTGACCCCGTCCTCCGGTCCTCGAACAAGGCTCAGACAGCCATACCGCTGTCCCCAATCGGACCGGTCCCTGCCTCCGCCGTGGTCTTTTCATGGGAACCGTCACCCACCGCACCGGTCTCGGTCCTCCAGTTGATCGATGAGACCGGCGAAGTGGTGTGGACCAGTCACGAGACAGAAAAGACCTCCATCGAATGGCCCGGTGATATTGCCAAACGACCGGGACACTATTACTGGAGAGTGCTGTCCGTCGGGGGTTCGACAGGAGGAAAACAGGCATCCGACCTGGTGGCCTTCGAGCTCACCGAGAGTCCCCCATGACCTGAAATGCGGCCCAGTGAAATGGGTGAGCTGAAGCGCCCCCGAGCGCCAGCTGCTCATCCTGTGCACCGCGAAGAGCCTCAGCCGGATCAATGCCCTGTTTGAGACGATCGTAAAATCCACTCATCAACGATACCGTCGACTGATCCGACACCGGCCACTGGGTTACGACGACAGACCGTGCGCCTGCAAACTGGAACGCTCGTGCAAGACCGACAATGCCCTCGCCCGGGACCTCAAGACCTCCAGCCGTACCACAGGCAGACAGCGTGACGACCTCGGCGTCGATAGTCATTTCGTTCATGACCTCGAATGCCTTGAGAGTCCCGTCATCGCCTGGATCCTCCCCACCATCCTTCCCCGGCGACAGGAACAACACCGACTCCAGCGGGACCTTCCTGTCGGCAAGAGCATGAACCGCGAGATGCACGAAGGTCACTCCGGGAGAGACGGATCTGACTGCGGACTCGGTCGCATCTCGCCCCAGAAAAACCGTGGCGTCGCTTCCGAAAATTCGTGCAATGTTTTCCACCTCCAACCGGGAACCCGGAAGCGGTCCCAGGCCGGTGGATTTCCCGGCCGTCCTCCCGGATGTGAAAAGCGGATCTCCAAAGGCCGCGAGCGTAGGCCGAAGTCTGGGAACCGTCGTTCTGAGACCCTTGAGGCCGGCAACGACACCCGCTGAGGGATTGAATACCAAAGCCTTCCACTGCCCCAGGAAAAGGTCATTTTGGGAATCAATCAGGGCGGCAAAAGGGAGGTCCAGCAGGGGACCATCGGGAAGGATGATCACCCGATCGGCCGACTCAATCCTCTCCCGACCGGGTTCGATCAGGATTTGAAACAGACGCTCAGCCTGGATCTTGAGAGCCGGTTCCATCGCCCCCCCCGGCTTCCCCCTGCTGATCAACGCCCTGAAGATATCGACCTTCAAGGAGAGTTGATCGGAACCCACGGGAAGGACCGACGTCTTGAGTGACGCCTGTCCGGCGGCATCCACCCTGACCGTCATCAGCAGTGAACGGTTCTCTCTGACGACGTAGGACACCATGACCGTGCCGGTATCGAGAACAGTCGCGAGATCGCTGAATCTGGTGGATGGAGGCCTGCTGAGCCTCTTGAACCGGGGGGATACGACACCGATCTCCTCGATCAGCACCGCGTGCCGTTCGACGAGTGTGCCGAGGATCTCATTGAGTTGCTTGAGTCGGTCGGCCTGCTTCCTCAGGCTGATCCGGGCTCGCTGGCTCTCAACCCTCCTGATCCCCCCTTCAATCCGGGTTTTCTCGAACCACAGGTCCGGAGAAACTCCAGGGGGTACCCGATCCTGGGCCATCAGCATCGCGCAGAGCGCGCCCGTCCTCGCCCGTTCCATCACATCGAAGGCCTCAACCTCTCGCCCCTGGTCCACCAACAACTCCGCCAGGGCTCTGTAAAAACTGAAAAACAACCCACCGAATTGCGCCCGCTCGTCATCGGAAAGACTCATCCTCGAACGGCAGTCTTCGATGATGTCGATGGCTCGCCGCCACAGTTTCTCAGCCTCGACCAGCCGGCCGGTTTCAAACCGGACCATTCCCAACAGGAAGAGACTCTCCGCAACCTCGGGGTGTCCAGGCGCCACTCTCAAACGGATTTCCAGGGCCTCTCGATGAAAACTCTCGGCGTCGTCAAACCGTCCCTGGGGCCGGGCCACCTCCCCCAACTCCGACAAGGTGTTGGCCACCCATCCAGATTGGGGCGCTACGTTCTGCTTGAGAGCCAGAGCTTTTTCCAGGGACAGTCCGGCTTCATCGTACAGGCCCAAGCGCCTCAAGGTCGTTCCAAGGTTGCTCAAGCTCGCGGCAACATCCGCCCCACCCGGGTCGAGCCGAGCTCGAATTTCCAGGGCCTGCTGGTGAAAGACCCGCGCGGACCGAAAGTCTTCTTCTCTGAGGGCTACATTCCCCAGGTTGGTCAATATTCCCGCCTCTTCAACCCCTCCAGGACGGAAGACCCGAAAGGCCTCGAGTGCCCGCCGGTAGGACACCCGGGCCTCCTCCAATTGCCCCGTATTCTTGGCGACAAGGCCGAGGTAATTGGCCGCATAACCCATCTGTTCAGGGGGCGATCCAAGGCGCTCAGCCTCGGTGAGGTCTTCTCGAAACAGGCGGCGGGCCGTGTCGAAGTCGCCCTTCTTGAAGGCGACCAGGCCCAGGTTGCCGAGAAACTTGCAGATCGTCGGGCTGTCCGGCGCCAACAGCCTGACGATGGCCAGGCCCTGGCGATAATCATCTTCTGCAGCGTCCCAATCCGACCGGTAATAGGCGGTGACGCCGTTCATCTTCAGTCCTTCAGCAACTTCCATGCTCTCGGCACAGGCCTCTCGATAGATCGTCACCGCTGTCTGAGCGTCCGAACCACATTCCCTCAGGTTGGCCCGGCATTGCAAGAGCAGCAGGTGGGCGACCAGCGGGCCTTCGGTTCCCAGGCTTCGATGCAGATCTTGGGCTGTCTGCAAGGCCTCGGCCGCCGGGGGAAGACGGCTTGCATCAAGGAGACGGGTTCCAGCCTGCTCCCAGAACACCGCCCTCATGAGAGGTTCCGGGAGAGTCTCCGCCGCCCGTTCCAAACGGTCCTGACCCTCCTGCGGACGATCCCCCACGAACAGGGCAACCGCCAACTGAAGATCGACCCACGCCGACGCCTCGAGCTTCCCCACCTCAGGCAGCTGACCGGTGATTGCGTCAAGGTCCGCGAGTGCGGCCTCGGTCTCTCCCTTAGGAAGGCGATCCTCGGCCTGGCGGAAACTCGAAAGCACCCGTGGAGGAAGGACAGGCCGCGTTTCGACCCGCCACACACCGGTCTGAACGACAGTCTGAATCTCGTGCCTGCCCCGTTGAAAGGCCAGTTCCACCGGTCCGAACGGCGCTTCCCTCTGTTCGACAAGGGCCAGGTCGAACGGGGAGTCAATCGGCCCGCCGAGATCGCCTCGCCGCCAACGGACGATGGTGTCGCCGGCTTCAAGGCCTGCTCGGGCGGCAGCCTGCCCGGGATCCAAATGCACAACGACCGCGCCGCTCTCAGGCCCTCGTGGCGCTCCGCAGGCCCACGACAAGGCGACGACCATCGCCAGCGAACACCCGAGAACGGCCGCTCCGAGCAGGGTCGAATCACTTCTGATCATCATGGCAATCTCGTACGATCTTACCCCGTGTGACCAAAACTGAGCAAATCAAAACCCCTCGTCCTCTCTCAATGTGTGAATCGAGTAACAAAACCAATGCTTGGCCGGCATTCCCAACAGGGATCTCGGTGCTGAATTGAAAAAGAGAGGGAGGTCAGACAATGCAGAGAAGAAACCGGAGTCCAAGTCTCGTGGTGGTGCTCTTGATGGGCTGCGCGCTCATCTGCGCCCCGGCATTCTCGGACGAAATCAACGAGGGGAAGGTCCAAGATCCAGAGCAAACGGCCCGGCATTATCAAGCGAATACCACCAGTGGCGTAGTGATTCAGGCGTCATTTTCCTCCGGCAGTAGGGCCGAGCCGTCATGTCAAAAGGGCAAACGGATCCTCGGCACAAGCCCGAATTTCGTCGCACGAGCCTCAATCAAAGCCCTTCTGGATGATTGTCACAGTTGTTGTGCCGAAAACATCATCTTCATCGACGGATTCGAGAGCAATTCCACGTCGAACTGGTCGGTCACCATCGGAGGCTGAAACCGTTAGCCAACCGGCCGGACCCATCTCGAATATTGAAAGGAGCCAAGAAATGAAAACCACCAGAAATACCATTCTGATCTCACTCACAATTTTCCTGCTCTGCGGGATTCCAACGATTTCCACGGCAAATGAACTGATTTTCGAGGGTACCCTCAACAACGCCGAAGGACGCCCCGTCGCTGACGGTTCCCATTTCTTTGATTTCACGATCTTCACTGCACTCGCCGGCGGCACAGCGCTGTGGGCCGAAAGCCATGACAACGTCAACATCGAGCAGGGACACTACTCGATCATCCTTGGCAGCAGGACGGCCCTCGACCTGCCGGCCGGCGCCTACTGGGTCGAAACCACCGTCGACGGCGAAGTGCTCCAGCCCCGAGCCAAAGTACTGCTCGCCGACGGGGATTGCACGATCACCAATAACCTGATGGTCGACGGCAGAATCGGAGTCGGGACGGCGACACCGGGGTATCCAATCCACATCGACCAGGGCGACGTGGCCTCAGGCTTCCGCACATATTACGGTTCCACATGTTCAAGTTGTTACGGGGAATTCAAGCAGGCCCGGGCGGATGGTTTGATCATAAACTCCCACACGGGCGGGAGCTTTGCGGAAATTCGATTCCAAAACAACAGCGTCACTAACATGTTTCTGAAAGACGACGGTAACCTGGGCATCGGAACCGAGGCGCCTAACGAAAAACTCGAGGTTTGGGGCAAAGCCCGCTTCGGGAATCGGAGCACGACACCAACGATCGCCGGCGGCATCGTCGATATCCATAACTCCAGTGGAACCGGCTCGAGCCTCCTGGTGACCAGCTACGGCTTCGGTACCGAGACGATGTTCGTCGTTGAAGGCGGCGGGGACGTCGGCATTGGAATCGACAACCCGTCCTACCTTCTCCACCTCGCCGGGGGCGCCCACAGCGACGGCGGCGCCTGGATCGCCGGCTCTTCACGGTCATTCAAGGAGAACATCACCGATCTCACCTCCGAGGAGGCTCTGGACACTCTGACGAACCTCCAGCCGACGAGCTTCAACTACAAGACCAATTCTGAGGAAACCTATCTCGGCTTCATCGCTGAAGATGTCCCCGACCTGGTTGCAACCAACGACCGTAAGGGCCTCGTGGCCATGGACATCGTTGCGGTCTTGACCAAGGTCGTTCAGACGCAGCAAGAGCAGATCCGGGTACTTGAGGAATCAATCGAGGCTCTGCACGCCAGTCCGGTCAATTGATCTTTTCGATCTCAGGGGGAAACGATGAAGCATTCCTTTCGCGGCGACGTTTTTCGGGTGCTGGTAATCGGCGCCGTCCTCGCATTCGCCTCCCACCCGGCGGCAGCCCAGAGCTGCCCCGAACCGCTCGGTCTGTGGCCTTACGGTCCGGCCGCGACAGTGGCGATCTCGGGTGATAGGGCCTACGTCGGCAGCGGGGCGGTGCTGCTCGTGATCGATGTCTCGACCCCCGCCACACCGCTGCTTCTCGGGGATGTTGTCCTGCCGGATATAGTGCTCGGGGTCGCCGTTGTGGGGGATTACGCCTACGTTGCCGGCGGGGGCTCCGGCCTTCGGGTGGTGTCGGTGTCCAATCCTGCGGCGCCGGTCGAGGTCGGCTGGGTCGATACCCCGGGTTGGGCCGGAGACGTTGTGGTGGACTCAGGCTATGCCTACATCGCGGACGGATCATCGGGGCTGCGGGTGATCTCGGTTGCGAACCCGGTTTTGCCGAACGAAGTGGGCTCCGTCGCCACTCCCGGGTATGCCTTGGGCATTGCGGTGGTCTCGGACCACGCGTACGTTGCGGATGCGTCGACAGGCCTCAGCGTATTCTCAATCACGACCCCGGCGTCGCCCAGCTTGGTGGGCTCTCTCGATACCCCGGGATGGGCCAATGATGTGGTAGTCACGGGCAGCCTCGCCTACGTCGCTGACGGAACATCGGGGCTGCGGGTGATCTCCATTTCGAACCCTGCGGTGCCGGTCGAGTTCGGATCCATCGACACTCCGGGCTATGCCCTGGGAGTCGCGGTGGACGGCAGCCTCGCCTTTGTCGCTGACGAATATGGCAAATTCCGGCAGATCGACGTCAGCAACCCGGCCATACCGGTTGATGTGGCCTTTCTCTCGACCGGGAGCAGTACCGAGTCCGTCGTCGCCGCAGGCGGTCTGGCCTGGGTCGCCGACGACTATGGCGGGCTTGTTATCGTCGATGCCTCCGTTTCAGGCTCACCGGCTCTTGTCGGGTCTTATCCGACCGCGGGCTACTCCATCTCGGTGGCGACGGCAGCCGGCCTGGCCTTTGTGGGTGTCGGTCCGGAAACTCTCCGGGTGATCGACGTCGGAACACCGTCGGCCCCCATGGAGGTCTTCAGCCTCGCGACGCTCGACCATCCTTTTGACGTGGTTCTCTCCGGCTGGTACGCCTTTCTCGCGGTATCTGATTTGGGTCTGGAAATCATCGACCTCAGTGTGCCGACGGCGCCCGTTCACCTCGGCATTCTCGACACTCCGGGCGAGGCTCGAGGGGTGACGATAGTGGGAAGCCTCGCCTACGTGGCTGACGGCAGCTCCGGTCTACGGGTGGTCGATATCAGCGTCCCTGCGACCCCGTTCGAGTTGGGTTGGGTGGACACTCCCGGGGCCGCCTACGGGGTGGCTGTGGCCGGCGACTACGCCTACGTGGCCGATGCCGGCGGGGGTCTGCGGGTGATCGACGTCAGCGTGCCGGGGTCACCCTCCGCGGTGACCTTCGTCACCACCCCCGACTATGCTGCAGCGGTCGCCCTGTCCGGCGACCATGCTTTTGTCGCTGCCAGAAACGCCGGCGTGCGGGTGATCGACATCTCGGTGCCCACCGCGCCCTTGGAGGTAGGTTTCTTCAATCCAGCATTGGTGTCAGCCGACGACATCGTAGTGATTGGGGAACGAGCGTTCGTGGCCAACGGGGGCTACGGGTTGCTGGTGCTCGACATCAGTACACCAAGCGTGCCGACAGAGATCGGCGCCTTCGACACCATCGGCAGAGCCGTTGGTCTTTCATTGGCAGGCGGCATCGTGGTGGTTGCGGACTCCCTCGCCGGCGTGGCCGTGTTCGACGACTGCCGCGAGGCCATCTTCGACAACGGATTCGAGGCGTTGGGGACCTCGGCTTGGTCGTCGGTCCAGCCGTAACACTCGCGTATTTAAACAGGGATTTGTAGGCGGGTCCTTCGGGGCCCGCAATCGGCTGGACGCAGGCGTTTCCCCAGCGAACCTGGGCGAAGGGGGTTATCTCAGACTATCAATAACTCCCTGAGCCAGTTCGACAGCCATCCGTTCGTTCTCCACGGCATCGCCCACGTCAACAGTGAGGTGAATGATCCGTCGGCCGGTAACGAAGCTCAATTGGTTGAGTTTCGGCGCCCAGGCCGCTCTCTCGCCCACACCGTTGACCTCGTGGTCATAAGCGATCCGGAAGGTGTGTTTGTGTGTCGTTCCGTCCACTTCGGCCTCGGCCGTGATTCCCTCCTTCAGAGAAACCAGCAGGCTGTCGAAGGCTACCTGGGCCGCAGCGGGGTCCTTGAACCCTTTCCCTCCAAAGGTCAGGCGAACCTCATGCTGGAGATGGGGAAGGGGCATCGGCCCGAGGTCTTTCTCTCCGGCCACCTTGGCCATCATGTAGTCCTGCATCGCTTTCGCGCTTTCCGCCTTGGCTTCTTCCGCATTGGGCACCGGCCACGAGCCTTTGCAGCTGGGGTTGGCCTTGCTCGAACCTGGCTTGAATGACAGTTCGGCATCACCGATATCGAAGACATCCTGCAGCAGATCGGCGGTCAAGACACCACAGACATCGGTGATGACAACCCCTGACGTAGCGGCCTCCGAATGTCTTTCGGGCACATCCGCACTACCTGCCCCGCCACCGCACGCAAACAATGGAAAACAACTGATCACCATAATCACACCACATTGACTGAAACGGCACATGAGAATCCTCCTGATAACTGATTTTTCTTTGAATTTGATTCAAAGTCTCATTAGCATCAATCTATCACGTCCCGTATCATGGGAAAAACCCGATTGTGGCATGATGCTCTCTCGGAGGCATCCTTGTTCGATCGTGATGAACAGTTGACGAAGTGGCTGACCTACGTCAACGACAGTGTCCGACAACCCAACCCGCCCCCCTTTGCCGATCAGTGGCAGCGGTTCCAGGCGATCTCCGCCGAACGCTCGGTAGATCAGGGGCCTCAGCCCGCCTGGATTCCGGATCCTGCCGGCGTTGCCACGTCGAATCTTGCGCGCCTTTTTGCAGAGCGCGGATTCTCTACTTTCGAAGAACTCCACCGTTGGTCGGTGACCCAACGCCGGCAGTTCTGGGGCGCCGTCATCGAGCACTTGAGTATCCCGCTCGCCACGCCCCCCTCCGAGATCCTGGGCTCCGATGAGCCGACCGATCCTCATTGGCTGACCGGCGCACGTTTGGACATCACCGCCGCCTGTTTCACCACTGAGGCCGAAACACCGGCAATAATTTCCGGAGGGGAAGGCCAATCCCGGCTCCATACGATGACCTTCGGCCGGTTGCAGATCCTGGTCGATCGCGTGGCCCACGGCATCAAGGGCCTGAACCTGGAACCGAACGCGGGGGTGGCGCTTTACATGCCGATGAACCCCGAATGCATTGCAGCCTACCTCGGAATCATTCGGGCCGGACATCCGGTCGTGTCGATCGCCGACTCCTTTGCCGCCGAAGAAGTAGCCCGGCGACTGCGTCTGGGCGCCACCGGCGCGATCGTCACGGTCGAGACCTACCACCGGGGGGCTCGAGAGATCGATCTCTACTCAAAGGTCAAAGAGGCCGGAGCGTCCATGGCCATCGTCATTCCCGGCCCCGATGGCCCGAGTATCTCGCTACGCCCGGGCGACCTCTGGTGGACCGATTTTCTCGGGCCTCAGACACCCTTCCCCAGCCACCCCCAGGGGCCCGAGGCCGTCACGAACATTCTCTTTTCGTCGGGCACTACCGGCGATCCCAAGGCCATCCCCTGGACCCAGTTGACGCCCCTCAAGTGCGCGATGGACGGCCATTTCCACCAGGACATCCACCCCGGTGATGTCGTCGCCTGGCCGACCAATATCGGATGGATGATGGGACCCTGGCTGATCTACGCATCACTGATGAACCGGGCGACAATCGCTCTGTTCGAGGGTTTGCCCTCGGGTCCTGAATTCGCTCGATTCATCGAAAATGCCGGCGTCACCATGCTCGGTGTTGTGCCGTCTCTGGTTCGTTCCTGGCGAGAGTCGGGCTCCTGCATTGATGCCGACTGGACCGGCATCAGGGCCTTTTCCTCAACGGGTGAACCCTCAAACCGTGAGGATTCCCTCTGGCTGATGTCCCAAACCGGTTACCGGGCCCCTGTGATCGAGTACTGCGGCGGCACGGAAATCGGTGGCGGTTACATCACGGGCACCGTCGTCCAACCCTGCTCACCGGCGACCTTCACGACCCCTGCCCTGGGCCTTGATTTCGTCGCTCTGTCAGACGACGGCCGAAAAGTTGCGGAAGGAGACGATGGCGAGATCTTCCTCATTCCACCATCGATCGGCCTGTCCGAACGACTCTTGAACAGGGATCACGCCAAGGTCTACCACGAGAGCTGTCCTCCCGGTCCCGATGGCGAGATTCTCAGGCGTCACGGCGATCAACTCAATCGCCTGCCTCGGGGGTTCTGGCGGGCGCAGGGCCGGGCAGACGACACCATGAACCTCGGCGGCATCAAGGTCTCATCGAGGGAGTTGGAGCGGGTCATCGAGAACCACCCATGCGTTTTCGAGGCCGCTGCGATCGCCGTGCAACCGTCGGGCGAGGGCGCCGAAAAACTGATCATCTTCGTCCGACCGCCAATGATCAAATTGCCTGACACCCTTCAAGCCCAACTCCAGACCGAAATTTCGACCCACCTCAACCCACTCTTCCGGATAGAGGATCTGGTCGTCTCCGACGATCTTCCGAGAACCGCATCCGGGAAACTGATGCGCCGGGTCCTGAGGACCGAATACCTCGAAAGAGCCCGTAGAGCATAGGCCTCCGGCGGAGTCGGAAAATGGGTCTTGGCCGGGGCCTCAGCCTCCCAGCGTCCCAGCGTCCCAGCGTCCCAGCGTTTTACTTCAGCGGGAATCGCTGATTATACAAACGAATGACGATCTCGGTCAGATCAGCTTCCTCGGCAACATAGATGATCGGCTGGCCCTTGAGAACCAAGATGGCATCGAAGCCGTTGGCCTTGCCGTAATCCGACGCAACCGTGCCGACCTTGATCGCGACCTCCGCAAGGTATTCCTCCTGCTTGGCCGACACCTCACGCTCGAAGTTCCGCTTGGCATCTTCGAATGAACGGCGGGCGTCCAACTCATCACGGCCCAGGCGATCGAGGGTTTCCTGCGATGCGATCGACCGCTGCTTGGCGATCTGCTGCCGAATGTCGGTCACAACGGCCGCGGCGGCCTCGACGGTCTTTTGCTGACCTTCCGCCCACGCCGCCAACTCCTTGACCTTCGCCTGGCCCTCTTGGACCTGCATTACCACCTTCTCTGCATCAACAAAACCGAGTTTCCCTGCCGAAACCGGCCCCACAGCTGCCACCAACGCCATTACCACGAGTATTCCTGTCATTCGCCGCATCTCAAGCCTCCCATCCATCATCGGAGGCGGATTGTAGCAGGAGACACGGGGCGGGGAAGTGCGAGCACTTCCCAATTTTGAATTTTTAATTTTTAATTTTTAATTGTAGACGCGTGTTGGGGCATAGGTCAGTAATGATCGGACCCGCGGTTTGGTTTTTCCCTCAGCGTTCTTGGCGTTCTTTGCGAGAGGTATTCATGCTGGGATGCTGAAACGCGGAGACGGAGACAGATGAAGCCCGATGATGTCCGCGCTCATTAATTAAAAATTCAAAATTCCGGAATGGCCTCCGCCATTCCGGCTACAATGGCCTGGGAACTCTGCATGGCCACATCCACACCGATCCGCCTGCTGATCGTCGAGGACGATGTCCGACTGGCCCGGGGCCTGGCCATGAATCTCGCACTTGAAGATTTCGAGGTCGAGACCGTTCATTCGGGTGAAGCTGCGCTGGACGCCCTCGCCTCCGGAAGCCCCCCATTCGACTTTGTTGTCCTTGACATCATGCTTCCCGGCATTGACGGGTTGGAGGTCTGCCGCAGGCTCCGCGCACGTGGCGACCGAATTCCAATCCTGTTTCTGACTGCCAAAGGATCGGATGCCGACAAGGTCCTGGGACTCCGCATCGGCGGGGACGACTACCTGACCAAACCCTTTGTCGTAGAGGAGTTGATGGTCCGTATCCGGGGAATCCTCCGACGAACCGAGTGGTCCAGTCGTCCCGCAGCCGTCGACCCCCACATCTCGATCGGCGCATTCGATGCCAACCTGATCACGATGCGGGGCAACACCGCCCAGGGCGAACGAGACCTGACGGAACGCGAAATCATCCTCCTCAGGTTCTTCGCCGAAAACGAGGGCAAGGTACTGCAACGGGGTGAATTACTCGAACATGTCTGGGGATACGCATTTGACACCTCGACACGGACCCTGGACACCTTCGTTCACCGGCTCAGGAAGTATTTCGAGACAGACCCCCGCCATCCCCTCCACTTCCATACCGTCCGAGGGGTCGGCTACCGCTTCACTTCGGAACCTGAAGGGCGCTCGATTCCGTAATCGCGGGTCTTTCGCCACAGCGTCACCCTTGACATCCCCAACCGGTCGGCAGCCTCCTGCATACGCCAGTCGCAACGGTCGAGAACCTCGGTCAAAAGGCGCCGCTCCAAGGTCCCAAGCGGGTCATCGGTCTCCAGGACATGATCGATGAAGAGGGCCTGCGGTGACGCCTGAGGGAGATCACTCAACTCGAGGTGGCGATCGGCGACGGCAACAGCCGCAGGCAGGATTTCGGCCACACCGTCAAGACCACGATCCAGAGCAATCTCGCCCAACCGCCCCAGTGCCTCGGGACTGACCTTCAGATCCTCACGAAACTGCCGAACCCAGGCCGCTATTTGAAGAGGCAGGTCATCCTGGAATGCATCCGGAGACGGCAGTTGCACGATCTCGACCTCTCGATCCGAAGACGCCGGCCGAAGACCGTTGACGTCCGAAACTCCAAAGATGCTCCTCCACCCCATCGGAAGATCCCTTTGCCAGAGTAACGAGGCCTGCCCGTCATCGGCAAAACACATCCCCGGCGGCACCGACAGACAGTCGGCATCAGAAGCCGGCCATACCAGAAACTGGTCATCGTCCAGACCGGTCATCCGATGCAGGGTCCTTGCAACGTCCTGCCGGGCTGACCGTTCACCAACCAAGATCACATCCGACGATCCGGCAGCAATCTGAGCCAGCCGCCGTTTCAAGTCCTCCGCTCCTGGCCCCTTGCCGGCGAGAAAGAACCCTGTGTTCACACCTCGTTCCCGGAGGATTTCGACCGCACCCGAGAAGCCCCCATCCGAGTCGAAGAGTGGCAAAACGTTCACCCAAAGCGGGACAGCCCTTCCGTCACGAGCGTGGTAAACGGTTTCAAAATCACGGACTTCCGTCCGGCCTTGCTCGAGCGCAAAAGTCAGAGGGCACGCAATCTCACAATCAACACCGTTGGTATTGAGCCGGCAACGCCCACTGACAGTTTCGCCTTCGGAGAACCCCAGGAGTTTCCGGGCACGATTGTTGGCGAACTGAAGTTGGCGCTCGTCATCCATGACGATGATGCCGTCAGAGACGCTCGCAAACACCTCTCGCCACTTTGCCCCGAAGGCTGCACTCAGTACATCATCTGCCATCAGGGATGAACAACACACAAAGGGCGCAGTTCATTCGCGCGGGGGGAAATAGCTCTCAGGTCCCGGCAACGCCGGGCTATCTCTCGACCTCGAATGAGGAGTCACTTTCGATATTGGGCTCGGGTTTGGCAAAGTAAAGGGCAGTCTGGGCCACGGGAACGAACATCGTGTGTGTCCCGCCCTTGACAGTCACCTCAAGGTGGTAAAAGCCCTCGGAGTTCACAGCAATCAACTTGGCCACCTGACCCTTGGCATCAACCAATGAGCAGTAGAACGAAACCATCCCAGGTACTTCCATGATGCCTCCCAAGCTCGAGTATCTCGTATCCACTATAACGCAGGGAGGGGAAGTGCGGGCACTTCCCAATTTTGAATTGAGAACCGCCAAGGTTCTCTACCGTTCCAAAATATCCGAGAACCCTAAACCGCTGAGTTGACGACTGCTGCGCAGTGACCTATATCGCGCAGATAATTAAGAATTCAAAATTCAAAATTACGAAGTGCGGCACGCACTTCGTCACTCCTCTTCTATCTCCCCGTATTCCTTCAACTTGCGCTGGAGGGTTCTCAGACCGATGCCCAGCAGTGACGCAGCCTTGCCTCGATGGTCACCGGTGTGCTGCAGCGTCCTCAAAATGGCCTCTCTTTCGATATCCGCCATCTCTCGCGGCGCCCACGCACCCGTGGAGACCACCGGTATCGACGTCGCCACCCGGTACTCCTGCGGCAGATCCTCCAGTGTGATCTCACTGCCGAGGGCGAAGAGAACCATGGACTCCATCACGTTGCGAAGCTCCCGGACATTACCCTTCCACGGGCACCTCTTGAGCGCCGCCAATACCGAAGGATGGACGCCCTTGAGCTCCCGTCCCAACTCCTGGTTGAACTCCTCGAGGAAGTACTGCACGAACAGGGGGATGTCCTCAAATCGCTCCCGAAGGGGCGGGATCTCCAGAGTGACCACTTTGAGCCGGTAGTAGAGGTCTTCACGGAATTTTCCGTTTTGGACCCAGCTGACGAGGTTGCGGTTGGTTGCAGCGACAAGCCTGAAGTCAACAGGGATCTTGACCGTGCCACCGACCCTGGTAACCGTTCTGTCTTCCAGTACCCGCAACAGTTTAACCTGGAGATCCAACGAGAGCTCCGAGACTTCGTCAAGGAAGAGCGTACCGCCGGATGCCGACTCCACAAGGCCGATTCGGCGCTGATGAGCCCCAGTGAAAGCCCCCTTCTCATGGCCGAAAAGCTCCGATTCCAGAATCTCACCGGGGATGGCGCCGCAGTTGACCGCCACGAAGGCGCCCTCAGCCCGCGGCGAGTGCTGATGCAGGGCATTTGCCACCAACTCCTTGCCCGTCCCACTTTCACCGACAATCAACACTGTCGATCGAGTCGGCGCCACGACCTTGAGCTTGTCGATCAAGGCCTCCATCGCTTTGGAGTGCCCAACGATGCCGTCGAATCCGAAATTCTTGGACAGTCGTTCCTTCAGTTTCCGGTTTTCGTCCGAGAGCACTCTGCGCTCGAGATGCAGCTGCACTCGTTGGCGGAGTTCCTGCATCCGGACCGGCTTGGTCAGGTAGTCATCAGCACCTTCCTGGAGTGCCGAGACCGCATCCTCCACGTCTGCGAAGGCAGTCACCAAAATAAACGGCAGATCCGGACGCTCAGACCGGACGTGGCGAAGAAACTCGTAGCCGTTCATACCCGGCATCCGAACATCGGAAATCACCATGTTGACCGAGGGATCTTCCCTCAAGGCCACCAGGGCCTCGTCGGCGGAAGGATAGGTCTCCATCCGGTAACCGACCCGGGCCAAAGCCTTGGCCATCGCCGTCCGCGACCCGTCGTCGTCGTCAACCAGGTAAATTACTGCCGACATCACACCTCCTCGCCGCCACCGTCGATCAGCAGCTGCAATCCCTGTTCGTCCATTACTTTGACCCCCAGTTCCCGGGCCTTCTCAATCTTGGAGCCGGCATTCTCTCCGGCCAGCAAGAACGACGTCTTCCTCGAGACAGAACCGGCAACCGTCGCACCCAAACCCTCAAGGCGTGCCTTGACCTCACGTCTCGAAGCGGAGAGCGACCCGGTGATGACAAAAATCAGGCCCTCGAGTGGACTCTGGCCGGAAACCGGCTCTACCTTTTCCTCCGGGTCAACCCCCCGCTCGATCAGGCGATCGATCAACTCCTGATGAGGCTGTGACCGGAACCAACCGACGACCGAGGCCGCGATCACCGGTCCGATTCCATCGATCAACTCGAGATCATCCGCAGTCGCCTCCGACAGCCCTCCCAGGGTCTTGAACCGGCCGGCCAGGAGACCTGCCGCCCGTTCTCCAACATGGGGTAGGCCCAAGCCGAAAATCAACCTCCAGAGTGGTCTACTGCGCGCGTCCTGGATCTGCTCAATCAGATTGGTCGCCGAAAGCTCTCCCCACCCGGGCAAGCCTGCCAGGACCTCCTGCTCAAGATCCCACAAAGAGGCCACATCGGTCACGAGACCCTCAGCGGTCAGAAGATGAAGACTCTGCTCTCCCAGTCCTTCGATCTCCATCGCACCTCGCGACACGAAATGCCGCAATCGAGCTCCCAACACCGCAGGACACGCGGGGTTGCCACACCTCAGAGCAACCTCACCGTCGACCCGGTCAACATCGGCGCCACACGATGGGCAGTGAGCCGGTCTGGTGACCGGGGTTGTATCTGCAGGCCTCTCGGCACTGACAACCCCGACGACTTTGGGAATCACCTCGCCGCCCTTGGCAACCCACACCGTGTCTCCCGGTCTGACATCCAGCCGTTCGACCTCGTCAAAGTTGTGCAGGGTCGCCCTGGCCACTGTGGAACCCGCGATCAAGACGGGTTCCAGTTCGGCCACCGGCGTCAAAACCCCTGTACGCCCAACCTGCACGACAATGTCTCTGACCATTGTCATGCGCCCTTCGGGGGGATACTTGAATGCAACCGCCCACCTGGCGGCCCGAGCCGTCGTTCCCAGGGTCTCCCGCTCTTCCTGTCGATCAACCTTGACAACGGCGCCGTCGGTCTCGAAGTCGTAGTCCGACCGTTCATCAGCCCACCGCTCGATCAGGGCCTCAACTTCACTGAGATTCTCACAACGAGAAAAACCGGGACTGACCGGAAAACCCCACCTCTCGAGGCACTGGAGATCCTCAACGTGGCTTGTACCCTCGTGTCCCTCGGCCTGGACCAGTTGGTAGCACCACACGGCCAGCCGGCGTGCGGCGGCCTCGCGGGAGTCCAGTAACCGTATCGAGCCCGCCGTGGCGTTTCTGGGATTCGCGAATTCCGCATCACCCCGAGCCCGCCGCTCCCGGTTCAACCGGCCAAAGACCGACCGGGGCATGTAGACCTCGCCCCGGACCTCCATGCGGGCGGGTCCTTGATCGAGAACCAGCGGCACCGGCCTGATGGTTCGAACATTGGCCGTGACATCGTCGCCAAACCTGCCGTCGCCCCGGGTCACCGCACGGACCAGGCGTCTTTCGTGGTACACAAGCGAGATCGACACGCCGTCGATCTTCAGCTCAGCAGCCAGGCCCTTCGGCGAATGTCCCAGGGACCGGCTGACCCGGTCGTACCACGCACCCAATTCCGAGGTCGAATAGGTGTTGTCGAGCGACAACATCGGCACCGCGTGCTCAACCTGTTCCAGCCCCTCGAGGGGCAACCCGCCAACACGGAGAGTCGGCGAATCCACAGACATCAACTCCGGATGGGCTGCCTCGAGTTCCTTGAGTTCGGCAAAAAGGCGGTCATATTCGAAGTCCGAGATCTCCGGTTCAGCCCTGTCGTAGTAGAGGAGGTCGTGCCGCCGGATTTCAGTGCGAAGCTCCTCGATTCTGGCAACTCCGTCGATACCGGTCATGTTGCTGTCCCCCGCCGCCGGGGCCGGCGACGCCGACGGCGAGTTCTTTTGACAGGATCAATCACGATCTCCGGTACTTCGCCCCCAGGTGTTTTCCAAACCTGATCCACCGCCCGCCGCCACGCATCCCGGGCATCCCCCGAGAGCAACCCTACCTCGGTGCCGATCTCAAAGAGGTCCCACGCTACGAAGAAGCTCTCGTGGCGGGTCAACTTGAGGACCTGACGACCCCGCTCGGGCGGACGGCGCATCTTTGTCAGGGCGAAAAGCCCGTGGTACATCTGGTGAAAGGCCTGATTCGACACCATCATGTGGGTTGTCGCAGGCTCCAGCATTGCTCTAAGTCGGTCGAGGAACTCGGCATTGGCCAGCCGTTCACCGTTGGAAGTCATTTCGTCAAGCAGCCGAGAAAAACCAGGCAAGAACAGTGCGGCAATCGTCGTCGCATCAGCCACCCTGGCCCCGCCCCGGATCCTGGCGTCCACACACTGCAACAACGGGAGAATTCGCTCGCGGTCGAGATCCAACTCCGTGAATGCCTTCCCAAGAAGACCGTATCGATCCCACTGCTCCCAGATTCCGGCCGCATACCCCGACCGGAGACCTTCCATCAACTCATAGGTCAACCGGGCGGGAACGGCTTCGGCGATCAGGGCATGACAGGAGTGGATCGCCGCGTCAGTTTCCGGCTCCAACTCAAATCCCAACCGGACGGCGTATTCCAGGGCCCTCATCATTCGAACGGGATCTTCCTCGAACCGCACCTCAGGTTGCCCTACCGTCCGGATGATGCCCCGCTCGAGATCCTCGAGGCCACCGACCCAGTCAACGATCGAGAAATCGGAAATGTCGTAGAAAAGGGCGTTGATCGTCAAATCGCGGCGCCACGCGTCTTCCTCGGGCGAACCGTAGGTATTGTCTTCCCGAACCGCCTTGGGGCCCGGTTCGTCGGGGGCGTCGGCCTCCCGCTCCTCCAGTTCACCCTCTTCCCAGTCATCCGGGCCCTCTGGAGGCTCCGGACTGGCCCTGAATGTCGATACCTCGACGACTTCACCCCGGAAAAAGACGTGGACCAGGCGGAAACGACGCCCGATGATCCGAGAGTTCTTGAAGAGGCGGCGGACCTCCTCCGGACTGGCGTTGGTCCCAATATCGAAGTCCTTGGGATTCCTGCCGAGCAACAGATCACGGACACCACCTCCGACCAAATAGGCCAAATATCCCGCGCGGTGCAGTCGATACAGCACTTTGATGGCATTCGGCGAAATCCCCTTGCGGGAGAGTCGATGCTCCGGCCGAGTCAGGACTCGCCGTGAAATATGGGGGTGAACGTCATTACGAATCATCGTGAAAAACCCTGGCCGCCGGATTCACGCCGTCCCCATCGGGAGACTCTGTGGCACCATCAACGGCATCCCGGCCCAGGTCCCGCAACTCTAGCATTGTTCTATAAACCCGGCTGAGCCGGGTTTAAAAAAACCCCGCCGAAGCGGGGTTTTTGATCAGTTCATTCAGAACTTTAGTTAACGGCGGCCTTGACGTTTGCGTTCTTGGCCAGGTTGTCCACCACGAAGACCCGTTCGCCGATCATCGTGCGGCCACCCCAGTGGTCCTCGGTCCAGACGACCATAACGTGCTCACCGTCTGTGATATTGAGGCCGACGGTGTCCATGGCGTAGCTCCATCGGGCATTGAGCGTGAAGTAGTTCGGCAGCCAGAGGTAGATCTCGTCGATCTCAGGAGACGGCAGATGCACCTCATCAGCGTCTGCGACATACTCACCGTCCATCCAGATTTCGACCGTCTCAACCCAGTCGAGGTCGATCGCCCACCCGGTGACATCGACCGTACCGGCGACCCTCTCCATGGGAGCAGGTGTATAGATCTCGCCGAAGGACGGGCGATCACGGTCGTCATTACAATCGAAGATCACCGGTATTCTGGCGATGTCCGCGACGTTGTTCTCCCAGTCACCAGCTCGAATGGTGATCATGTGGAGGCCCTGGCGATATCCTCGCCTGACAATAAGATCGGCAATATCCATCGCGAAAATGAAGCCGGCATCCTTGGAATTGGGAACGTCCGGAAACAGGTTGAGAATATCCATCCTCGGGATGCCATAGGTGTTCATCAGCTCTGCGAGGTGCTCCAACCAGGGGTAGTAGAACGAATCGACCCACGTGTCGTACTCGATGTTGCCATCGATCAGGAGTTGCACATAGGCGACGCCACCGCGATCGGTTGTCGAGCCGACATCGAGAGCCCAACCGGTAACCCACTCAACATTTTGCGGCTCTTCAAAGGGTGGGGTCGACCATCCGCCGGGGTCGTCACACCCTTCGCCATACATGATGTGGTTGGGAATCGGCCAATCGATACCACCGAATGGCGGAAGGTTGTAGGAGGTATTGAAAGTCTGGACAAAACGCCGCCCGATAACCCTGACCAGGCCTTCGTTGTCCGTCAGGCGAATAGCCACGGTGTGCGCTCCGTTGGTCAACTCCGTCGTGTTGAGCATGCGAATGAAACCGGCATGCTCCGCACCGGGGTGTGAAGGAAAACGGTACGCGATATCCGGGCGGTGGATACCCTGGTTGACCGGACCGACGATCAGGCCGTCAACCAACAACTCAATCTTGGCGATCTCGGAATCATCGAGCGCCCAACCGGTCATCGGAAAGACACCATTCATCGGTTGGTTCTCACCCGGCATTTCCAGCTCGCCGAACGGCGCCTGGTTCCGGGTCGGATCGACGGTTACGGTCATCTGACCGTAGTCCTGCTCCGTCGAATCGGAGAACGTCACATGAAGGTGGAGGGTGTGATCACCCGAAGTGTAGTTTCCCGCACTGAAGGACACACTGAAACCCGGGCGTTCATATGGAGTCCCCGCATACCACGGAAAGGCCTGGAGGACGTCCCACCGAGGCTGACCGAGGTCTGCAGAGGCTACATACACGCCGTCGACATAGAGGTCCACACTGCTGACCAGCGCTTCGCTCCAGTCACAACTCTGCCAATTTGCGGGCTCACCACAATCGTTGCCGTCATCCAGGATCCAGCCCCGAACTTCGACCAACCCGAATACGGTGTCGCCGTCCTGAGGGGAGTCAAGATGAAAAACAGTGTCAGCGACGGCGGTCAACGGAAGCACCATCAAAGCGGCTACCAACATTCCACGGATCACGATCTGACGCATGGCTGATCCTCCTCTGCCACAGCAATCTCACGGTAATACCTTACCAATAGATGATATATCACACACTTACGTCGGTCAACGCATTGCAAGTCCAAGCTCTTTTCTGCATCAGGTGGCGGTGATGACGGTCACAGTTCGTCGTTCCGGGAAATCCGAACAGGAATCGTCCCAATCAATAGAGTCTTTCTCTAACATCATTTGTTTCTAGCTTTTACGATCAGTTACGCACTCCGGCACATCCTGAACCATGAGTTGCCATAATAAAAAATTGAGAATTCAAAATCAGGGGCCACAGTGCGGGCCAGGAGGCCCGCGCGCCCTCCTCCAGCCCCCAACCCCGTGCGTTTCCTTAATAAAAATCAAAAAATTGAGAATTCAAAACCAAGAACCAGCGCCCCAGCCTCCTAGCGTCCCAGCTTCCCAGCCTCCCAGCGTCCCAGCCTCCCAGCGTCCTGGCTTTTTATCCCCCTCCGCCAATT
>JAUXDC010000380.1 GCA_030618605.1 Holophagae bacterium | reverse complement strand
AAACAGGCCGAGGTGCACGGGATGGCGCAACGCGGGGGCGCGGTCCAATCCAACCTCCGCTACTCCGACGTCGAGATCCACTCCGATGTAATTCCCGAGGGCCGGTGTGACATGGTCCTGGCGGTGGAGCCTCTTGAGGTTATGCGCTACTGGCACTACCTCAAGCCGGACGGATGGGTCGTGACCTCGATTACCCCCTATATCAACATCCCGGACTATCCCGAGATCGACACTCTGCTTGCGGACCTCGCAGCCTTCCCCAATATGGTGATGATCGACACAGGACATCTGGCTCGGGCCGCGGGCAACCTCAGATCCCAGAACATGGTGACCGTAGGAGCCGCCTCGAACCTTCTGGATTTCACCGAAGAACAGCTCCTCAAGCACGTCGAGGGACTCTTTGCGCGCAAGGGCGAGAAGATCGTTGCGGTCAACCGCAAGGCCTTCTCGTACGGAAGAGCCGCCGGCGCCTTCTTCCGCGCCCTTGTCGACGGTGGACTCGATGCAGTCACGGCCGTCAAGCTGTGTTCCAAGATGAAACCGGAGACCTTCGCGGTTGATCTGGCGCCGGCATGGATCGAACGCCTTCAAAACGACGAGAACCTGCTCGATACCATTCTCGAGAGCGGCTCGGATGTCAGTGCATAGAGGTATTAGCTGTTAGCCGGAAGTTGTCGGCACGGTAGACTTTGAACATATCTTACGGTGTCGAAAAGGCAGCGGCTTTTTTGCTAAACGCTAAACGCTAAATGCTAATAGCTAACAGCTTTCAAAAGGAGAACCCCATGGCGCCCATCAACTTTGATGTCATCGAGAATCTCTTTCGGTCAGCGTACGGCGCCGGACGCTCCGTTCTTTTAGAACATGAGTGCTATCAACTGTTGGAAGGCATCGGCGCCGAGGCGGCGCCCGACCACATCCTGATTCCTGCCGACGCCCATCCGACGCCCGGCGATCTCGAAGGCATCCCCGGCGACAAGGTCGTACTGAAAGTGGTCTCGCCCGATATCACGCACAAAACCGAGGCCAAGGGTGTTCGGATCATTGCCAAAGAAATGGGCGCCGTCGAGGCCACTCATGAGCTGATGGTCCATCAGGTTCCAAAAACCTATGCCGGCTACCTCACGGGCCACCAGGGAGAAATCCCCCCGGACCTCCGGGGCCTTTCGGATGCCGGTCTTCAAACGCGGCTGGAGAAGCGCCTGGTCGGAATCTTGATGTGCCGTTTCATGGAGGCGGACGCACAGGGTTTCGCGACCGAGCTTTTCGTCGGCATTCGAAACACCGATGAATTCGGACCGATCATCTCGGCGGGCCTCGGCGGGGTCGAAATGGAAATCCTTGCACGGGAGACCCGCAAGGGCGCTGCGGTCTCCATCGCCCCTACCGGCCTCATCGACGGCGCCGGATTTCTGGAACTGTTCAAACGCACGCTAAGCTATCAGCGTCTCTCCGGCCTGATGAGAGGTTCCCGGAGCCTGGTGTCGGACGCCATCCTCGAGGAGTGTTTCGAGGCCTTTATCCAGTTGGCCAATCAGTTCTCGGAGAACAATCCGCAGGCCGAGTTCCACATTGAGGAATTCGAGGTCAACCCCTTCTCGGTCGTCGGCGCCCGATTGGCACCGCTGGACGGCCTGTGCGCCTTCACACCGGCCTCCCTGCCCGTGCCGATCAGGCCGATCCACAAGATCAAGAGCCTGCTGGAGCCAGAATCCGCCGCAATCATCGGCGTCTCGGCCCGGAGCATGAACATGGGCCGAATCGTGCTCGGCAACATTCTTGGCGGTGGGTTTGATCCCAAGAGAATCACAGTCGTACGGCCTGATACCGAGGAGATCGACGGCGTGCCGTGCGTTGCCTCGGTGGCTGATCTCCCTGAGAAAGTCGATCTCTTCGTCGTCGCAGTCGGCGCCGACCAGGTACCGGACGTCATTGACGACCTGCTCAACCACGATAAGGCCGAGTCGGTCATCCTGATCCCCGGAGGCCTCGGAGAGAAGTCAGGCAGCGAGGACCTGGCACGGAAACTCCAACAGCGGATTCATACAGCCCATCAGACAGCCGGCGGCGGCCCCATATTCATCGGCGGCAACTCCCTCGGCGTCATCTCGCATCCGGGCCGTTACGACACGATGTTCATCCCGGAAACCAAGCTCCCCAAGAGCCGTGGAGACCACTCGCGCAACACCTGTTTTCTCTCGCAATCCGGCGCCTTCATCATCGCCAACTTGAGCCGAATGTCCTGGTTTGATCCGGCCTTTGCCCTTTCGATCGGCAATCAGATCGACGTAACCGCCTCTGATCTTCTGACTTTCATCAAAGACGATCCCCGGATCGATGTCTTTGCCGTCTACATGGAAGGCTTTCAGCGGGGCGACGGGCTGGAATTTGCCCGCGCAGTCAAGGAGACCGTCGCTCTGGGCAAGGATGTCGTCTTCTACAAGGCCGGACGAACCTCAGAGGGACGTTCGGCCACGGCCGGGCACACAGCCTCGGTCGCGGGCGACTATGCCGTGTGCGAAGCAGCGCTGGAAGAGGCCGGTGCCTGGGTGGCGAAAGACTTTAACGAATTCTCCGATCTCTTGCGTCTGTGCACCCATTTTCGCGGCCTCTCGATCACGGGGAACCGGGTGGCCGCCGTCTCCAACGCTGGATTCGAGGCTGTCGGTATGGCTGACGCGATCAAGGTTGGGCGGGCCGAAATCACCCTGCAACCGTTTGTCGGCGAAACCCGAAGGCGGCTGGAGGAGACCCTGGTCCAGTTCAAGCTGGACGGCCTGGTCGACGTCAAGAACCCTTTTGACATCACACCGATGGCCTCGGACGAGGCCTACGCCCAACTGATCGGC
>JAUXDC010000060.1 GCA_030618605.1 Holophagae bacterium | reverse complement strand
GCCGCCGTATTCTCAAGAGTCTGCGCAAGAACATCGCACGCCACCTCTTCCAGGTGCCGCTGCAGGCCGCCATCGGCGGCACCGTCATCGCCCGGTCGACGATCAACGCCTTTCGCAAGGACGTCACCGCCAAGTGCTATGGCGGCGACATCAGCCGCAAGCGCAAGCTGCTCGAGAAGCAGAAGAAGGGCAAGAAGCGCATGAAAATGGTCGGCAACGTCGAAATTCCACAGTCGGCCTTCATCGCCGTACTGAAGTCGGATACGGACTGAGGGCACCCGAAACGCCTGAGGGCACCCGAAACGCCTGAGGGGGAAGAACCGTTCAGTGTGGTTCAGATAGAGTGCTGCTCATCGTGATGGCGAAGCCTCGTTTGTCGTTGCGTTGTCGGAGGATTCAGGGGGAGGTGCCTGATGAGCAGCGTTCTTACCATTGACGTTCTGAGAAAAGTACAGATGCTCCTCGTAGCGACGGTCCTTTGCGGCGGCTGGGCGTTGCACCTCGGTTGTGCAAGCCAGGCCCCGCTGCCCGAGGCTGTGGCCGTTGAGTCACGTTCCGGATCTGGCGCGGAGTCGGGAGGAAGTCAGCCGGCTGTGGTTTCCCCGAGCACGATCGACCACCCGGTTGGTGTTCTGTTTCCCGATCCCGATGACGAGCAGCGTCTGTATCAGCTCGTGGTCATCCGGCCGGCGGATTCACCCGGGGGAGCAGCTGTTGCCGCCGAGAACTGGACTGCCCATCGGGAGCACCTCGCGCGGCTGCATGAGGCGAACCTCGCGGCCACCAGCGGGGAGATTGACGACGGTCGTCGTCTGATGATTCTGTCCGCAGGTTCGTTGGCCGTTTTGAGTGAGCGCATGCAGGACGATCCATACTTCGGAGACCCTTCATTACTGCGGACTGCAGGTTTTTGCTTCACCGTTGGAGATCTGTGTGGCGGGGCGCCTGCTGAGGGAGAACGTGAGCTTCAATTGGTGTGGTTCAAGCGCGACCTGGAGGTTCTGGTGCATGGCGGTACGTTGGCTCCGGCACCTTTCGGACCTGAACTGGGAGTGCTTGAGCAGGTGGCGGCAGCAGGCGCCTGGGGCTTCGGCCACGAGGGAGTGGTCTTCCTCGATGTGGCTTCGGCGGATGAGGCCGAGAAGATGTTGTCCTCGTGGCCGATCGACCTTCATCCACAGTGGTCCTACGAGGTGAATGGCGTCAAGGTGTGGAACAACAGTTTCTGCCGTTGACAATAAAGGGCCCCGGGTTTGCAAGCCCCGGAGCCCTCGTGAAATGCCTGAGAAATTGACTACGGTCCGTCGAAATATACCCTTGCGTTATAAAGTCGGAAGTCGTCGTGGATGCAAGAGGTTACGAAATAGGCATACTGCCACACGATCAGAGGTTCGGTTATCGAGGAGGTGTATAAGGCGTCAATTGAGGTGTCCGCTCCGGTGGAAGCCACGGAGGCCATAATGTCTGAGTTGCCGGTATCCTTGTTCACCCTCCTGAGATAGACCGACATATCCAAGGTGCCATTATTGTCGAACATGTTGGCGTAGAAATAAGTGATAGTGGCACCGAGAGGTACGTTCAGCGGCGCGTACATACACGTGGAAGTACCATCACCATCGCCGGCGATGTAGCCATAGTTGAAGTAGAAATTAAAGGCGTCGGGGTCGCCACCATCGGAGTGAAAAGCCGCGGCGGGAACCAGCATGGGTGAAGTGTACTCACGTTGATCGAACTCGAAGTCGGCGGCCGCCTCAGATGAGTCGTCATCGATGGGTGGAAAATCATTGAGGTTCGAAGCCCAGACCCCGGTCGCCAACCCGATAACGAGGACCGAAAGCAGCGACAGCCGGACAATGCACCGTGCAGATCTTGTCATCATCATTTATCCTTTCGTTATCTCTGTAACCCTATGGTGTTGCGGTAGACCACGCGTTGGTGTTTCCGGTTTCAAAGCCATCGGTGAAGACAGTCACCGGGCGGTACCAGAAGCGCGCGCTGTAGACGCCCTGTGAATCATTGCCGAGGCACGTGACCGCATAGTAGGAGTAATTCAGAGCGTCGATTTCCTGAAATGCAGCGGGGATGTCCTTTTCTCCTATCGATTGGACACCGCTGCCATCTGAGGTTGTAACGATGCGCCCAATCTTCTCTGTTACGCCGGTGTAATTCTGTAGTCTCCAGAAATCCATCCAAACGTAGTCGGCGGGATCATTGTCGTAGAGAGACGCATAAAACTGATAGAGAACGTAACCGTCGGGAAGTGTTGCTGGGGCCATAATACACCCGAAATGGAGTGCATCGGCGTCGCCCTCGATTCTCCCGTGGCCGAACGAAAAGAAGTAGACATCGGCGTCGTGGTGGCCGGCGGAATTGAATCCGGCGCCGGGAATGTTGAAGAGGCGGTTCACACCGGGGTCATCCGGGAAACCACGTTCGGTCTCGATGTCAGAAGCAGCGACCATTGGTGAGGTTGCCACGGCGATGACCAGAGAAAGGGTGAACAGAATATGGGATGTATGTGTGTATCGCATGACCTACTCCGTATACCAAATTCTGGCTTGGTAAACAAAGATGCTGGTGGAGATGGTACACGTCGTCAGGTAGTAGGAGTAGTTTCCTGAGGTCAGGTGAGCCAAGCCCAGCTCACTCGGGTTCTGGATGCCCGTATCGCCGGTCGAGGTGACGGAGGCGACAGTCTCGATGGTTCCATCGTAGTTGTTCACGCGTTTGAGGTAAACCGCACCGTTTACGGAGTCGTCGGTGTCGTCGATCGTCACATAAAATTCATCAAGGGTGACATTACTCGCGATGAACACGGGGGCCATCATGCAGACTGTGCTGCCGTTCGAGTTCCATCCGCCTCTACTGAAAGAATAGAAGAAACCATCCATGTCTTCCCCGTCGTTTCGCCACTCGGCGCTCGAAATGACATAGGGTGATGTAAATGCCTTGCCCTGCCCCTCCATCTCGTCGCCGATCACCACTTCGTAGTCTGGTGGATTCACGAAACTATTCTCGTTGGAGGTTGCTCCTGCCACAGTTGCCACCAGGATCATCATCATGACCAGGGTGACGAGGCAGGTAATACCTCGGGTTTCATTCCGCATAGTTGATTCCTCTTTTCTTGGACTCAAAAAAAAATCTGCCCACAAATTTAAAACTCAAAGCCTCCTGGATGAGTATACAGTGAAAAAAGAGCGGTTCAAGAATGAGATTGTCGCGTTTGTGCATGGTTTTGTCGCGTTTTGGTTACCTCACAACGTCTGCCAAGACCTATATTGAGGGAGATGGTTTCACAATTAGGAGGTGACAGATGTTTCGAACGAGAGTTTTCCGGCTTTTCATGGGAATCACGGTAGGTTTGGTGGTCACGGCGGCAGCGACCGAAGTGCCTTTCGGAAGTCGTATCCTCCTCGAGGGTGATTATTTGACCCCGACCTCGGTGACCACTGGCGACTTTGACGGAGACGGGCTCGTTGACATCGTCGCTGCGGGCTTTCATGACACCACAATCGCTTGGTGGCGGAGCCTTGGCGGAGGCAGCTTCACCAGATACGACATCGCATCCAGTGTGACGGACATCTACGACGTGGAGGTTGCCGACATCAACGGTGACGGTTATCCGGATGTCGTCGTGACGTCGGCGGGCACCACCGACGCCGTCGGCTGGTTCGAAAACGACGGCACGCCCCTTGTGGGTAGCTGGGCGCTACGCCTGATTGCATATCCATTCGACGGCGCCGCCGGGACCGCTATGGGTGATCTCGACGGTGACGGCACCCTCGACGTCGCAGCCGTGGCGTCGACGGCAAATACCGTTTCTGTCGCGTTCAATAACAGCGGGACCGGAGTTGGATGGAGTTATGAGACTGTGGACTCGTCATTTGCCGAGGCGTTTTGGGTGTCGGTCGGGGACATCGACAAGGACGGGGATCTCGACATCGCGGCGGCAGCGAAGACTTCAGGAGAAGTGTCCTGGTGGTCACGGGATCCGGGGGGTGTGACATGGACCGAACACCCGATCACGGTGGTGGACTCGGCAGCCGTCATGGAGCTGGTCGACATGGATCGTGACGGGGACCTCGATGCCCTCGGTGTCGGAAATGGAAGAACCATCCGCTGGTGGGAGAACGATGGTACGGGGGCCGGTTGGACCGAACATACCATTGGCAACCCGGATGCGGACGTCCAAGCTGCCTACCCGGCTGATCTCGATCTCGACGGCGACCAAGACATCATCTACAGCACCGCCGGCACCGATGGCGTAGGCTGGTTTGAGAACACCGGAGGAGACGGCCTTGCCTGGGAAGTTCACATATTCGACAACGGGTTCAACGCCGTGTTCGATATTGCTGCCGCGGACTTCAACGGCGACGGCGATTTGGACCTGGTTGCAGTATCCAGCCCGAATAACGAGGTTGCCTGTTGGGACAATGTCTCCATCCACCGCAGCGCATCCTTCCCCGGGTCGGGCCAACTGACGGACTCGACCGACCATGTCAGTGACCTTGTCGCAGCCGACGTGGACGGGGACGGTGACCTCGATCTGTTGACGGCAGAATGGGGGTCCGAACAGGTGGGCTGGCTCGAGAATGTGGCCGGTGACGGATCGAGCTGGCTCCTCAACTCGATCGGCACATCATTCGTTGCCAATGCTGTGGCTGCCGGTGACCTTGACGGTGACGGCCTGATCGACGTCGTCGGCGCCTCCGACGCGGCCCTGCAGTGGTGGAGTGCCGACGGCAGCGGTGGCTGGACCGAGAACTCCATTGCGGCCTCCCAGTTCACCAAAGATTCGCTCGCAGTGGCCGATCTCGACGGCGACGGTGATCTGGACGTCGTCCTGGGGTCCTACTCCGACGGCATCGACTGGTTCGAGAATTCCGGTTCCGGTGGATCCTGGACCGAGGGATCCATCTCGCCCGGTCACCCGTACGACGCCGACTCCATCGTGGTGGCCGACATCGACGGCGACGGCGATCCTGATGTTGGCATCGCGGACTCTGATTCGGTTGAGTGGATTCCCAACGACCTCAACGGCTCAGGATCTTTCTGGGCCAAGATTGAGGTTGCAGGCAGTCTTACCAACCCCAGGGCGATCGCTGCCGGTGACATCGATGGCGACGGCGACCTGGATTTCGCCAGCCTGGATCAAGGGACCGACTCCATCATGTGGTGGTCCAATACCTCGGGTGACGGTTCGACGTGGGGTGCCGCGACGATCGTGGCCACTGGAGTGGCGGATCCGAGGGTTGTTCGCCTCGCCGATTTTGATCTCGACGGCGATCTCGATATGGCGCTGGGGGCCGAGGATCGGACGACCAACGATTCGATCGTCGTCTGGTATGAAAATCAGCTCGGGGACGGAACGGTGTGGACTGCCCATGAAGTGGCAGCCGGAATGATCAGACCTCGGACCCTGGTCGCCGCCGACCTGGACGGCGACGGTGACCCCGACCTCGCACACGACTACTTGGGCACGGCCGCAGACCTGTGGTGGAAGAACCGCGGAGGCCAGGCGGCTTTGCCGACCGTGGCAACAGCACCTTTGACTCTCGATCCGATGACCGTCGACGACGTGCTCGAGATTACCGCCATTCACCGTGGGCGGACTGGTGACGGCGACGGGGAGGTTGCCTCCATCGACCTCCTCCTCGGCGACGGTTTCTGCGCTGCCCTCAGTGATGCCGAAGCCGACGCTTTGTTATACGGGATTTACATCTTCGAGGACGACGACGACTCGGGTGATTTCGATCCCGCATTCGATTCCGAGGTCGGTTTTGTCGGGACCTTCAGCCTGGTCGGCGGTGTGCAGACCATCGACCTGGTGGACGGTGACGGCAAGGTTCAGATTTCCCCGACCCAGTCGCGAACGCTGTTCGTGGGGATCGTCTTCGAAGACGATGCGGCGGATCAGACTCCCGGTCAGATCGAAATCATCCACCTGCCCAACTCGAGTTCGGTCGAGGACCGAGACCACGATCTTCCGCTCAGGCTCGAGTGGTCGTCGGCATGCTCATCCGGCGTGGTGGTGCCGACCAATCCGGGACTGATCTTTGCCGATGGATTTGAGTCGGCCTCGACAGATCAGTGGTCAGGGGCCATGCCTTAGGAGTCTGTAGGGCATAGGCCGCGAGCGCGGTCGAAAAATATAGATTGATCTAGGTATCTTGGATGCTGAGTGCCTATACTGGCAATCATGCTGGGCAGTGATTTGCAGGGAGGTGTGTCGAGGAGGGCCGGGCTCTACGTTCATGTGCCCTTTTGCTCGTCGGTGTGCCCCTACTGCGATTTTGCGGTGACTCAGGCGGGAGAATCGCGTCGGGCCCAGTGGGAGCGGGGTCTGTTGGACGAGGCCGCGATGTATGCAGACCGTGGGTTTGAGTTCGATACTGTTTATTTTGGTGGGGGGACTCCGTCTGCTTTGAAGGCCGACCGTCTGGCCCGGGTTGTGGAGGGCTTGCAGCAGGGCCTTTGGATTGATCCTGGGGCACGATTCTTCATCGAGGTCAATCCCGAGGATGTTGGGCATGATTCAGTTCGGGCCTGGCGGGATTGTGGTTTCTCCAGTGTCAGTGTTGGGGTGCAGAGCCTCGATGACGAATCGTTGCGGTTTCTGGGGCGTCGCCATACGGAGGAGGAGGCCCGCCGGTCGATTGAGGTCCTCCTGGGGGCGGGGTTTGACACCGTCTCCCTCGATCTGATCTTCGGTCTCCCGGGTCAAACGTGTTCTGACTGGGAGGGCCAATTGGTCGAGGCGGTCCGCCTTGGCGTCAACCATGTGTCGTGCTACCAGTTGACCTTTCACGACGGCACGATCTTCGGCAAGCACCGTGATGCTGGATTGATGATGGAGATGGGTGAGGCGCCTCAGGCAGATCTTTATGCGATGACTCACGAGATTCTCGGTGCGGCTGGTTTTGAAGGCTACGAGGTGTCGAATTTTGCTCTTCCAGGCCACCGGTCGGCTCACAATCTGAAGTATTGGACCGGGACGCCCTATTTGGGACTGGGTCCGGGGGCACATTCATTCGACGGAGTGGACACACGGTGGTGGAACAACAGGAAAGTCCGACTGTGGCAGAGGGACCTCGACAACGGTTCGCCCCCGGTGGAGGGCGAGGAGTCTCTGACGAAGAGGCAACGGGCCTTTGAAACGCTGATGCTCGGAATGAGGACCGCTGACGGTGTCGATTTGGCCGAGCTCGAGAGACGATTCGGGACCGAAGTAATCGGGCCGAATGTAGACATCCTTCATTCTCTCGAGGCACAGGGATTGATCAGACGTGGGGAAGATCTCATCGCACCAACACCTCAGGGTATGGCGGTGGCCGATGCGCTTGTGAGGGCAATCCGCATTGAGGAGGTTGTGGAGTGATCGCCGAGACCGGAGCACCCCGGGTCCGCTGGATGAGGAACGAGTATCCAGTATCAAGTATCCAGTATCAGCTGTTCGGACATGCAGGGTTCGCTGGGTTACGATGAGAATCATGAACCGCCAACGCTTCATCCGGGTATGGGCCTTGTGGGCCGTGATCTACCTGATCCTGGCGGTTGTCGGCCCCAACGGGCTGGTACCGGTTCCGACTTGGCCGGTGGTGTCCCAGCACCTGCTGCAGGCTCGAGCGTGGCTGGGTCTGGACATTATGATCCCGGATGATTATGGCGATCCCGGACGGGTGATTAAGGTCAGGCCTGGTCTCGACGTCACACCGTATTTTCAACACCGGCTCGTCGGAGATCCGCGGGAAAACACTCTCGTCAGCAATCTGGCCATCGCCCTGCCGGGTCCCGGTGGCACTCTGGTGCCGGCACAGGACGTGCCGGGCGCCGATTCGGACCCTCGCATGGTCGAGGCTTTGCGCTGTTACGTTGGATTTCCTCCGGGGCCCGCGTTTCTCCTGACGCCGTTGCTGGTGATTTTGCGAGGGCTGCTGGCGACACAGTGGCTGGGGGCTTTGTTGGGGGGCCTTGCGATCGCGGTGATTGACCGTTTGATGCCCGCTTGGCTGGGCGTCTTCGGTTTGTCCGGAGTCAAGCCCTCGGACAATGCTCTTACTGTATTGGCCGGTGCAGGAACCTTATGGATCTGGTTGGCGCCTGACGGTGGAACCTTCTTGTTTGCCCAAACGGTGGGGGTGACGTTTCTGACGCTGGCGCTGGGTCTCGCCTGGTCGGGACACCGGTGGGTTGCCGGCGTTGCCTTCGCCTTGGCACTGACCAGCCGGCCGGCGATGCTCGGCGCCCTTCCCCTGTTGTTGGCCTTGCATCTTTGGCACGAGCGGGGTCGCTCCACCGGGTTGCGAAGCTCCCAGGACAGGGGGCGCCTCACAAAAGCGGTGGCCCGGATGCTGCCCATGATCGTTCCTCCTCTGGTGCTCGGCGGAACGGCACTGGCGCTCAACGCCCTCCGCTTCGGCTCTTTGACGAATTTTGGCTACCGTTTCATGCTGGTGCCGCCTCTCCTCAGGGAACGACTGATGGAACACGGCCAGATGTCGTGGGCCTATCTCGGCCGGAACCTCCACTTTGTAGGTTGGCAGTGGCCCGTCGCCATTCGCGACGTTGCAGGTGATCTGGCGTTTCCGTTTCTGGCCAGTGACCCTCGAGGTATGGGCCTGATATGGGTGACGCCGGCCTTCATCGCCGTTCTGGTGGCCTGGTGGGCCAGGGGCCGCCGTGAGGGGCGGTTGCTGATCGCAGCGTGGGGGTCGTTGGTTCTGTGTTGCCTCCCGGGCCTCCTGTACTACAACACCGGCTGGGTGCAGTGGGGCGGGCGATTCCTGATGGACGCCTGGCCGATCTGGCTGATGCTGGCTTCTGTCGGTCTGAGGCGGCTCCCACCCGCTCTTTCGATGGTGCTGATCGTCCTCTCGGTTCTTTCCAATCTCTGGTGCGCCCTGTTGGTCGCCCTGAGGATTTGGCCGGGGTGTTGCTCGTGAAGGTGTCACGTTCAGGAGTCATACTTGCCCTCGTCATACTGGTCGGCTGGATCGGCTGCAACGCCTTCTGGAGTGCGTTCGCAGAGCGTGAGAAGACGCTCTACGCCTGGGACCACGTCGCATACTGGTCATTGACGGCGAGCCTGGCCGAGGACTTCAGGACAAACCCGGTTGCGGCGTTGGCCAACGTCGGCCGGTCTTTAGCCCAGGACGAACTCAACCTCCTGCCGTCGATGCCTTTGGCGCCCTCGTTGGCCCTCTTCGGTCAGAGTCGCCGCGCCTGGATTCTGACCGTTTTGAATATCTATGCGTTGCCGGCGTTATTGTTGGGGCTTTGGGCCGTTTGGCGCTGGGGAGAACGTCCCGAAAATGGTTGGGATCAGGGTCTCGGCGTGGTTGTATGGCTCGGCACGGTCCTTCTCTTTGCGCCCCTTTGGGAACCTCTGGCGCTGGGCTATTTGGATATCGGCGGTCTGATCCTTATCTTTGCCGCCGTCGGACTCGCGGTGGGTACGATTCCATTGCAGAGGACAGAGGCGGCTTTGCGGGCACTGGCCATCGGGGTTCTGGTTGCGGTCCTTCTGATCTTCAGGCGTTGGTATGCCTTCTGGTCTTTGAGCTTCTGTATTGTTGTCGCCCTCGGAGGCCTGATTGCCGTACTTCGGTACAGGAAGGCGAAGCGGCCGGTGTTCGATGCTCTTCGCACGCCGTTGATGATCGGGGCCGGGGTTGTCGGTGCACTGACCGTGTTGGTGGGGCCGAGACTGGGGACGATGGCCGGAACCGACTACGGGGATCGTTTCATCCACTACAAGATTCACAGCTCGGTCTGGGCAGAACTGGGTGGCCTGGTCGAACATTTCGGCTTGTTGCCCCTTGGGATAGCGGCAGCAGGCGCTCTGGTCCTCTTGAAGGCGGAGAAGACACGCTGGTTTGCGGCCGGACTCATCACGCAGTTGGTGGTGATTGCTGTTCTTTTTCGACGGGTCCAGGATCCGACGCCTCAGCACTGGTACCTGCTCCTCCCCGGACTGATGCTCCTGACCGCAGGGGGTTTGACGGCATGGTTGAGTGCGGTTGGGCGAGTCGGTCGCCGATGGGGCGTGGGGATCGTTGTAATGCTCGGGCTGCTCGTGAGTGCTCAGGTCTTTGGTGTGATCTCAGTCCTGCCTTCGCCGATAGCGCCCTCGCCCAAGGTGGTACCCAAGGTCCGGGGCGATCTGGCTGAATTCGAACGCCTGATGACGTGGCTTGACGGTCGCCTGGAAATGGGCTCTGACTGGATCTATGTCCTGGCGGCAACCGGCGCCGTGTCCGACTCGTCTTTGGGCTTCACCAATTTTTCACTGGGTACGCGCAGTCGCTCTTCGGCCCATGTGTTGATGACGGCGCAGGTTGATCGGCGTGATGGATTCCCTGATGGGTTGTTCCTTGCCGACATCGTCGTTGTGCCTGTGCCGGTGGCCGTGCGGGGGACTGGTGAGACGCAGAGGGTCGTTGAAGTCCCGGCCCGGTCCTTTCTCGAGGGAGTGGGGATTGCCGAGGCGTTCGTCCGGCTTGACGAAGTATTCACCTTTGACGAGGGTGTGACGGCTCATGTCTTCGAACGTTTCCGACCCAACACACCAGCGGAGGTTCAGTCCCTCAGTGATCAATTGAAGGTCTACTATCCCAACCGCCCCGAGATTTGGATGCCCCCGGAATGACCCAGCTGGAATCCAGGGGGTAAGGATTTTTTGATGACGGGCGGACACGGGGGTCCGCCCCTACGGAGAACATTACGGGAATCTGTAGGGGCAGGCCCCTGTGCCTGCCCGTTGTTGGAGCCTAACCTCCCACGGTGAACGTGGTCTCGTGCACACCCATCAAGACAGGGGTGACCTCTTCGTCGGGAACCCCGAGGTATGAAGCGACCGAGGCCACCAGTCGTGAGTACCAGACTTCGGCCTTGACGGTCACCGCTCCAGCAGCAATGTCTTTGGGCAGGGTCCAGGAGAAGGTCTCGTTCCTTGCTTCGAGAGGATGGAGCCGGTAGTCCGGACCAAAGGTCGCGGTATTCCACTGGGCGACCGTCATGCGGCCTTCCGGATCCAGATAGGGGAGGCGGAAGATGCGGTCACCGGCCGGAACCTGTCCGTCCCTCTTGAGGCCGGGGAAATCCTTGAGCTGTTTGATGTCGCCGATGTCCTGGTAGGCCATGGCGTCAGAGGCGATGGTGAAATCCTCGCCCTCGAAGCCCTTGGCGTCAACCGGCAGGTGGAAAGAGCGGCCTCCCGAATCGGTTGCCGTGACGTGGAGCCAGACGACCCGCTCCTCCGCAGAGCCCGAGGGGATAGCGTGGCCGGCCTTGGCGTTGACGACGGTTGCCGTCAGAACCAGGCTGGAACCCGCCTTGGCGGTCGTAGTTGAGGGGTGAATTCGGACTTCAGCGGCACCCATCAACTTGCCCTGATCATGGGCGCCGTGGAAGAGGTGCTGACGAACATCCGTGTGGTCGACGCCGCCCGACTCGGGGGCCGAGTTGCCCGCTGCCTTTGGGCTATGGCAGTCGATGCAGGTGATGCCGGCCTTGGCCTGGGGGCTCTTCTGCCACTCCAGGTGGGTGGCCTTGACCCACTGACCCCACGGGTCCTTTTCGTTGTGGCAGGTGCCGCAGAACTCGGCAGAACCGAGGAACGGATTGGCGGCAATCTTGTGGTGGGGGCTTTCGGTGCCGGTGCGCACGCCCTGTTTTGTTTCCCCTGGAGAGACGATGAAGTTGAAGTTGAAGGGGACGTCACCCTCAAAACCGGTGATCGAGTGGCAGAGGTCGCAGGAGACTCCCTCGTTGGCGCGGGTGCCTTCGGACGGTTTCTTTGGAGGGATGTCGCCTGCAAGGAAGGCCAGAGGCGCGTGACAACCCATGCAGCCGGCCTTGATGCCGGCGACCTTGGCTACGCGTTCGGCATGAGGCAGGGCCAGCTCGTAGTATTCGATTTCGTCCCAATGATGTGTGAAGCTCTGGGACATCAGATTCTGTTCGTGTTGGCGGGCGATGTCGACGTGGCATTCCGCGCAAACCTCGTCGCTCTCGAAGTTGTCGTAGCTTTGAGTGCCCAACGCGGCGTCGCCGGCAACACCCGCAGCAAGAATGACCGCGGTCCCAACAATAATGATCGATGTCAGCAGAATGAATGTGCGTTTCATGATGCCCCCTCCTTTTTGCGAAGAACAGTGTATCGCATTGAAGTTGTGACTATTTGAGCAAGTCATCCAGCTTTCAAATAGTTGTACCTTTCGGGTGGTGGGCCAAGGCCCACCCTACACAGCGTCCCGGCATTCCGTAGGGTGGGCCTTGGCCCACCACTGTGTCACTCTACAATCCCAACCGCTGTCGGGTCAGGGCCTCGAGGCCTCCGGCGAGCAACAACTCCTGGGCGGCTGGACCAACCGGGGATAGGGCGAAATCTTGATCTCTCCATTTGGCGGTCGCAGTCTTGAAGTTCACCGCGATCGAGTCGGAGGCGATGGTCTTGGTTCCAGCCTCTACCTCGGCTTCGTGTGCCGCCATCAGGGCCGCGCTCAAATCAGGGCTTTCGATGCAGATGAAGGCGTTGTTGAAGGCGTTCCGCAGGTAGGTCTGCGAGAAGGACGCGGCGATGACCATCCGGATTCCCCGGAACTTGAGAGCCGTCGCCGCCTGTTCGCGAGAGGAGCCGGTGCCGAAGTTGCGCCCAGCGACGATGACGTCGCCGTCCGAGGCAATCTCCTGGAAGGCAGGGTCGTAGTTGAGCATGGCGTAGGTCGCCATCTCCTCGGGGTCCAGGTCGTCGCGGTAGGTAACGTCTTTTCCATAGATCCCGTCGGTATTGAGGTTGTCCGTCGGGAGAAGGAGTGCCCGTCCTTCAAGGCTCGATGGGAAGCCCTCTTTGATTTCTACGGTCCGGGCGGCCGGCTTCCAACCGAGGTCCTCGCAGCGGTATTCGAGCTGCTTTTCCTTGAACCGGTCAGGACCGGTGATGTGACCGGCAATAGCTGAGGCCGCAACGACTGCCGGGCTGCCCAGATAGGCCTTGGCATCCCGGGCGCCCATGCGTCCCTTGAAGTTGCGGTTGGTCGCCGAGATGCCGACTTCGCCGCTTTCGAGCAGGCCGATACCGAGACCGATACAGGCGCCGCAGCCCGGCGGTAGGGGGATGGCGCCGGCCTCGATCAGTTCACCCCAAATCCCCTGGGCCTCGGCCTGTTCTTGGATCTCGGCAGATGCAGCCGCAACGTAGAGCTCGACGCCCTCGGTGACGCTGTTGCCGTCAAGGACCTCGGCAGCTTCGGCCAGATCCTCCAGCCGGGCGTTGGTGCAGGAAAGAAGGTAGGCCTTGTGGACCTTGATCTTCTTTCGACTGATCGATGTGACCGATTCCATGACGCCGACCGAATCCGGTCCGCAGACGTGGGGAGTGACGGCGCCAAGGTCCAAACGGATCTCGGTCGCATACTCGGCGCCCTCGTCCGCGCATGGAGGTTCAGCCTCCCAATCCTTGATGTCACTCTCGGAAAGTCGAGCCGAGAGGCCGCGCTCGGCCAGAACCGCGGCACGTTGCCGGAGGTAGGCGGCGGTGGCCCCATCAAAGGGAAACCAGCCGACAAGAGCGCCCCACTCGGTCGTCATATTGGCGATCGTCAGTCGCTCCGGGATCGAGAGATACTGGATGCCCTCGCCGTGGAATTCGATCGCCGCGTTGAGCACTTCGCCTGAGTTATAGAGCCCGCACAAGGTGATGATGATGTCTTTTCCGGAAACCCCGGGTTTGGGCTCTCCTTCGAGGATGACTTTGACGGTGCGGGGTACCTGCCACCAGGTCGTGCCTCCGGCCCAGAGTGCCGCTGCATCGGTTCGGACCACCGGTGTGCCCAGGGCACTCAAACCGCCGTAGGTGTTGGAGTGGGAGTCTGAGGCAACCACCAGGGCGCCGGGATGGACAAAACCGTTTTCGATCATCAACTGGTGACCAATACCGGCCCCCGCAGGATGGAAAACGACGCTGTGCTCCGCGGCAAAGTCCTCGATTGCCCGGTATTTTTTCAGATTGGCCTCGGACGTGTCCTGGACGTTGTGATCCAGGGTGAAGACCGGCTGAGAGGGGTCCGCCATTCTGGTGGCGCCGATCTCCTTGAATTTCGGAATTACCGCCCCGGTGTTGTCATGTGTCATGACGTGGAAAGGCCGGACAGTAACCATGTCTCCGGCACGAACTTCGTGCCCCGGTGTCAGGTCGACTGAGTGGGCCTGGACGATCTTTTCGGTAACGGTCTGTGCCATGGTGCCTCCTGGGACGAATGGTCAGTCAACGATTCTACGCCAGTTGGCATGAAAGCCATTAGCCGTTAGCAATTAGCAAGACAAATTCATGGCTTTCAGATTAACGGGTCCTGTGCTAACCGCTAAGAGCTAACTGCCAAAAGCTTCCTGTTCCGCCGGGTCAGCTGACGACCAACTCTCCCATCAGCTCACTGACGTTGTCGAACTCCTCGGCGCAATCGACGGCGGCCTGCATGCGCTGGACATCGTTGGGTGTTGCAATTCCCTCAGCCAGGGCTGCGAATTTGCCCGCGATCTCCGCATCGGTCAGGGGGTTGCGCGGGTCGCCCTTGGGATAGTCCAACTGCTTCTCGAATTCGCGGCCGTCAGTCGTTTTGATGATCACCTTGACCCGTTGCAGTTCGGGGAACACGGCCTCGATCTCGGGATCGGCGATGACCTTCACCTTGTTGAGCTGTGCCCTGATTTTTGAATCCATGATCTTGGCGTCGGTGAACTGAAGCGGTGTTACCTGACGATCGGCCACCGCCGCAGCGATGACGTAGGGCAGGCTGTGGTCGGCAGTTTCCTTGTTGCGGGGATCATACTTCGAGGTGTCGGCCAAAATGTCGGCTGCCCGAGCCAGCGAGTAGATCGTCACCGTTTCGACCTCGTCCGGAGAGAGGTCGTTGTCAATCACCAGATCCAGGGTCGCGGAGATCGGCGCATGGGTCAGGGCCTCGGTCGGAAAAAACTTCATGCCGCATTGCAGGATCCGCCAACTGTCGCCCAGGCCGTCGGTCAGGATGTTGAATTTCCATTCGGTGTCGAAGACATGGGAGAAACCTTCCTTGCCGTCCAGAACATGCTCGGGTCCGGTGTAGCCCTGCTCGGCCAGGAGGGCGGCCAAGACGCCGCTCTGTGTCGCCATGGGGTCGACCGTGTTCTTCATCATCGTCAATTTGCCGGCGGTGACCGATCCGGTGCTGCAGTGGCGGGAGGCCGAGATGCCGATGGCGTGTTGGATCTGTTCGGCGTTGAGTCCGAGCATACGCCCGGCGACGATCGGAGACACAGCGGCGGTCAAGGTTGCGTGGTGCCAGCCGATTTCGCGAACGCCGGGGAAGCTGGCTTCGCACATGCGTTGTTCAAATTCATAGGCCAGGGCGATACCCAGGATGAGATCTCGTGCAGAGCCGCCGGCGCGCTCGGCAGCGGCCATTGCGGCCGGGATGATATCCGAGGGGTGGGATGGATCCTGTTTCCAATAAATATCGTTGTAGTCCATCACCCGAATCATGAGCGAATTGAGCAGGGACGCCGACACCGGATCCATTTTTTCGCCGGTGACCAGCACTGTGGCGTTGCCGGATCCGGCGATCTCGGTCAGTACCTTTCGGGCCATGTGCACGTCGTGCTGTTGGGCGCCCCCGAGGGCACATCCGACTGAATCCATCAGGTAGCGCTTGACTTCGGTGACGACCTCTTCGGGAAGATCGTCGTAGGTTGTTGAGGCGGCCCACTCGGCCATGGTGAGGGTAACGTTCGACATCGGTTCCTCCAGATTTCAGTTCGCCCGGCGTCTTTCGCCGGGCCGGGGGATTGTAACCCGAGTGAGCTGCCAATGGGGGAAAAAGGAGGAAGGAGGGGATGAGCAAGAGGGG
>JAUXDC010000026.1 GCA_030618605.1 Holophagae bacterium | reverse complement strand
GGTCAGCCGTTCCGGTTACGCCAGGCTGCGGGAACTCCTGTAGGAGTTTCAGAGAGTCGCAGCAACAGTCTTGATTTCGGCTATAACGCGGTCGATATCCTCTTCGCCCAGGTCTGGATTGACACAGACCAGGCGGATGGCACTTGAGCCACATGCGTCTCCGAAACCGATTTTCAGCCGGGACTGGGAGTCCAGCGTCTCGCAGATCATGGCAGAGGATTGACCCCTGACTTCAAAACAGACATTGATGCTCTCAGGGTGGATCGTCAGCGTGAGGTCGGGGTCGTCGGCGATTTTCCCGGCGGCGTAGTCCGCCAGGTCGAACAGTCGATTGATTCGCTCTTGGTATCCGGCATCACCGTGGAACAGCCAGGCGACCCAGAGTTTCATGGCGTCATTGCGCCGCCCGCATTGAATCGACCGTGTACCCGGGTTGAACTCGTCATCATTCGCCTGGAACAAATAGGTGGCAGACTCGTTGAAATGAGTCGAGAGCAGCCCACGCCGCTTGAGGAGAATGGCCGAGCACGAAAGAGGCACTCCCATCATTTTGTGTGCGTTCCAGGTGATCGAGTCGGCGAGTTCTGATCCCTCAATCAGATGGCGGTGTCTCTCGGAAAGCAGGACCGGTGCGCCGAGGGCGCCGTCGATGTGCATCCACAAGTTTTCAGATTGAGCGACAGCGGCGATCTCCTGGATTGGGTCGAAGGCCCCAAGGACCGTCGTGCCGGCGGTTGCATTGATGAAGAAGGGCTGTCGGCCGGCTTCTCGGTCACAGCGAATCAGGCGGAGCAGATCCTCGAGGTCCATGTGGCCTCGGGTGTCAGTTGAGACCGTGCGCACGCTGTCGCGGCCGATGCCGATCAGGCCCGCGTTCTTCTTGATGGAGTAGTGGCTCTGGTCGGAAGTGTAGGCGGTCAGCTGTTTGCAAGAAATTCCCTTGTCCCTGGCGCCGGGATCAGCCTGGTTTCGGGCGATGATCATGGCAACGAGATTTGCGATCGAACCTCCGGGAACGAATGTCCCTTCTCCATCCTGATATCCGGCTTTTTTGGCCATTCGGTTGAGAACTTCCAGTTCGACCAGGACCTGAGGCCCGGCAACCTTGAAGGTGTACATCGACGAGTTCAAGATCGGTGTCAACATCTCAGCCAGTGTCGCAACAGGATCTCGCCCTCCGAAGAGCTGGTTTAAAAAGTTGTCGCCGGCTGAGGATGGCGTTGTCAGAACAAGGTGACGGAGGGCCTCCACGACCTGATCGAGTTCATGGCCTTCATCTGAAATGGAAACACCAATTCGGTCTCTCGACAGTCCCTCGGTGGGATCGATGCGGCGGGGAAGCTGATGTTCCTGACTGCAGATCTCGTGTGCGAGAGAGGAGAGGATTTCCAGAATTTCTTCCGTTTTCTTGGATTGCGCCTGCCGCCTTTGGTGCACGCCGTGGTCGACCGTGGGTTGTTCGTCTCTCATCGCTGAGAGGATACTCCTGTCAACTGAGGATCGTCTCGGCATCGTCACAACGGCGCTGGAGATGATCGAAGAAGCGTGCGGCGTGGAGGCCATCGACAAGGCCGTGGTGGACTGAAAGGGCGACGGGAAGGAGCCACCTCGATCCCTGCAGGTGGCACTTGCCAATCACAATCTTGGGAACCGAATAGGACGTGTTGCGATCACGTGGATGTCCGATTCCGGTGAAGCTCAGCCACGGCACGACAGAGAAATGGATGACGTCGTCATTGTCGCGGTCGACGAGTTCGGCTCTTTGAACCCGGACCCGATCGAACTCCGCCGCGTAGGCCGAGAAGAATTCGCAGAAGTCATCGCTCGTGGAGATAAAACCGAAGCCGAAGGTTTCGTCGTCGCGCAGAATGGTCGAGCCGACGTGTACATGATCGTGAAGAATGACCTTGTTGTCCCGGATACGCATCCGCAGTTGCTCAACCGAGTTGACGGCGCCAATGGCAAGGAAAAGCGAGGCTGTGGAAAACGAGGGTCCACCGGTAGCATTGCAGATTGCCCAGGCCGTGGTTGCATCAATCGTGCAACATATGTCCAGCCATGGGTGAGCCATCGAATCGAAGAGATCAAAATGTGGCCGACGGGACCAGGTATCGAGGTTGATTCGTTGATACGCCATGGCCTGCATTTTGCCACACATCGGTGCCGGCGGCAGGGAACGGGCCGGCGACAGGTTCAGAAAACAGCGTCGGGGGCAGTGACAGTAGACCGGGGCAGCGACCGTGGCCGCGACGGGGCGCCGCCGGCGATGAGTGGTGTCCGTGACCGCAGGCGGATTTCAGTATCTGCTCCGAATGGGTCCTCGACAGTGGTAGGGTGGTTTTATGAGGAAAAGGGAATCACTATCCCTTCCAATTTGTGCGGTAGGGTAGGTGAAGGGTGGCCGATCTTGTTGGTCAGAGCCTGAGCCACTACCGCATCATCGAGAAGATTGGTGAAGGCGGTATGGGAGAGGTCTACCGCGCCCATGACGAGCGGCTCGACCGGGATGTGGCCATCAAGGTCCTGCCTGACTGCTACGGCGAGAATCCAGGTCGCCTGCTGCGATTCGAGCGGGAGGCTCGTGCGGCGGCGGCGCTGGATCACCCGAATATCCTCGCCGTCCACGAGCTGGGGAACCACCACGATCGACCATTCATCGTCACCGAGCTGCTCGAAGGACGCACGGTTCGCGAGGCCATCGATTCCGGCAAGATGGCGAACCGAGTGGTCATCGATCTGGGATCCCAGATCGCGAAGGGTTTGGCAGCTGCTCACGGCAAGAGCATCGTGCACCGCGATCTCAAACCGTCGAATGTGTTCCTGACATCGGATGGGACCGTGAAGATCCTGGACTTTGGTCTCGTCAAGCTGACGTCGCCGGAGGTCCCGTCCGACGAGACCGGTGAGGCCCCGACCGAGGAGATGATGACCGCGGTCGGGACCGTCCTTGGGACCGCCGGCTACATGTCGCCCGAGCAGGTCCGCGGTCAGCCCGCTGACCATCGGTCCGACATCTTCTCCCTAGGCGTCGTGCTCTACGAGATGCTGACGGGATTCAGCCCGTTTTGCAGAGGCACCCCGGCCGACACCGCGTCGGCCGTGCTGACCGGAGAGCCGCCGCCGTTCTCCGATACCACCTCGATGGTCACGCCCGCCTTCGACGGCGTGGTCCGCCGCTGCCTGCAGAAACGGCCGGAGGACCGGTTCCAATCGGCCGACGAGCTGCAACAGGCGCTGCAGATGCTGGTGGCGGTGCCTACCGGATCGCCACGGCAGAAAAGCCTGCCTCGGCCGGTCTCCAAAGCGATGGTCTTCATCGCGGTGGTGCTCGCCGTGGTACTCGCCTTCACCCTGCTGCACATGGGTTACCGGGCGCTGGTCAACAACGCAGGCCCCGGGATGGGGGAGGTCGGCCCTCCGAAGATCATCGTCTTGCCCTTCGACAACCTCGGCCCGGCTGATGACGCCTACTTCACCGATGGTGTGACCGAGGAGATCACGAGTCGCCTGGCGACCGTGAGCGGGCTGCGGGTCGTCTCCCGGACCACGGCTCGGCGCTATGCGGACTCAGAAAAAACCACCTCAGAGATCGGCGATGAGCTCGGCGTTCACTTCCTGCTGGAGGGGACCGTCCGATGGGCCCGTATGCCCGATGGCTCGAGCCGGGTTCGCATCACGCCACAGCTGGTTCGTGTCGCCGACGACAGCCAGATGTGGGCCGAGAATTTCGATCGCGAGATCACAGATGTGTTTGCCATGCAGTCCGAGATCGCTGAACAGGTGGCCGTAGAACTCGGAGTGACCCTGCTCGATTCCGAGCGACAGGTCATCAGAGAACAACCCACCGACAACCTCGAGGCCTACCAGGCCTACATCAGGGGGCGTTGGCTGGCCGCCCAGCCGCATTTCACATATGCACTGTGGCCGCAGATGATGGAGAGCTTCGAGCGGGCCGTGGAGCTCGATCCGGACTTCGCGCTGGCCCATGCCGAGATTGCCCGATCCCACGCCGAACTGCGCTACTACGCGCATGATCTGTCGATGGAGAGGTTGGCCCTGGCATCGAATGCTGCGGAACGCGCAGTGGAGCTGAATCCCCTGGACCCTCGGGTCCATCTCGCGCTGGCCCAATATTTCCTGTTGGCTGACCGAGACACGGAGAGTGCCGCGCGGGAGATCGAAATCGCGCGCCGGCACCTCGGGGCCGGCAACGTCAATGTGTTGCAGGTGGAGATTTTCGTTCGCGAGCTCCAAGGCCGTTTCGAAGGAGCGCTGGCCTTGGCAGACGAGGCCATACGCCTGGATCCTATGGATCCCTATGTGCTCTCCGAGGCCATCTTCGACAGCTGGGGCTTTCGGGACTATCCACGGGCGATCCGGTACGCGGACGCGGCCTTCGAGCTCGCTCCCGGGTCGTACTGGCCGAACATCGGAAAGGCATGGGTGTACTGGAGCTGGAACGGGGATCTCCAATCGTCCCGACTTGCCCTCGAGGGATTGATGCAGGACAGCGGTGTGTGGATCGACTGGACCTGGTACTGGCAGGAGCTCTTCGAGGGACGCTTCGAGGACGCGCTGGGTCGATTCGACAACGACAAGGGGAATTGGTTGAGGATCAAGTTCGGTCATCGGCCGAACTCGTTCATGCGGGCCACCGTCCTCGACATGATGGGCCGGCGCGATGAAGCCCTGCTCGAGTGGAATACGGCTCGGGACCTCATCGAACAGGCACTCGAGCACGACCCTGACAATTACCTGCTGCACGCTTCGTCGGGCATCGCCCACGCCGCCCTCGGCGATCATGACCATGCAATCGAGGAGGGGCAGCGAGCCACGAAACTCCTGCCCGTCTCCAAGGACGCCAGATATGGGCTGGTCTGCGAGGTGGACATGGCCCGGATCTACACGATGCTCGGGGAGTTCGACCTGGCCCTGGATCAGCTCGACCGGTTGTTGGCAATCCCGTCTTGGATTTCGGTCCCCTGGATAGAGATGAACCCTCTGTGGGAATCCCTGCGCGACCACCCCCGGTACTCCGAGATCCTCGACTCCCACCGAGCGCCGGAGTAGCCGATCTCCGAGTCGTCCGGAGAAAGACCTTCGCGCCGTTGTACTTGAATTCTTCAGGCACCTGAGCTGAGAGTGTCCATCTCAGCTACCATAGGCCGCATGGCAACGAAGAGACGACTTGACGTCATCATCACTGAACGTGGCCTGACCCCTTCACGGGCCAGGGCGCAGGCGTTGATCATGGCCGGCAAGGTGCGGGTCAACGGTGAGGTTGTCAGCAAGGCGGGGACACAGATCGATGGCGGCGTGGCGATTGAGGTCGATGAAGAGGACCATCCCTGGGTCGGACGGGGCGCCCTGAAGTTGGTTGCTGCCCTGGAGAGTGTTTCCATCGATCCGACGGGGTTCGATTGCCTGGACGTCGGCGCCTCGACCGGTGGATTTACTCACCTACTGCTTGACCGGGGGGCGCGCAGAGTGATCGCCCTTGATGTCGGCCGAAATCAGTTGGATTGGCGCCTTCGGTCGGATGATCGGGTCATCGTGATGGAAGGCGTCAATGCGCGTCATCTCGGCCCGGGGGATCTTCCGTTTCCGGTTCACTTGATCACCATGGATCTCAGTTTCATATCTCTTCGCCTTGTCGTTCCGGCGGTCCTGCCCTTTCTCTCGGATGGCGGTCATCTGGTGTGTCTGGTCAAACCTCAGTTCGAGGCGGGACGTGACCTCGTCGGCAAAGGCGGAATCGTCAGGGATGAAGATGTGCGGCGGAAGGTGATCGATGGTGTCGTTGAGCATCTCGAAGGTCTTGGATTGACCAAAGTTGCGGTGATACCCTCTCCCATCACCGGACGGAAGGGTAATCGTGAGGAGTTGGCGGTGTTTTTGAGGCAGCAAACAAATGAACCACAAAGGCACAAAGATCACGAAGAAAATACTGTAAACAATGGCTCTTAGTGTCCTTCGTGTCTTTGTGGTTCAACTGTTCTCGTTTCGGTGACCTCTCTTTTCGTGTTCCTTTGTCGCCGCGGCTGGAACAATAGAGTCAAGTTTCGAGTTTCCAGTTTTTATATCGAGTCACCCGTGAGAAAACCTAGGATTATCGAGGTTGCCCAAGAGGGTGACTCAAGGAGCCACAATGAGCAACGAAATGAAAGTCAGTTTTCCCGGCGGCAAGAAGGTGTATGCCAACTACGACGGGTTTGAAATCGCCACGGATCAAGCCATCGATGAGGGCGGTGAGGGTTCGGCGCCGGAGCCCTACGACCTCTTTCTGGCCTCCCTGGCAACCTGTGCGGGGATTTATATTCTGGGTTTCTGCGAAAGACGTCAACTGCCGGTCGAAGACATTCGTATGGCGCTGAGTTGGGAACGTGATCCCGAGGCGCGGCGAATGGCCACGATCAAGATCACTATTGAAACGCCCCCAGATTTTCCCGAGAAATACCACAAGGCCCTCGAGCGCTCCGTCCACCAGTGCTCGGTCAAGAAGACCATCCTCGATCCACCGGAGTTTGTTGTGGAGGCTCGGGAGCGTTAATTTTGAGGAGGGATTCGAACCCGGCCTTCGGGGGCGCCTCCGGCACCCCCGCTCGGTGCATTTCCTCAAGGGGCTGCGTCGTTCAAGGTGGGAGAGGAACCGCCCCTGGAGGAAATGACCTCGGCGGCCTACACCGTAGTCGGGAGATTCGATAGCGGACGCGCTCGCCGAGGGTTGCCACCTCTGACGTTGTCCGAAACCTGACCCAAATCGGGAGGGTACCCTGGGGACAACATCAGAAATGGCACGCCCCGTTGGAGGTTATTGGCGCTCGTGGGATTGGACTTCGCCGTCAGCCCTACTCGTCTTCTTCCTCCTCGAGGTTTGCCGCAGCAATGACTTTATCCCGGAACTGCTTTGGAACCTCGACGTAACCTGTCATTTCCATGTGGAAATCACCTCGCCCGCCGGTGATGGAGCGAAGGGTCGGCGCATAGGTCAGCATCTCAGCCAAGGGCACCTTGGCCTTGATGGTGGTCGTCCCGTCCTCGGTGTCCATACCCTGAAGGCGCCCGCGCCGCGAGTTGAGGTCGCCCATGACGTCGCCCATGGCGTCTTCCGGCGTGTAGACCTCGACCAGCATCACCGGCTCGAGCAGGGTGGGGCCGCACTTGCCGGCAGCGTCTCTGAAGGCTTTTCTGCCGGCCTGTTTAAAGGCCATTTCCGAGGAGTCGACGGCGTGTTCTTTTCCGTCGGTCAGGGTGACCTTGAAGTCCACCATCGGGAAACCGGCAAGAACGCCCCGTTCGGCCGCTTCCTGAATGCCCTTGTCAACGGCCGGGCGGTAGGTTTGCGAAATCGAACCGCCGAAGATCTTGTCGACGAACTCGTACCCGTGGCCGTGGTTGGGCTCCATGGTGATCGAGCATTGAGCGAATTGGCCCGAGCCCCCGGTCTGTTTCTTGTGCCGTGTGGTCACATCGATGCTCTTGGTGATGGTCTCTCGATACGGAACCTTGGGCTGGTGCAGGACGACGTCAACGTTGTAGCGCTTTTTCAGCTTGCCGACGACGACCTCGACGTGGAGCTGACCGGTGCCTGAGATCAGCATCTCTTTGGTCTGGGGGTCCCGGCCGATCTTGACCGTCGGGTCCTCGTCCTGGATCCGGCGCAGGGCCGTTGCCAGCTTGTCCTCGTCTGCCTTGGACTTGGCCTCCAGAGCAAAGGAGATTGCCGCCTCCGGAATTGGGACTGCGGGAATCTTGATGTTCATCTTGGCTTCACACAGCGAATCGCAGGTGTTGCTCTCCTTGAGTTTCGGCACGGCGCCGATGTCGCCGGGCGCCAGTTCAGAAATGTGTTCGAGGGTCTTGCCCTGAATGATCGAAAGGGCGCCAAGGCGTTCGGTGCCGCCGTTGGTGCTGTTGGTCACGGTGGTATCCGACGTGACCCCGCCCGAAAAGACGCGGAGCAGGGAGATACGCCCCGAGAAGGGGTCGGAGATGGTCTTGAAGACATAGGCGGAGAACTTTTCGTCACCGGAGATTGCCAGTTCCTTCTCCTCACCATCGACCACGGCCGTTGCCGGACGCCAGTCGGGCGCCGGGGTCAGACTGACCAATGCGTCCATCAAAGGCTGAATGCCGATGTTCTTGGCGGCCGACAAGGTGAAGACGGGGAACAAGGCCCGGGTGGTGACCGCCTTTCTCAGGCCTTCGATCAGAGTGGCCTCGTCGAGTTCTCCCTCTTCGAGATAGGCATCCATCAGTTTCTCATCCTGCTCGGCAACCATCTCCATCAGGGCTTCACGTGCGGAGGAAACGTCATCAGCGATCTCCGAGGGAACATCTGCCTCGGTCATCTTGCCGCTTTCGTCGTGAGGCCAGGTGAAGGCCTTGCCGCTGATGAGGTTGACGACCCCGGAGAAGGCGCTCTCGGCGCCGATCGGAATCTGGAGGGGCGTTACCTCTCGGCCGTACTTCTTCTGGAGGTTCTCGATCGTGCGACTGAAGGATGCACGGTCCCGGTCCATCGAGTTGACGGCGAAGATCACGGGCAGATCGAAGGAGGCGGCAGCCTTCCACATTTTCTCGGTCTGGACCTCGACACCGGCCACGGCGGATATGAGGATCAAGGAGGTATCGGCGATGCGCAGTCCCTGAAGGGCGTCCGTGATGTAGATCCCATAGCCTGGAGTGTCAATCAGATTGATCTTGCACCCATTGTGCTCGACGTGAGCGACTGCTGTGCTGATCGTGATCTTCCGATCGTGCTCGTCGTCGTCAAAGTCGGTGATGGTGTTTCCGTCATCAACTTTCAACAAACGGTTGACCACGCCGCTGTTGAACAGCATGGCCGAAACCAGAGTGGTCTTGCCGGTGTCGGAGTGCCCGGTGACGGCAATGTTGCGGATGTCTTTGGTGGCAAAAGTCTTCACACTCATCGGTTCGTCTCCTCCTCAAGGGGAAATTATTGATCAGTTCAGAAGCCGAGGTCTTGGCCCGTCAGCAGGCTGAAGACTCGGCGGTATCGGTCGAGAGTGCCCTCCACGACGCTGGGAGGCAGGGTTGGCGCCGGCGGCTCCCGATCCCAGCCGCTTTCCGAAAGCCAATCCCTGACGAATTGTTTGTCGAAAGAGGGTTGCTGACCGCCGGGCTTGTAGCTTTCGGCGGGCCAGAAACGAGATGAATCCGGAGTCAGGGCCTCGTCCATCCAAACGATGATGCCATCCTGATCAAAACCGAATTCAAACTTGGTGTCGGCAATCAAGATCCCACGTTCGGCTGCATAGGAAGCGGCCTCGGTGTACAGGGTCAGGGTGACCTCGCGGAGCCGCTCTGCGGTTTCACCCCCGACGATCTCAACCATGCGGTCAAACGAGATGTTCTCGTCATGGCCTTCGGTTGCTTTGGTGGCTGGCGTGAAGATCGGTTCGGGGAGCTGCTCGCATTCCGCCAAGCCCTGTGGCAGGGGTACGTCGCACACGGTCGAGTTTTCGAGGTATTCCTTCCAGCCGGAACCGGTGATGAAGCCGCGAGCAACACACTCTACCGGGATCGGTTCCAAACGACGGGCCAGGATGGACCGGCCAGCCAACTCCGGATGGGAGCTGAATGGCTCGGGAAACTCCGAAATGTCAGTTGCAAGCACATGGTTGGGGATCACGTGAGCCAACTTTTCGAACCAGAAGTTGGACAACTGAGTCAAAACGATGCCCCGTCCGGGAATACCCGGATCGAGTACATGATCGAACGCACTGATCCGGTCGGTGGCGACCAAGACCAGGGCGTCAGCGGCGGCAAAGATGTCCCGCACTTTTCCGCGGCTCAAGAGCTCACCTTCCGGAATCATCGTGGTGAGCAGAGCCTCGGGCATGACTCAGGCTTCCGTTGCGTTGATGACGGCCTGAGCTTGTCGTGCCATGCGGCTTTTGTATCTGGAAGCCGTGTTGCGGTGAAGGACGCCGCGTCGCCAGCCGACGTCGATAACCGATATCGTCTCCGGCAACAGTTCCTTGACCTTGGCTGCATCGCCCTCGTCGAGTGCAACGCGCATCAAACGCATCTGGCGCCGCACGCGGGTGCGGACGGATTTGTTTCGCATGCGCCGCTCCAACGACTGGCGGTGGCGTTTACGGGCCTGTTTCTTGGTTCCCTTGATCGTGGCCATACTGTCTTCTCCTTAGAATCCGCATGCTCACCGGATGGGTGGCACGCACACAGGGCGGGTATTCTAGCGAAACATGAGGCGGAATGCTAGGGGTAAAAAAGGGCTGTCAGTTCAGGCGCATGCAAAAAGCCACAAGAAGAGCAACCACAAAAAGGCACGAAAAAGCACAAAAAAGGAAGAAGAAGCCTCTAACTTCTCAATCTATGGTGTTTATCAAGGACTTTTGCCGTCTCTACTGGTTTTCTCTTCGTGCCTTCTTGCGCTTTTTTGTGGCTATCTTTCCCTTTTTGTGGCGTTTCCTTCAACTCCTCTGGGAGAGCGCCTACCTGATGTTGAGGCCCAGGGAGCGTAGTTTTTCGCGTGCCAGGTCAGCTTCTTTGGTGCCGGGGTGTTCATAGACGACATATTGCAGATTGACGACGCCCTGTCCCTGATCTCCGGAGCCCAGGTACAAGAGGCCCTTCTTGAGTTGTGAGGCGGCGCCCTTGTCGGAATTTGGATAGTCTTCGAGAACCTGGGTGAAGGTCTGAATTGCCTCGGTCGTGAGATCCTGGGCGGCGTAACACTCTCCGACCCAATAGAGGGAATTGTCCGAGAGCTCGGTATCCGGAAAGAGCCGTCGGTATTCCTGAAACCCCTGGGCGGCCAGATCGTAGTTTCCCCGCATGTAGTCTTCGTAGGCCGACCGGTAGAGCTGGTCGGGGGATATCTCCGACCCCTGCGATGCAACCGCGCCGGCGCTACCCGCCGCACCGGCAGCGAGGGTCCCCGGAGGAACTCCGGTTTGGTCGGCTGTGCCGGCACTCGGTACCGCCGTCACCGGAGGCAGGATGACCGTCTGGCGGTTCCGAGCGGCCGCCAGTTCCTGGGAAATCTGCTGCAGCTGCCGAGTGGTCAGTTCCAGGCTGGCATGAAGGCCTTCCATCCGCTCCTGGAGCTGTTGGACCTGCATGGCCAAATCAGCGTTGGACCGCATGTTCTTTTCGGTCAGCTCCTTCATGCGATTTTCCATCGATGCGAGATCCTGCCGTTCGGGGGCATTGGCACTCAGACTTTGGATCTCGCGCTGAACATCGGTGATCTCACGATGGAGGAGGGCCATATCTTCACCCGAGGTGCAGGCGAGGGTTGAGACGGCGAGAAGGACGATCAGGAGCTTGCGCATGGTGGTGTTCTCCTGGTTCTAGCGGGCGGTGATGACGAAGTGAGAACGCCGGTTCTGCGACCAGGCGTACTCGTCGTGGCCGACAGCAAACGGGCGCTCCTCGCCGTAGCTGATCGTGAGGACCCGTTCGGGGGCGATCCCCAGAAAGATCAGGTAATCCCTCACCGAGTTGGCTCGTCTCTCACCCAGTGCCAGATTGTATTCCCGGGTGTTGTGCTCGTCGCAGTGCCCCTCGATCAAAATTTTCACGGTGGAATATTGGTTGAGCCACGAGGCGTTGGCCGCTAGGTGCTCCCGGGACGTCTCACCGATGGTGTAGCTGTCGGTCTCGAAGAAGACGTCATCGAGATAGCCGCGGGCATTGAGGCTGACCAGGTCCGCCGGGAGGTCTTCGACGATGGCCTGTTCGGAGACAATGGTCTCAGCGCCGCCATCGGTGACGTACTCTTCATCGACCGAAGGTTGATCCACAGGCGTTGACGTGGCTTCAACGACAGGGGGTGCGGTGGTCTCTGCCTTGGGTTTTGTGCTGGAACACCCGAAAGAAAAAATCACAATGAAAACAAACAGGAGTGAAGCAATAATTCGCGCATTCGACGGCATGGAGGCCTCCTTGGCAATACATTTGATGAGTGATTCAGGTGCAGAACACCGTTGAAAATTGCTCATCTGAGATATCAATGTAGCCCGGAACGGGCGCAGGATCAACGGCTGATTCCGGAAATATTTGGGTTCACTCTTGACAATGGGTGATCCCGGACACATATTGAAAGTGTCCGGGTTTTCCGGGCCGCGGGTTTTGGTCGGACCTCGTAGCCGCGTTATCCTCTGCGAAGGCCCGGGTGGGTACACCCGCCGTCACGAAATCCCGCATTCGCGGGATTTCGTTTTTTATGATGCTCAGCGATGGAGATGAGGCATGACCACCAAGGAAGAGTTCGACCATCAGCGACGCCTGGCCCGGAGGGAACGCCGCCGGGAACATTACCGGCGCGGCCTGCGTTCCATGGCAATTGCCGGGTGGAATACCTCCAAGGAGCACAATGTCGGGACATTGGTGCGTACGGCTCATGCGGTCGCCGCGGAAGAAGTTGTTCTTGTTGGTGATCGGGAGTGGAACATCGAGGCCGCCAAGACCGCCCAGGATTTCACCGATGTGACGATTCTTGAGGATGAGGATGCGTTTTTGGATCATGTTCGAACCCGGGGTTGGTCCCTGGTGGCCGTAGAACTGGATGATCGAGCCGTCAGCCTCTTCGAGACCGAATATCCCCAAAACCCGTGCTTTCTCCTGGGAGCTGAGCGGGACGGCTTGCCTCAGAGGCTGATTGATGCAGCAGAGATCGTTGTACAGATTCCTCAGTGGGGTCTCGTCCCATGTTTGAACCTGGCAGTAGCCGGGTCGATCGTCATGTATGACTATTTGGCAAAGCTGGAACGAAAGGGCGCTCTCGATCGGCCTGATGGCGGGTTGGTGGAGGACGAAAGCTAGGAAGCGGGAAATCTGGGATGCTAGGACGCAAGACAAAAGCGCCGGTAGGGTGGGCCAGGGCGCCCTGCGAAAGATGAGCTTGGGAAGCCGAGCTCAGAGAGTCAAAGTATTCAATATCCGGCATTCGGCGTTCACCCTTTTTCTTCGAAACCGATCTGGCGTTCTAGCCTCCCAGCCTCCCAGCGCTCCAGCCCCCATCCCTGCTATTCTTCCCCGATGAAGTCGCGTTTGGTTAAATTTCTGACCCGTTTGATCTGGGCGGTCGTCATCGGGTGCCTTGTCGGCGCCTTTACAGGGTGGATGGTGGCGCGAAGTCTTCACATTCCGCAGTTGGACCAACTACCCACCTACCGACCGGCGACCACATCACATATTTATGCCGCCGACGGGAGCACATACGGCAGTTTCGCACTGGAGCGACGGGTCGAACTCCCTCCGGAGGATATTCCGGACGCGATCAAGCTTGCGATCGTCGCCATCGAGGATGCCAATTTTTATTCTCACGGAGGTGTTGACCCAACGGCGATCCTCCGGGCGGTCATCGGCTCAATCAAAACCGGGCGTCTGGGCGGCCGAGGGGGCGCTTCGACCTTGACCCAACAGATGGCCAAAAACCTTTTCCTCAGCCGGGAACGCACCATCACCCGGAAAGTCAAGGAGATGTTTCTGGCGATGGACATGGAAAAGCGCCTCTCCAAGGACCAGATCATCTCGATGTATGCCAACCAGATTTATCTTGGGCAGGGCGCCTACGGTATCGAGGCCGCGGCACAGGTCTATTTCGGAAAGCCGGCGGCCGAATTGGAACTTCAAGAGGCTGCGATGCTGGCCGGGATGATTCAGAACCCCGAGCGCCTTCACAACCCCATCAAGAACCCCGAAGGTACCCGGAATCGCCGGAATCATGTTCTTGGCAAGATGTTGGAATTGGAGTTCATAGACCAGGAGGCCTACGAAGTCGCGGTCGACACCGACCTTGGGGTCTCGATTCACAGGGAGCGCAATGCAGGCGGCGCCTATTTCGTGGAGCACGTCAGAAAAACCATCGAACAGCGATATGGAACCGACGCCCTCTACACCGCCGGACTTCAGGTTGACGTGACGATGGATCCCGTCTTGCAGCGGGCTGCGGAGCTGGCCGTCAGGGATGGTCTGGTCGAACTGGATACGACCCGGCTGGGTTTCAGAAAGCCGCCCAATATCGTAATTTCCGGTCAGGCGGCCGATGCTGCATCGTACGAAGACCCGTCATGGCAGGGGTTGATATTCGAACCGTCGTCGATGGTCAAGGCGGTGGTGCTGGAGGCCGGACGTTCGACTGCTCGGCTGAATGTTGCCGGGGTTGAGGCAATTCTCAAGCTCGACGGCGCCTCCTGGACGAGGGCCTCCTCTTTGAGCAGGATCCTCAAGGAGGGAGACCTCGTGTTGGTGCGGCTCCCGGAGGTCCTCCCCGAGGCCGATTCGGATGAGGAATTAAGGGTTTCACTGCTGCAGGAGCCGGAGATCGAAAGTGCTCTTCTGGCAATGGACAACCGGACCGGGGCTGTCCTCGCGATGGTTGGAGGCTTCGACTTTGAACGATCGGAATTCAACCGTGCAATTCAGTCAAAGCTTCAGTGCGGGTCGGCATTCAAGCCCTTCGTCTACCTGACGGCGTTCGAACGAGGATTTACGCCGGCAGATACAGTCTTTGACGGCCCCGCCCTGTTCCCGGACGGCGCCGGGGAGTTGACCTACTGCCCCAGGAACTACTACGGAAAGTATTTCGGCGTGACAACTCTCAGGCGGGCTCTGGAACTCAGTTTCAACGCCAGCGCGGTCAAGCTGCAGGATATGGTCGGTGGGCAGGCGGTTGTGGAAACCGCCAAGGCGATGGGTATTACCACCCCGTTGAGGCCCTATCCCTCTCTCGCCTTGGGGACTCTGGGTGTCCGATTGGTCGATGTTGTTCGGGCCTATGCCGGCTTCGCCAATCTGGGGGAGGTTCCGGCACCGTACTTCATTTCAGAGGTCCGGGACCGGGATGGGCGGTCCCAGGAGCAGTTCTACCCGACGCTTGAGCGGAAGGCATCCGCTGCCGCCAGTTATCTCCTCCTCCACGTTCTCGAGGGGGTTATCGAACGCGGTACCGCCCAAAAGGCCAAGGTATTGGATGCCCATCTCGCTGGCAAGACGGGAACGACGGACGACTACTCCGACGCCTGGTTTGTCGGTTCCTCACCTCGGATTACGGTCGGCGTGTGGGTGGGCAGGGATAAAAAGGCGCCGATCGGGAAACGAATGACCGGCGCCGCGGCGGCTCTGCCGATATGGACCAAGTTCATGGAAGCCTATTTGGAAACGCTGGATGAAGCGGCAAGAGCCGAGCGATTCCCGGTACCGGCAGGCGTTGTATTCAGTGCGGTGGACTGGTATTCCGGTCACTTGGTGGTTCCGACGTGCGCCGATCAAAGCCGAATTGTGTTGGAGGCGTTCCTCGACGGGACTGAACCACAGGTGAGCTGTGAGGACGACAAGCCTGGTCTCTGGGAATTGCCTTGGCCCTTTCAACAGGCCTACTACACACCACGGATCGGCGAACCCATGCCTGATCTCCTGGCCTTGGCGAGAGCTGATGAACGGATCGAAGAAGAGAAAGCCGAGGCAGAAGCCCAAGGAAACTGAACGAGATCGACTGAGGGCAAGAGCAAATTTGAACCGCGAAGAGCGCGAAGGACGCAAAGGAAGAAACGCAAAGGGTTTTGTTAAATAGGAGTCCTCGTTCCCCTTGCCTTCAAATGCCTCGGAAGGCGAAGCGGTGGTTCAGGCGTTTGGTTACAGGTTGCTACTGAGGTTTGAGGGGACAGGGATCTGGGTTTCAGGCGGCAAAGAAAAGAACAGAAGCGCAAGCGTCCCATCCATGGCTGTTGTGGCTAAACCTGACCTGCTTGGCGTTCTCTTTGCGATCTTCGCGTCTTGGCGGTTCAACTGTCTTCTCGTTTGGGCCTCGACCGGCTCAACCGATCAGCGCACGAACTCTCTCAAGAAATCCCTCGGGCGGCAGGTACCCGGGAATTCGGCCCAGTTCGGTACCGTCATTCCTGAGCAGCAGGACCGTCGGGAGCCCGTCGACCCGGTATTGATCTGAGAGTTTCCGCCCGTCGCCATCAACATCGAGCCGCACGGGAACGGCGTTTTCCGCAAGGAAAGAGGCGACTGAGCTGTCGGCCAGGGTCGTGTCTTCGAGTCTCTTGCACCAGATACACCAGTCTGCATAGAAGGTTACCAGGACGACCTTTTCTTCCGATCGGGCCCTAAAAAAAGCGGCATCCCACGTTCCCGCCCACTGAATATTTCCGTTCTGGGGTGTCGAAACGGCGGCCTGTGCGGTTGCTGCCGGACCTTCTTGGCCGGTGCAGCCGGCAAAGGTACAGAGCACGAGGCACATCAGGCCGAGTCGGGATATCAAGGTCATCTGTTTCATTCTTCCTCCGGGCCGACGACTGGAGCGCCGACGGTCGAGCATTCTACATGGAATTGTCCGGGAGTCGGCTGGGGTTACACCGAAGTCTTCTTCCGGCAGAATTCTACGGATGATGGCAAGAAAGCAGTTAGCAATTAGCCATTAGCAAGAACAACTCCGTAGCTGGTTTTCTGAGCTTATCGCTAAAAGTTAACGGCTAACAGCTCCCCTTCTGGGGTTGCTGCCTTGTCGAATTCGGTCACTCGTGACATGATCCAGCCATGCCGAGACGGACTATTTCTCTGTATCACCGGATCGAAAGGGCGCTTGAAACTATAGCGGCCGGATCAACGCCTCTCCAGACCATTCAGCAGACCGCGGATTTTCTGGCCACCTCCTTTTCTGATGATCTGGGCCTGGTGGGAGGGCGGATCTACCACCTTGATGACGAAGCCTATGAACTGGTGGCGACTTTCGGCGGAGCAGGCGCGACAATACTCGGCCAGCGGGTCGACCCGAACTACGCCCCGATCCGGCGCCTCTTCGAAACGGGTACGCTGGTCATGCACCGGGATGATCCGGAGTTGGATCCCCGCCTCGAGAGCCTGCTGGGTACGAGGGAGGTTTTCGCGACCGCCATCGTCGATGGTGGGAATTTCATCTTGAGTTTCGACGTGGATACCCTTGAGGACAACCGGGAGGACCTGGTTTCCACTCTCAACATCGTTCGGCTGGCGATCAACCAGCAACTTCGCGAGGAACGCATGGCGGCAGTCATGGAGGAAGCCCGGCAGATTCAAACCTCGATCCTGCCACGGCACATGGAGGCGCCGGGACAGTTTGTTGTGGCGGCCCGGAGCTTGCCGGCAGAGGTCGTCGGCGGTGACTTCTACGATTTGATCCCGATGGACGAAACCGCCTTCAGCGTTGTAGTTGCCGACGCGACCGGGCACGGCCTTCCGGCGGCGTTGCAGGTCCGTGATGTCTTCACCGGCCTGCGCATGGGTCTGTCCCGAGAGTACAAGTTGGGAAGGACCCTGGAGCGGCTCAACGGCATCATCCACGAAAGCCGGATGGCGACCAAGTTTGTTTCGCTCTTCCTTGCCGAGATCGATCTCGACGGCACCATGATCCACTGTAGTGCGGGTCACCCTCCGGCCCTTTTGATTCGGGAATCGGGTGAGGTCGAGCGGTTGGCGATCGGCGGCCTGCCCCTGGGTCCCTTTCCCAACGCCCGCTACACCGCAGGCCTGTGTCATTTCCGTGAGGGTGACACCCTGGTCATGTACTCGGACGGCATCACCGAGGCCCATGGAGTCGGTGAAATCGAGTTTGGGATGGACCGGCTCGAGGACCTGGTGGTTGGTTCGAGGCATCTGAGCCCGGAGGCCCTGGTCGAGAAGATATTCGACGAGGTCTCGGCCTTCTCCGGCGGCGAGCAGGCCCACGATGACCAGACGGTGTTGGTTGTGCAGTGGAGAAGGGCCTCGGAAGCTATTAGCAATTAGCTATTAGCGGTTAGCTCAGGAACCGTCGATCTGAGAGCGGCGAGGTTTTCTGCTAATAGCTAACGGCTAATAGCTAACGGCTAATAGCTGACAGTTTTCTTCCAACAAGCGTAGAATTTCGCTAGCGAGAGACGATAGGGAGTACGAGAATGAATGAAATTGCTGAAATGCATGACTTCAGTTTCGAACATTTCTTTGAGGTCGGGGATTTCCTCCATGGGGAACTCTTCGTGTCCGGAGAGGGCGTATGGACGGCTCTTGGTGACCGCCTCAAGGCCTACCTCAAGGCTTGGGCTTCCTGGGACATTCGCCCGGAACTTCATCCGGGCGTGCACCTGCTGGGAGACCGGATTGCAATCGGTGAAGGATGTCGGATCGAACCGGGAGCGGTGATCGTCGGACCGGCCGTCATCGGAGACCGGGTGCAGATCCGCACGGGCGCCTACGTTCGAGAGAATGTGATCCTGGGCGAGGGCAGCCTGGTGGGGGCTCACTCCGAGGTCAAGGGCTCGGTCCTTTTTCCTGGAGCCAAGGCGCCGCACCAGGCCTATGTCGGTGATGCCCTGCTCGGGCGGGACGTTAACCTCGGGGCAGGTACCATTTTGTCAAACGTCAAGAATATTGGGAGCGAAGTCATCTTCAGGGCCGGAGGCCAGGTGATCCACACGGGCCTGAGAAAATTCGGCGCCGTGCTGGGCGACGGCTGTAAGACTGGGTGCAATACGGTGCTCAATCCCGGTGTTTTGATGGGACCGGGCTCGGTCACCTATCCCAACGCAACCCTGCGTTCCGGTTTCTACCCGCCCGGCACCTTGATCAAGGTCCGGCAACAGCAGCAGACTGTTGAGATGGACCGGATCCAAAAGCTGTAAATCAGGATACCAACACTATCGGTCGTGGACTCTGGATTTCTCAGGGCACCGCGATGTACCAGATCGTTGTATCTCCGGACTCGAAGCCGTCGGTGAATAACGGGCTGTTGCCGAGCAGGGTCTGCCAGGCGCCGCGCCCATAGGTGCCGGCCGTAAGTACGTGCGGGTCATCGTCAATTTCCAGGTCGGTGACCACCGAGCCCAGGGGGAAGCCGCTCATGGCGACGGTGAAGGTGTTGCCGCCGTCACTGCTTGCGAAAACTCCCACGTCGGTTGCTACGAAGACCTGAAGAGGGTCGAGAGGATCGACGGCCACCGAGTTGGCGGGTACATTTGGTAACCCGTCGCCTACTTCGGCCCACAGGGTGCCGCCGGCAGTCGATCGGTAGAGCCGGCTGGGCCCGAAGGCGCCGCGGGTTGCGTAGACCCGGTCGGCATCGGTGGGATCGACGGCAATGTCGGTGATCCGATCACCGGGCAAGCTGCTGGTCACGTCAGTCCAAACCACCGATTCAGCAAGAGCGTCGTTGGTTCGGTGGATCCGGCCGTCGGATGTGCCTACGTAGAGTCCGATTGTCGAGTCCCGCCAGACGGGGGTGATCACCGAGATCGAGTTGTCGCTGAGATCGCCCGAGATTTTTGTCCATAACGATGGGTTCTCGACGGTGGCCCGATAAACGTGATCTGAACCCATGAACAGCCGGCTTGGGGTGACGCCCCCGTCCACCGATTCGTGCACCGCCAACGGCGTGACCCACGGCCACGGCTCATTCTGGGTGACCCCGGAGAGGGCCAGCCAGGAGAAGGTGTAGGACGCGCCGCCGGCCGTCGACAGGTAGAGACTTGGGTAACCGTTCCAGGGGTAGGAGGTCTGGATCACGAAGCCGGGGTCCGAGGGGTCGATGATGTTGATGAAGCCGTCTCCTGTGACCACGGTTGTGTCCCACAGATTGTCTACCGTGCGTCGCGACGAAGAGTTGTCCTGGGCTCCGCCGAAAACGATCTCCGGATCGCCTGGGTGAACCGCAATGTCGTAGAACTGAGTGATATTGAGGTTACTGTTGAGGTTGGTGAACGAGGCGCCGCCGTCGTCGGTGCGCCAGATTCCGCCATCCGATCCCACCCAGAATTTCTGTGAGTCGGTGCGTGAGAAGCGCACCACGTGGGTGTCCTGGTGCACGGTCTGACTGTCGCCCCACCCGTCGGTCATGACGTTGAGTGTCTGGCCGTTATTGGTGGATTCGTAGAAACGAATCGCGCCGACCAGAAGGTGGCCGGCGTCAGCCGGGTCCACGTCGAGGCACAAGTTGTACCAGCATTGGCCGTCGCAGGCGTTGCTGTTCTGGGTAGTCCAATTGTCGCCGCCGTCGGTCGTCTTGAAAAGCGATACGCCGCTCGACGTGTTCATCAGTGCGTAGATCACTCCGGTTTGATCGGGTGCAACCGCCAGCCGGGTGCGGCCCACCGAGGTGCCGGAGGGAACGCCGGCCTCCAGTCGGTTCCAGGTGGCGCCGGCGTCGGTGGATCGATAGATGCCGTTGCCGTCTACCGACCAGCGGCCTACTGCGCAGTACAGGGTGTCGGGGTCGCCGGGGTCCACCACCAGGTCGGTGATCGCGGCCGAGAAGCCTGTGATGACCGAGGTCCACGTCCCACCGCCGTCGGTGGATCTATAGAGGCCCCCGTAACTCCACGTACCTTCTGCGTCGCACCAGGTCTCGCCGCCGACTACGATGATCTGCGGATTGGTGGAGTTCACGACAACTGCCGTGATGAAGGACAGATCCAGGGTGTCATTTTCTGATCCGTTCATGGCTGTGAAGCTGGCGCCGCCATCGATTGAGCGGAAGAGCCCCATGCCGAAGTACGACGTGCAGCTCTGACCCTGCTCACCGGTTCCCACCCAAATGGTGTCCGAATCGCTGGGGTCGATGGTCACTGTACCGATGGTCTGGGTGCCAACGGTATCGAAGAGTGAGATCCACGAGGCACCGCCGTTGATGGTCTTCCACAGGCCGCCCGAAGCGGTTCCGAGGTAGATCATATCCTCGTTGGTGGGGTGAACTGCAATCGCCGAGACTCGACCCGCTACGCGGCCCATCACCCAGTCGAGCATGGTCATGGATTCCGGTCCGACTCCGGTCCAGCTCAGGGCGGAAGCGGCGTCCCTGCCCGTCGAGAGCTCCTTCTGTAGCGTGTGCACGGCGCTCCGGCGCAACAAATGCGGCTGTTCTACACGATTGAGTCCATGTGAGGCTGCAAAGTGTTGTTGCCTATTGAGGATCAACTGCTCCTCGCCCTGCTCTTTGTCCCCCGGTCGAGGAGTTTCCTGGGCTGCCGCCACCGATGCCGCCGTCAGAATCAGAGTGAAAAACAGAGCAAATGCACTTGATCGAACCACCTGGCCTCCTCTTCGCCGTCCCCGGGGACGGGGCGCGAGCCGCCGGATCATACCGCAATGAAATGTTCAAAACATCAGCTTTAGGTCTCAGGCTTCAGGCAGCAGGCCTCAGAATTCAGGATTTTGAGGTCTCGTATCTTCCAAGGTGTCATTATGACTTGCAACCTGGGTCTTGTGCCCTGATCCCTCTATCCCTTGGAACGCTCCTTGCAATAGCCAGGGTCAGAAAGGAGGTCGCCATGACTCGCAACCTCGTCACCATTGCTCTTGTATTGATGACTCCCCTGATGGGCATGGCCTCGGTTGAGGACGATCCGACCTCTCTGAGCTACATCGCCTACCTTGAACGCTACGCCACGGTCTTCCCGGCCGGGGGCGATGAAACCCTCGAAGCCGTGATCAATATGCCATTGGTGGGCGGAGATCGTCTGGATACCGCTCGTGAGGCGCGGATGGAGGCCATCCTGGCCGACGGGACGATGCTGTGGATGGATGAATACACCACGGTCTCGCTGGACTCGGTTGCCTTCAGTCGGGACACGCGGGGCGATCGCACAGTTCTCTTTCTTGCCGACGGCGCGATGATGCTTGAATTGCCGGCGACCGTAGAACGCCTGCACCGAACCCGCATTGACGGTGCTTCGGAAACGGTCTACCTCCAGGGACCGGGCGTCTTCAGAGTCGAAGTCTTGCGGACGGGCGGCCTGTGGGTCGAGGTCTGGGAAGGTCTTGCCGAGGCCGCCACAACGATGGGCGGTGTCACCCTCCGGGCGACCTCCGCGAGCGAGATTGGTGGGGGTCGGGTCTCATCGGTCGAGAGCCGTCTGACCGACCGGGACGATTTTGCCCGCTGGGTCCAGGCCCGGAGAGGAATCGGCGCCGGAAGAAGTGCAGAGTACGTGGATGCCCAGTATGCCCGAGAGGCCTCGCAGTTGGATGCCTACGGTTCCTGGGTCTACCTCGACAGTTCGGCGACCTGGGCGTGGCAGCCCACGGTGGCTGCCGATTGGCGTCCCTACACCGCCGGCCGCTGGTACTGGACCAGTGTCGGTTGGAGCTGGTTGGCCTACGAGCCGTGGGGATGGCTGCCCTACCATTATGGATCCTGGTGGAATTCCCCGGCGTACGGCTGGGTCTGGCACTACGGCCGGACCTGGAGTCCGGCGTGGGTTCACTGGTCCTACGGCGGAGGTTATATCGGCTGGTGTCCGGTCGGGTGGTACTCCTCGTGGTGGTGGGGTCACGGCTGGGGCTGGGGCCACTATCCGGGGCACTACCCTGGTCATGGTGGTGGATA
>JAUXDC010000287.1 GCA_030618605.1 Holophagae bacterium | reverse complement strand
ATCATCCTTTCCCCCTCTGATATCGAGAATACTGGAAACCAAGGAGACTGACGGCTGATCCGGCGACGTTTCGATCTCATCCCCCCCTCTCCCCCTCTCCCATGCTCCCCCTCGTTTCTTCCTCCCCAACCAACACCAGATATCCGTCCTCGAGCGTGGGTTCCAAAGCCTCGGCGCTGGGATGAGGCTGGTCCTCAGCCAACACCCGAAGCCTTGCCGTTCCGTCATCTGAGGGCACACGATCGACCATGCGCCCTACCAGCATTCGCTCTTCTTCGGGTCCGACCCGAAGGGACCACACTCGGCCGCGTGCGTGGCCGGCCAGGGCCACAGGCTCTCCGTCAAAAACGACCTCGCCCCTCCGCATCACCAGAACACGTTCACAGGCCACCGCCACGTCCTCCACGACGTGGGTGGAAAAGAGGACAACCCGTCCCCGTGCCAACCGCGACAAGAGATTGCGGAAACGAATCCTCTCTCGAGGATCAAGGCCGACTGTCGGCTCGTCGACAATGATCACAGGCGGCAGGCGCAACAGGGTCCGCGCGACGGCGACCCGTTGCCGCATGCCCCCGGAGTAGGAACCAATATTCTCGTCGGCACGATCCCCGAGGCCGACTTCTTCCAGGAGATCTGCAACCCGTTGACGGCGGTCAGAACCACTCCCTACACCGTAGAGCAGGGCAAAGTACTCAAGGTACTCGCGGGCGGTGACGTCTTGGGGAAGGCCGAATTCCTGCGGCAGGTAGCCGACCCACCGGGCCAGGTGTTTTCGGATCATTTTGATCGGGACCCCGCCGAGGGTGATGGCGCCGACCGAGGGATCCAGAATACCGGCCAACAGGCGCAGCACGGTAGTTTTCCCGGCACCGTTGGGACCCAGAAGCCCTACCATCCCCCGCTCCACCCGGAAATGGATTCCGGCGACGGCCTCGACCTCCTCGCGGGGCAGGTCGAGACCGAAGACTGCCCTGGAAAAGCCCCGCCACGTTGTTCGAATGCGTGCCACAAATCCGTTGGATTTCAGCGGCGTCAACTGCCCCGCGGCGAGTCGCTGCGCGGTCTTGCGACCCAACTGGACGACACCAACCACGGCGATCGTCACAACCAGGGCGAAGGGCACAAGATCCGGGCGCCCACCCTCGACCCACGGCACGAGGGTGTGCCTCCATGCGAGCAGGCCGACAGCCGCCCAGGGCGCCAGGGACGCCAGGACGTTCTCAATACCGCCCGGCTCAACTCGACCCAGGACATCATGCCGTCCCCGTGCAACACGAAGGGACCTCAAGCCGAAGGCAGCCACCGCCGCGCCAACCAACGACGCTACCAGGGTCCACCACATGCTGTTGACGGCAACGGCAAGGTAGACAACGCCGACGAAGAGGATGGCGGCAGTCACCGCTCGCGACCCGGCCTCGGACCGATCAACCGGAGACCCGCCCCTGTTCAACACACGCTGGGAAAAGTCCCGGCCCGACCCCAGGGCGCGCCCAATCGGGCCGGGCCGCCCGTAGACTTTCCGCAGACAACGGACTTCCAGGGCCGGCGGCAGACCCTCTTCGACCTGCGGCGCGGGGGGGCGCTCCCGACGCAAGATGAGCACGGCCGCCCCCAGGGTTATCGAGGCCACCAGGAGCGTCGTCAAGACTTGCCACGTCAGCGTTGTGATCTGATCCGACACAATCAACGGCGCCATCACCGCCGTGACCAGACCCACCCATCCCAGCATCACCCATGGACCCAGCCGGCCGAAGATCGAATCCAATCGGTTGAGCAGCACGAACCCCATCGGAATCACCAGCAGTGTCAAAAGTGTCGAGGTCACCAACCCGCCCATGACGACCGTTGCGAACGGCGGCCAGATCTCCATCTCACGTCCGGTTGTCAATGCCAACGGCCACAGGCCCGCGACGGTCGTACACGTCGTCATCAAGACAGGTCTGGCCCGTTCCCGTACGGCCGCCAGTGCCGCCGCTCCTGCGGACCACGAGCCGCCGAGAACCCGCTGCTGCATCCGATCCACCAGCAAAATGGCCGGATTGACGGTCAGACCCAGCAGAGCAACAATTCCGACCAAAGCCATCAAATCGGCCGGTGTCCCCGAGAGCACCAGAGCCCAGGTCGCACCCAGGATAGTCAAGGGCACGGCCGCCAATACCAACACCGGCATCGTCAGACTCTCGAAGGTCACGGCCAATACCCCAAAGAGCAGGAGCAAAACGGGCCCGGCGACTTTCCGGAACCAACTGAGGGCCTCATCCTTTTCGACGACAGTCACCGTGCATCCCTCGGGTTTGTAGACTTCTCGAACTGCGTCTCGGATCCTTTGCTCAACGGCCTTTCGCCCCGGCCCCGTCGTCGGCGTATCCGACCCCAGACGGTAGAAGACCGTTGCTTCCCGACGACCGTTGTGGTGTTCGATCATCGGGGGAGGCGGCATCACCCTGACCGATGCCAAGGATCCCATCGGCATCACCCCAGCCGCCGTCGCCACCCTCAAATCGGAGATTTCGTGTACAGCGTTGTCGATCCGCGTCCTGTCGCTGCGTACGACCACCGGAATTTCGCGGCCTTCGGCTGTTGTGAATCCGGTCTGCATTTCCAGGCCTTCCCGGCGAAGAAGGCCGAGTGCAGGCAGGACCTGGTCGGGCGTCAATCCGACCGAGGCCAGCGCCCCACGGTCCGGACGAATGTGCACCTCGTCCCTGCCGGCACGACCCGATGTCCAGACCGAACCGACCTCCGGCACCGACTCCATGCGCTCGCGGACGGCGGCGGACAGGCGCTGAAGCTGTGCAGCATCAGGCCCCGAGATGACGACCTCCGCGGGTCCGCTCCCCAAGGCGGCGGCCGCCCCACCAGCTCCGTCCCCCTGCCCTCCTGCAGCGCTGCCGTCCAGCCGTCTGATCTCGATGCCGTCGATACCCTCGACCGCCCGGTCCAGTTGGCTGCGAAGCCGGGCTGCCGTGGTGTTCTTGGGCCTCTCGACCGGGTCCTGGAGCTTGACCGTCAACGTGCCGCCCTCTTCCTGAAAAACGCTTTCGACGCTTTCAACTCCCACCATGTCCATCGCGGCCCGCTCCAAACGGGTGAATACCTCCCCCGTTGCCTCCAGTGACCCCGAGGCCGGCACCTCGAGGGATAACCGGACCTCATCGGCTTCGGCCGCTTCCGAACCGGCCGTCGTCACCGCCACCCAGGGCACGGCCACCACCACCGTGACGACGATCGCGGCGCCGACCCCCGCCAACCACCCCGCCGGGCGGCGGAGCCCGGTGACCAGGATCCCGGAGAACAACTCCCGCCAGCGATCCGGGCGGCGGAGCCCGGCCAGGGCCTCCCGGCGCCGCCGTTCGTCGGCCAGACGGGCAACGGCTGCCGGCGCGGCAAGATGCCTTGCCAGGAGCGGCACCAACGCAACTGCGACCAGGATCGAAGCGCCAAGGGGCAGAAGGATGGCTATCGCAAGGAGCTTCAGCATGGCCCGGGTCACCGCTTCTTCCGTGGCGAATGCCACCGGAAGGAAAACAACGGCGTTGGTTGCGGACGCCGCAAGGATCGCCCGCACGGTTCGCCTCACGCCCTCGACCGCAGCCTCACCAGGCGCCACACCACGGGCCAAGAGCCGCTCGATCGCCTCGTAGACGACGACCGAATTGTCGACAAGCATGCCGATCCCGACGGCCAGACCGAAGAGTGTGATCAGGTTCAGACTCAAGCCTCCGAGGTACAGCAGTGCTATAGCGGACAGGAGACTGACGGGGACGGCAACTGCAACCACCGCAACGGCCCGCAGGCGACGGAGGAAGAGGAACAGCACGACCAACGCGACCCCGAAACCTGTCACGGCCAAACGCTTGAGACGGCCCAACTGGTCCTCAACGGTCTGGGCGGCATCAAAACCGATCACCATGCCAACGCCGAAGGCCGATGTCTCGGCCTCGATCTGGACCAATCGCTCCCGGATCCGGCGACCCAGCCGCACCAGGTTGGCGCCTTTCTCCTGGAAAATCACAATCCCGACCGCCGGACGCCCGTTGACCCTGAACTCGGTCTCTTCGCGCCCCGGTCCCATGGTGATCTCGGAGACGTGACGGAGCAGGACGGGCCGGAAAGGATCAATCCGGGTCTCCCCCAACGAGATGACCCCTCCGGGACGACCGTCGATCATCACAGGCGTTCGCCCACCCTCGCTATCAGCCTTGCCCAGGTATCGAAGCCGCTGAACCGCGCCCGCCACCGCCGACGACACCTGGTTTGGAGTCACGCCCTCTGCAGCACAGAGGTCAGGGTCCAGGCGAATGGTGATCTCACGGGCCGCGCCCCCTGACGCCATCACGCGACTGACACCGGAGACCGCTGCCAGACGAGGCACAATCATCTCATCCACAAGGTCCCGGAGGGCATTGCGATCCTCGGCGCCGGTCACCTGAACAACCATGACGAATCGGCTGAGGGCCTCCAGATCCTGAGAGGCCACATTGACCACCGTCCCGCGAGGCTGGGTTCGCACCAGATCGGTGGCCAAACGCTGGAGTTCCAGTTCTCGGATGCCAAGGTCGACTCCTGATTCGAATTGAATGCGGAGACTGCCGCCTGAGCCGATGACCTGCCCCCAACTCTCCGAAACCCCCTCCAACTGGGAGACACGAGCTTCCAGCGGCAGCAGCAACTCACGCTCAACGACCTCGGGCTCCGAACCGGGGCGATACAACTGCACATAGAGTTCATCGCCGCCGAGGGACGGCAGCAATTCCACCGGCAAAAGGCGCCAGCCGATCAGACCCAGCATGACCAGTCCTGCAAAGACCATCGAGGTTGCGACGGGACGGCGGATGGGGAGGGAGAGCATCAGGCGTTAGATCCCGGTGGGGGTCAGGGGGGTCAAAGGGTCAAAGGGT
>JAUXDC010000273.1 GCA_030618605.1 Holophagae bacterium | reverse complement strand
ACTCCTGGAGCGCAGGTCTCCGTACCTGCATTGTGACCTCGAAGACATCGAATACTCAAATGTCACGATGCACGATCGGAGTCGTGCGCTCCCACTCCGTTTCCGAGCGTCCCAGCTTCCAAAACCACGCGCTCCCACTCAACGCGGAGTGCGGGTTTGAAGGACCCGCCTACAAGAAATTGGCAGTCCATGTAGCTCAGAGCTGAAAGCTGATAGCTGACAGCTCCTCTATGCCTTCGTCTTGAAATCCTTGCCGATCCAGCCCTTGGCCAGCATCAGCAGTACGGTCGAGCACATGGCGACACAGGCCGAGATGAACCACAGCTTGGTCGGTTCCATCTTCCCGAGACCCGCGAGAAGGGTCGTTTCGTCCGGGCAGTACTTGCTCAGCAATACGCCTGAATACAAAGGCACGATGACCTTGGTCAGGAACCACGGGAACTGTGCAACGCCCATGTAGACGCCGGTGCGTCCCTCGGGTGCGATCTCCGCGGCGTACTGCAGGAAACGCGGCTGCCACATCGCCTCACCGAGGGTCATGATCAACAAATAGGCGAGCAGCAGATACCACGTCGTGCCGAACGAGAGCAGGAAGGCCGGCGCCGCCATGACAAAGGTGCCGACGATCATCATGTTGTAGACGTTGCGCTTCATGGTCAAGGCAGCCACGATCGGCACCATGATGAAGATCAGAATAGGGTTGAAGTTCGCCGCGATTTCGAAGTACTCGCCGATCCAACCCTCGTAGGAGCGATTGATGTACTGCGGCAAAATCAGCCAGTTGTAGGCGAAGAGAGTCTGAACCGGGATCAGCGCAAAGATAAAAAATAGGAATTTCACGTCGGAGAACGGGTGATTGGCCACCCAGATGCGCGCCTTCTCCCAGAATGCCACCAAACCGAGGGCGAAAACCAAAAGGGCAATCAGAGAAATCCGCACCGTACCGTGCGCCAGATAGCCGGCGAGTCCCATACAGACCAGCCAGAGGCCCCACCAGTGTGCCGGCACCTTTTCGCGTTGCACGGCGGCCACGGTTTCGGTCGATTCGCCGTTGCCCTCCTTGGTTGCCTTCTCGGCCTTCTTGATCTCCTCGGTCTCGGCCTTGGCCCGGGTGATCGCCTCCTGCACGGTCTTCTTCGACAGGATGATCATTGTCAGAATCAGCGCCACCAGGGTGACCGCCGTGTAGACCCAGTAGGTGCCGATAATGCCGAATCCCAGGAAATTGTCGTCACGAATGAGGAAGGCGAAGGTCGGCAGATATCCACCGAGATTCATCAGGGCGTAGAGCATCGCGAAGCCCATCGCCGCGGTCTTGGGATTGGTGAACTGCCGGACCGCGGCGTAGGCCGCCGGTTGGTACATACCGTAGCCGATGACGACAAATAGGATTCCAACCATGGTCGCAATGTGAAGGGGCGACCACAGACCGTCCGGCTGCAGGCCGATTGTCGGAGCGCCCGAGATGATGATTCGACCGCCAAGCAGGCAGAAGAAGGCCCAGATCAGTGCCCTCCTGACACCGAATTTGTCGGCGACAAATCCCAGAAAGAACATGGAAATTGTAATGCCGGCGGTCAGCGCCAGCACCATGTGGTGCGAATGCACATCAGCCTGAGGCACACCCTGGAAGATGAAATCCGAGAAGTGCATCGCCAGGTAACCCAGCATGCCGAAATACACCATGCCTTCGAGCACGTACGCCAGATTGACGCCCCACAGCGCACGGGGCGCGTGGAAGAGGTCGATGAAAGGCTGAGTGATTTCCTTCAGCGGATTGGGCTTCTGAGCGGGATCGACGGGCGCTGATGCCATGGGGGCCTCCGGGTTGATTTTGGTTCCGGCTGACGCCGGGTTCAAGGGAGAGTAACACGGAGGTAAAGGCCGGAACCAAGAGGAAGCGGAACGCCTTAAACCCGAGTTCGGGTTGGGACATTCGCTTATCCTTCAACGAAGCGTCAATGTCCTCCTCATCAGATGTGGCAACCTTCTCACCGACCATCCTGAACAACACCATCATTAACAACACGCGGTACGGGTTCAGACTGTGGCAGGACTCCGATGCTCCTCCACCGGACTTCGGCGGTGGGGGCCTGGCCTCACCCGGCCACCCCGAGTTGATCGTCGGCCTGGGCGCTTTGGAAGCATCGGAGACCGTTACCATCACCTGGGATGTATTGGCCGGCGACGGCTGCTCGATGACCTCACAGGCGACCCTGAGCTGCTACCAGCTCGGCGATCTGGGGTGACCGACGACCCGGACGTGGGCGGCAGTAGCGATCCAACGACCGTCATCCTGGACCATCTCTTCTGCGATGGATTCGAGAGCGGGGATACCGACATCTGGTCAGACGCTGTGCCGTAGAGGCCAGGCGGAGGAAGACAGTTCTCTCGCAAAGGCGCAAAGCTCAAAGCAATTGGGAGAAAAGAGTGCGAAACGGAGTGGCGACGGGTCGTTCGTAGGAGAATACATCGCTGTCGACGTAATCGGCAGTGACAACCGCCTGAAAAGCGTGCGGACAATCCAGCTGATTCTTGAAATAGGCCAGGGAGGGAGAAAGCCGGCTATCGTTGTGCTTTGCTTCGACGAGGAACCAGGGCTGCCCGTCACGTATCACGAGAAAATCCACCTCGCGTTTCTGTTTGTCCCGCACGTAGAAAAGCTCGAATTCGCCAAGTCCCTGATCAGTCCATCCCTCCACCGCCTTCAGCAAATGGCACGCACACAGCGTTTCCGCCCGCCCACCGACATCTTCGATACCAGACCAGTCCCTGAGGAACCACTTGGGCTCTTTGCGCAGGGACCTGGAGACGTTCTTGTGCCAGGGCCGCACCACGAAGCCGAAGTGAAGCGAGACCAGGGTCGTTATCCAGGAGCGGATGGTGTTCTCGCTGACGCGAACGGCACGTGCAAGCGAAGAATATACGAGTTGCTGACCGCTTCGTTGGGCGAGCAACCGTCCGAGCATAACGAGTTGGTCGATCTGCTGAACTCGGGTCAAGTCACGAACATCTTCCCGGAAGAGTTGGGTCATTCGAGACCGCTGCCAACGGCGCGTGAAACGCGGATCGCGGGTCACAAAGGGCTCGGGATAGCCACCGTGTACCAGGAGAGCGTTCCAGTCCTCGGCTTGAATTGGCGCCGGCGGGGAAATAGGGCCTTCGCTGGGTTCAGGACGAATCAGTTCAGCCAAACTGAAGGGGTGCATGCGAAAACTGAAGTACCGTCCCATTAGACTGTCACCGCCACGCCGATATATCTCGAGCCTTGACGACCCTGTCACGATGATGCGGGCGCGGGCCTCATATGTATCGAAGAACCCCTTGAGGAAAGACTTCCAACGATGGTATTTGTGAAGCTCGTCGAAGGTCAGAATGGTGGACCCTCTCGACACCTGGTGCAAACCGGCAAAATTTGCGACGGCCGCTGGGCCCTTGAGGATGATCTCGCGGTGATCCTCGTTGTCCCAATCCAGGTAGACATCGCTGAGATCGGAGCACGTAGTCGTCTTTCCAACCTGGCGTGGACCACTGACAAAGGCCATCTGGCGGTGTGCGGAGAGATGATCGGAAAGAATGGGTCGGTACAGGCGCGCCCGGGTGTTCATGGGACCATTATGAATGTTATTGCAGAATAGTCAAGACCATTCCGAAGTATACCTCAGAATGGTCTTGACGGCGATCGACAACGGTAACGACAACGGGTTCGGCTTGCCAGGGCGAAGTTCTCTCGGGTTGGCCGAGAACGAAGACCGGGCTCGGGAGGAAGAATCACACCAACGGAGGTGGTAGGCTTCAGCCGTGAGACGACAGATTCTGACCTTGCTGATCGCAATCCTGGCGCTGGCGGGATGCGGCCCGGCGCCGCGGCACATGTGCTTCTGATCACTTTTGACACCACCAGAGCCGGTTACGTCGGTTTCGCCAGCGGTCGCGAAGGCCTGACCCCGATGCTCGACGCCATGGCCGAGCGCGGCGTCTGGTTTCCCACCTGCCTGACGCCGCAGCCCCTGACCCTGCCCTCCCACACGTCGATCATGACCGGCCTCTACCCTTTCAGCCACGGCGTGACCTACAATTTGGCGGACGTCACCCAACGAAGCCCTCTCACGAGGAGGCGAAAAGGCCCGCCAGGCGGCGGAGAAGGATCCGGGGCTCAGGGAGCTTCTGTGATAAAAACCTCCATCGAAATACGGGATGGTGGGACTTAGAAGACACAATGGTGGGCCAAGGCCCACCCTACGGGGTTCGGCTCGTTGTAGGGTGGGCCTTGGCCCACCATTCCTCGGATAACCAGGCATTTCAAAGGCCACCATGTTGATCGGAGTCGTGCGCTCCATTCCGGCCTGCTAGCGTCTCGGACTTCCTCTCTCCCTTCCTATTTCCCTGTCTCCCTTGGCGATCTTTGCGAGATAATGTGCTCCCCCCCCCCCTCTCCCGCTCCCCCTCTCTCCTTCTCCCTGTACAATGCCCTTTTGGAGGATTCGATGCCCCTGACAACGATCCGTGATCGATCGGCAGCCGCCCTGGCCGCTGCCCTGCAGACCGAGTTCGGCCACACGGTCGATGATATTTTCCTGGAGATTCCCCCCAGCCGGGAGATGGGTGATCTGGCCTGGCCGGGCGCACTACCTCTGGCCCGCGTATTCAAGAAGAACCCTCGGGCGATTGCCGAAACCCTTGCCGAAAAGACTGTCTGGCCGGATGAGATCGATCGCGTCGAAATCGCCGGACCCGGTTTTCTCAACCTGTTCCTCAAACGCTCTACCTTCTTCAGGCAGCTGCTCGAAGGGACCGCTGCGGAGCACGCGACCGGATCGAAGACCATCGTCGAGCACACCAATATCAACCCCAACAAGGCTGCCCACATCGGCCACCTGAGGAACTCGGTCCTGGGCGACATCCTGGTCCGTTGCCAACGGCATCTGGGCCACGAGGTCGAGGTGCAAAACTACATCGACGACACCGGAGTTCAGGTCGCCGACGTCGTCGTCGGCATCCTCTACCTGCCGGAACCGGATCTAGCGGCCGCCTTGGGCGTCGAAACCGCGCGTCGAGACGATCTGATCGAACACGTTGTCGGCGCCTTGGGCCCAGACCAGGTGCCCCATGCCTCGACAACCGATTTTGACGACCTCTCCTGGGAGATCTACCCCAGGGTGACCAATCTCTATCCTGAAGACAAGGCCTTTGCGGGGCGGAGAGC
>JAUXDC010000355.1 GCA_030618605.1 Holophagae bacterium | reverse complement strand
AGGTGTCCTCATGACCGATACGCCGTCGACAGAGTCCCGCCCGACGGCAGCCGAACTGGAGCAGGCCCGCAGAGATGCACTCCGCCTCAAGATCACGCGACGCAAGCTCGGTCCCTCGGGTCGCCTGGGAAGAGCCTTCTTAGAATCCAAACTGACGCCGCTGATCATCGTCGCATCCTTGCTGCTGGGCGCCTTCGCGATCATGGTCACACCCTCCGAGGAGGAACCCCAGATCAACGTGCCGATGATCGACGTGCTCGTCGGTTATCCCGGAGCGACAGCCGAAGAGGTCGAATCCCGCGTTATCACGCCGCTGGAAAAACTCCTGTACGAGATCGAGAATGTCGAATATATCTATTCGACCTCTCAGCCATCCGGCGGGATGATCATCGTACGCTTTCTGGTCGGCACCGACCCGGACCAGGCGGCATTGAGGGTCCACACAAAGATCCAGTCGGCAACGGATGAGATGCCGCCGGGCGCCATGATGCCGGTGGTCAAACCCCGAACCATCGACGACGTTCCTTCCGTCGCCTACACCCTGTGGGGAGAGGATGCCACTGGACAGGAACTGAGGCGCGTCGCCGATGAACTCAAGGTCGAACTGACACGGCATCCCAGAGTGGCCCAGGTCTCGGTGATTGGAGGCCAACGCAGGGCAGCTCGCGTCGACTTCGACAGCCAGAAGTTGTCGGCCTTCAACGTGTCGATCCTCCAGGCCTACAAGGCCATCGAGAGCTTCAACTGGCGTCTTCCGGCAGGGTCGACCTCGGTAGCCGACCGTGAAATCACGGTCGACGTCGGCCAGTTTCTCACCTCAGCGGCCGACGTTGCCCAGGTAATCGTCGGTGTCTACGGTGGGAAGCCCATCTACCTCTCAGACGTCGCTACCATCACCGATGCAACCGAAGAGCCCGCCGACTACGTCTGGCTGGGAACCGGCCCCGCAGCCCCGGAAAAGGGTCTCGAAGGTGCCGGGATCGACCGGCCCGCAGTGACCCTGGCGGTCGCCAAGAAGCCCGGAACCAACGCAATCGATATGGTCACTGACCTCGACCGCTATATCGACCGCCTCAAGGGACCGGTCATTCCTTCCAACATTAATGTTCTGAAGACAAGAGATTACGGCGCCACTGCCAAGGAGAAAAGCAACGAGTTGCTCCACCATCTGCTCTCGGCGACCATTGCGGTCGTCCTGCTGATGTGGGTAACCCTTTCGCGGCGGGAGGCTGCAGTCGTCGTCGTCGTTATCCCGGTCACCCTGGCCCTGACCCTGGCAGCCTCCTACTTCTTCGGTTACACACTCAATCGGATCAGTCTGTTCGCCCTGGTCTTTTCGATCGGAATTCTTGTCGACGATGCGATCGTCGTCGTCGAGAACATCCACCGGCATTTCAAGCTCAAATGGGGTGAGCCCCACCAGGTCACGACCTACGCACTCGACGAGGTCGGAAACCCAACCATCCTGGCGACCTTCGCCATCATCTCCGCCCTGATGCCCCTTGCCTTCGTTCGCGGGCTGATGGGGCCTTACATGAGGCCCATTCCGATCAACGCTTCGGCGGCGATGCTGTTCTCACTGGCCGTGGCCTTTACGATCTCTCCCTGGTTGGCGCTGAGGCTTTTCCGCAAAGAGTACGACGGCCAGGAAAAGCCCTCGGATGACGATCCGGACATCGTCAACGAGGAGAGCCGGATCGCCCGGATCTACTCCTTCTTCATGCGTCCCTTGATTCAGTCGTCAATGGCCCGATACCTCTTTCTCGCCGTCGTTGCCGGGCTCCTGGTTGCCGCGATGGGAACCGTGGCCATCGGCTTCACCACGGTCAAGATGTTGCCCCACGACAACAAATCCGAGGTCCAGATCGTTATCGACGCTCCCGAAGGATTCACCCTGGAACGGACCAACGCTGCGGCCAGGGAAATTGCGAGCGTTTTCAGGACGATGCCGGAAGTGATCGATTTCCAGATCTACGCCGGAACTTCGGCGCCCTTTAATTTCAACGGCCTTGTCCGGCACTATTTCATGCGCTCCGGGCCCAACGTCGCCGATATCCAGGTCAATTTTGTCCACAAGAGCAAACGCTCAGACAAGAGTCACGCGCTGGCGAAGAGGGTACGGAAGATGATTCTTCCCATCGCCGAGGCCCAGGGAGTGACCATTACGGTTGCCGAAATTCCACCGGGGCCGCCTGTCCTTTCGACCCTGGTCGCCGAGATCTACGGCCCGACCCTCGAAGGGCGTCTTGAGGTGGCGGCCGAGGTCAAGGAGGTCTTCGACACGACCGACGGCGTCGTCGATGTCGACTGGTATGTTGAAGAGCCCTCAGACCACGTAGAGATTCGTATCGATCGAGAAAAGGCAATCCGGGCCGGCATCACTCCGGAACAGATTGTTCGAACGCTTCGGGTCGCGCTCTCGGGCGCCGAACCCGGCATCCTCCACCTGCCGACTGCCCGCGAACCGGTACCGATCATCCTTCGCCTCGACCGGACCCAACGCGCCCATATCGATGATCTCCTCCAACTGACCGTTCACGGAACCGATGGCCGCATGGTGCCCCTCAGCGAAGTGACCTTCGTCTCGCATGAGAGCCGCGAGCGCTTCAGGTACCACAAGAACCTCCAACCGGTAACCTATGTCGTCGGCGAGGTGGCCGACCGCTATGAGGCCCCGGTCTACGCCATCCTCGAAATGCAGAAGAAACTCAAGGAGATCACAACACCCCAGGGGGAGAAACTCGAGATCATCGCCACCCACCTGCCCGAAGACACATCGCGCTACATCATGAAGTGGGACGGCGAATGGCATATCACCTACGAAGTTTTCAGGGACATGGGCATCGCCTTTGCCGTTGTCATGGTCCTGATCTACGTCTTGATGGTCGGCTGGTTCAAGAGCTTTATCACCCCGATCATCATCATGGTGCCCATCCCCTTGACCCTGGTCGGCATTCTTCCGGCTCACGGTGGCTTCAGCGTTTTCTTCACCGCGACCTCGATGATCGGCTTCATCGCACTGGCAGGCATCATCGTACGGAACTCGATTCTCCTGGTCGATTTCATCAATCTGGAACTGAGAGCCGGAGAGAAGCTCGAAGACGCAGTGGTTCAAGCCGGCGCCGTTCGGCTGGTCCCGATCCTCCTCACCCAGCTGTCGACCATCATCGGTGCGTCGTTCATGCTGTCCGATCCAATCTTCCAGGGCCTCGCTCTGGCGATGATTTCGGGCATCATCGTGTCCACTGCCCTGACTCTTGGCGTCATCCCGGTTCTCTACTACATGTTCCTCAAAGCCGTGGGAACCGAAAGCATCCTGGAACAGGGATTATAATACTCATGGTTCTGGACTTGGCGGGACGCCAGGCGGCAAGAGCCCCAACAATAAGGAGACT
>JAUXDC010000018.1 GCA_030618605.1 Holophagae bacterium | reverse complement strand
AGTGGCGTTCGGGTTGCCGGTGTATTGCTGAATAACGTCGACATCGAACGAGACCACTACTATTCGACCTACTATTACTCCTATTATCACTACGGCTACGACGAAGATGGGAAGAGGGACAAGGGCTAGCGCCAGTCCTTCTCCGGCTCGGGTCGATTCTCCAAAATGCCTTCGATTTGATCCATGACGGTCTCATTTATCTGATCCACAATGTCTAGTGCCTTCATGTTCTCGATGACTTGTTCCGGCCTGGAGGCGCCGGTGATGACGGTGCTGACGTTGGGGTTTTTCAGGCACCAGGCCAGGGCCAGTTGGGCTTGAGTGCACCCGAGTTCTTCGGCGACCGGTGCAAGCGCCCGAACCTTGACCAGATCGACCAGGGCCTTCTCGCCATCGATCCGGTCGCGCAGCCATTCGTAGCCTGGGACCGTGGTGCGGGAGCCCTTGGGGATGCCGTCGTTGTACTTGCCGGTCAGAAGGCCTGAGGCCAGGGGGCTCCAGATGGTTGTTCCAAGACCAATTTGCTCATAGAGCGGTACATATTCCTTTTCGACGCGGTCGCGGTGCAGCATGTTGTACTGGGGTTGTTCCATCAACGGCGGGGTCAAATGCTCTCTGCGGGCGATGTGCCATGCCTCGAGGATTCGATCGGCAGGCCACTCGGAGGTCCCCCAATAGAGCGTCTTGCCGGTTCGGATCAAGTGGTCCATGGCACGGACCGTCTCCTCAATCGGTGTGTGAAGGTCGTGGCGGTGGCAGAAGATCAGGTCGACATAGTCCTGCTGCAGTCGGGCCAGTGCCGCATCGGCGCCCTCGAGGATGTGCTTTCGAGAAAGCCCCCGTTGGTTGGGGCCCTCGCCGGCCCAGAAAATCTTGGTCGAAACGACGAAGTCAGACCGGTGCCACCCGGACCGGGAGAGGATCTGCCCCATGATCTCCTCGGCAACCCCGCCGGCGTAAACCTCGGCGTTGTCAAAGAAGTTGACGCCGGCCTCGAAAGCCGCGTGCATGCACTGTTCCGCCAGGTCCTGATCCATTTGGGATCCAAAGGTCACCCAGGCGCCGAATGACAGGGCCGAGACTTGCAATCCTGAGTTTCCCAAATACCGGTAATCCATATCTACCTCCCCAGTTTCGTATTTGCCTTGTCACTGTACATCGCGGTGTCCGCCAGGGCCAGAGACTCTTCCATCGGGAGGTTGCGGTTGAGGAAAAAATTTCAGGAGTTCGTGCGGATTGTTGATTCAAAAGCCGAAAGCAGGCGTCGAATCGGCGGGATTAACCAACCGTTTGCGGCCAGTCGTCCGAGAACCAGGGCTATGGCGGCGGCGGTGGCTCCTGGCAGGTCGAAGATCATGATGCCGGCGACCAATCCGGCGACGACGCCGGTGATCTCCAGGGCTGACGCCCATGTGATCGGCGTGGTCTTCTTGAAGTGAACAAGTTGGGCGCGTTGCCAGGAGATCCAGACCGTCAGCACCGGCATGATTGTCAGGATTCTTGCGGCCGGTACAGCATAGGCCACGAGATCACTCGTCAGGCCCGCAACGGAGTGGAACCACCAGTGTGCCAGGGGAGTCCAGACGATCAGGCCCAGGCCGGCGAAGACTCCGATTCCCAGCAAAAGGGTGAAACGCCGAAGGGTTTCGTATCCCTCCATTTGGTCGCCGAACAGGGCAATGGCGGCCTCCTGGAATGCCAGACCCAGAGAGCGAAAGATGAAAACCAGGGCGTGGACCACCGGCAGCACTGCGAGGGACTCCAACGGTGCCCGGCCGTGGCCGACGAAAAATGTGACGATCGGCTGGACGCCCAGGCTCAAGAAAGAGGTCAGGGCCAGAGGAGTGTAGAAGTCGATGATGGTTCGGTAGTGCAGGCCGGTGTCGTCGATCGGAATCTCTGCCAGACGGCCGTCCAGGAGCCGCTTGATCAGTCGTGCGGAGAGCATCCGTGCGCCGACGGCCTCTGCAGTGACGCCCAACGACAGCGCTGCGGCGCCGACTGCCGCGCCCTCCAGGTCGGTTCCGAGAACCAGCGCTGTTGTCGCGCCTGCCATCGTTACCAAACGAAGAGCGGTTCCATAGGCGACCCGACGGGTCATGCCGTTGCGAATCAAGATGCCCTGGTAGAAGCGGCGAAGACCGATGGCGGCAGGCCAGGGAAGCAACAGGACCAGAGGGAGCCACGTCAAGCGACTGACCGATGGGTCGAGACCCATGAGGCCTCCGATCACCCATTGATGGACCGCGGGCACAAGGCCGATCAGCATCGTGACGGTGATCGCAATGTTGAGCGCAGTTGTGAAATTACGAAGCTTGAGGTAGGTCTCTCGATTACTGACCAGAGCCGTCGATGCGGCCATCATCATAATCACCGGCGCCTCGACGATCAGGGCAAAGGCAAAGGCGACTCCGAAGGCTGCCAGGTTGAGTTTGGGGTCGGGCATTCGGGCGATGACTGCTGTGAGCAGCGGCCCTTCGACCGCCATCATCAGCCAGGTCAAAGCCAGGGGCAGCCAGAATATTGAGGTCCGGCGAAGGGTCAGCGGCGGGGGAGTGGAGTTCGTCGTCATTTCCTTGAATTCGTTCGACCGACAGGGTCAAGGGAACGACAGTGTCGCAGAAGTGCATGAGATTGTCGCCCCTGTGTATGGACCTCGTTGACCTTGCAGCCCCGGGCAACATCGGCGAGAATCGTCTCCGGAGGCGTATATGAAACACAAGGGCCGGATCGTAGTGGTGTTAATGGTGATGGTGATGATATTCGTTGTCGTCTCGGCTCTCAAGTTGCGCACCCAACTTCGGTGCGAGGGTTTCCCCGGGCCGGGTGTCACGGCCGAGGAATTGCCGCCTCCTGCTTCATCGGACACGGTGCGCGTGGCCCAGTGGAATATTCGGAATTTTCCGTTGGACCAGAGGCCGCAGGATTCTGACCTCGGTTACAGCCGGAGAACCAACATCTGTGACCTCCATGATGCTCTGCATGGCTTGGATGCCGATGTTATCGGTTTCGAGGAAATTACAGATACGCAAAGGTTTTCGCCGATTCTCAAGCGGGCCGGGGGTAGGCGGAGCTACCGCTTGGTTTTCGGTTCGCATGGAGGCCGGCATCACCAGATGATTGCCCTGGCGTGGGATGACGACCGCATTGAGATGGTTGGTGAGTTCGAAGAGATCGCCGGTGTTGCGGTAAACCAAGGCTACAAGCCTGCGCTGGTGGCGACGTTTCGGACACGGCAGGATCCGCCGTTGGAATTCACCGTCGTCCAGCTGCATCTGGCGTCTGCGCCGCGTGGATTTTCACATCGCAGGCAGCAGTATCAGGCACTGGTCGACTGGATCGATGAGAACGCCCTTGGCGCCGAACGCGCCAACCTGATCGTCCAGGGCGACTTCAACGTCACCGGTTGGGAGGGCGGATCCCAGGCCGAAGAACTGGCCTTACTCGACGACTTGATGCGTGGTGCAGGCCTGAGAAGGTCGCCGAATTCCAGTGGCTGCACCGAGTACTGGGAAGGCGGAGGCCGCTGGGACGGAATCCAGGTTCCCTCCCTTCTGGACCTGGTCTATCTCAAGGGATTCAACGACCGCCAGGTAACGAGCCCCGAGTCCTGGCTGCACTGCAAGCGATACAACTGCGGCGAATTGGTATCGAAGGCGGGCCACGAGGACGGGACCTTCTGGGATGTGTCGGATCATTGCCCCGTAACGTTTGAGATCAGTCCGGGACCCTGATCTGCGTCACGTCCGGCCGCGGAACTCGCCCTCGGCCATCACGGTGACGACTAGCGAGGCGATGCCTAACGGCAAGCAGCACACCAGGGCGGCGACGGCTCCGGCCAAGGTCCATGCCCAACTTGTGCCTTTGATGGCCTTGATGCCGCCGATGATGGCGATCACTCCAGCGATCAGGACCATCAGAGCCATTGGGCCGAAGAAGGCCAGCGGCAGCCACTGGATTGGCGGCATTTCGTCGGGGATTGCGTAGAGCACCCCAGTCCCAATCAGACCGATCGCCGCAAGGACGGCCCCGCCCGAAAGTGCCATCACGCCCGAAGCTATATTCAGGATTCCGGCGATCGTTCCTTTGGATGTTGTGGGTGATGATGTAGTGGCAGTCATGAGCCCTCCCACAAAGAGATACGGAAATTGGCAGGGAGTGTTCGGGGAAACCCAGCGGCCGGCGAGATACCGAATTGAGAGGGGGTGCAGGGGGGAGGGGGAGAGCGCGTATGAAGTGACGGTGGGATATATGATATCGCCGCGATTTATTGATAACCAAGAAAGACGAAACATACCGCAACGACTGATCGATCCCATTTTTGGTAGGCTGGGAGGCAAAATGGCGGGATACGATGCGGGTCAAACGCCGGAGTGTCGTTGGTTGGATCATGATCAAAACCACGCGATCTCCCCCTCTTCCCCCTCTTTCTCCTAGTACCAGTCCACAACTTCAAGCCGGGGGATACGTCTGAATTCACGGGTATTGTGCGTGACCAGGACCGCGTTGTGGGCAAGGGCTGTGGCGGCGATTAGAGTATCGAGAGGGCCGATCGGTTTCCCGCGTTTTTCGAGACCGGCTCTGATCAGGGTCGCCGTTCGGGCTTCGACTGTTCCGAAGGATTGAACGGTCACGACGGCGAGGAATTCTTCGAGTTGCTTTCGACGTTTTGTAGGGGATTTGGACTTTTCGATTCCGACTTCCAGCTCAAACAGAACGACCGAGGGTATCAATATTTGACTGGGTGGTGTTGCCATCAGGCGATCATCAATGCGGCCGATTCCCTTGAAGAAGTAAATCAGTGTGTTCGTGTCCAGGGCAAACATCACAGGGACTCCCGTGGGGTGTCTTCCGGTTCGGCAGCTCGAAGTTGTTTGGCCGTCTGGAGATCGGGCCACGCGCCGGCGAGGTTGATCACATTCCCAGGCCATTCGGTGGCGATCTTCTGCCGGATCAAGTCAGCGACCCACCTGCTAACCGACTGGCCGGCGGCCCCAGCCGCGGACTTGAGTTGTTGGGCCGTTTCCTCTTCGAGGTAAAGCGTAATTTGGGACATAGGAGCCTCCTATACTTGCAAGTATATGTGTAATCTTGACACTGCACAAGTCGTTGGCTAACCAACCCGGTAGAGCCGGAACCAAGACCTAGCCGGAACCGGAAGGCCTGAATCCCCGAGACATCGGCAACGGGAAAGGGAACGGGCTCAGGCTCGGGCTCGGGAAAACTCAGAGAGGTGGCCAAATGGTGCCTTTTCTTTCCTTTTCTGTGGGAGAATCTCCGGAGCCGGTTTTGGCGAGGAGGCTGGATGCGTTTGGTCAGTGTTTTGGGGTTGTTTGCCCTCTTGGGAATCGCATGGTTGATGTCCGCTCATCGGACGAAGGTCAATGTGAGGACGGTGGTATGGGGCATTGGTCTCCAGTTTCTTCTTGGGGTGATTATCCTCAGGGACAACTACCTGAGTTTCATAGGAATGGGAGTTTTCGCCGGTCTGATCGGCGTTTATGTTCTCTTGAGGCCGGGGGGGCTGTTCACCGGGCGGTTGCCCTTGGCACTGGCGACCCTGGTGGCAATCGGTGCGGGCGGTGCGGTCCTTGGTTGGGCATTGCCCGTTGCACTTCCGTGGGTCGTCTTGATCTGCCTGGCCGTGGCGTTGGGGGGAGGGTTTTTGAAACTGCCCGATGTCGTTCGCCAGAGCAGCACCCTGGTCATGCTCGCAGGGGGAGTCGCATGGCTGGTGGTCACGGCACGGACCGGGCGCGTGGTCTTTTCGGCGTTCTCCGACAAGGTTGCCGCCTTCTTGAGCCTGTCGGACTATGGGTCACGTTTCTTGTTCGGAAATTTGGCGGATGGACAGTACTATTTTCCGGGGCCTGAGGCCGGATGGCCTGGCTTCGGCTTCCAGTTTGCATTCAAGGCTCTCCCGACGATTATCTTCTTCGGTGGGTTGATGGGAGTCCTCTACCACTGGGGCGTCATGCAGAAGGTCATCGAGGCAATGGCCCGATTCATGCGCTGGACGATCGGTACCTCAGGGGCGGAAACCCTGTCGTGCTCGGCCAATATCTTCGTCGGCCAGACCGAGGCGCCATTGCTGATCAAGCCCTTTTTGGACGAGATGACCGATTCGGAGTTGCTGACTGTGATGGTTGGCGGATTCGCAACCATTGCAGGGGGCGTCCTGGCGGCCTACGTCGCGATGGACGTGCCTGCGGGTCATCTGATTGCCGCGTCCGTGATGTCGGCTCCCGCTGCCCTGGTCTTCGGCAAGATCATCTTCCCGGAGACCGAGCATTCGGTGACCGCCGGTGATATCGTAATGCCGAAGATCGACACCGGCGCCAATACGATCGAGGCGGCAACCGGCGGCATTACCGATGGCTTCAAATTGGCGCTTAATGTTGGTGCCATGCTGATCGGTTTCATTGCGTTGATAGCCGTCGTCGACGTCCTGTTCAACTGGGTGGACAGCCTCATCGACGGGCGGTTGCTGCATGGCGTTTGGGTCACGTACAGCTCTGGGGGCATGTCGCCGGTCAACGGAGAGTTCGCCGGGATCTTCCCCGGGTCGCTCCAGACCCTGTTCGGGACCATTCTCAGACCCTTGGCCTGGTTGATGGGTGTCCCTTGGGCAGAGGCCGGCCTTGTGGGTAATCTGCTGGGCATCAAACTCTCGCTCAACGAGTTTGTCGCCTACGGTCAGCTGGGCAACTACATTCATTCTGCGCAGGGCCTGAGTCCACGCGCGATCGTGATCTCGACCTACGCCCTGTGTGGTTTTGCAAACTTCTCGTCGATCGGCATCCAGATTGGCGGCATCGCGGCGGTTGCTCCGGGACGACGATCCGACCTGGCGCGACTGGGTTTCCGTGCGATGGTGGGCGGGGCTCTGGCGTCATGGATGACGGCGACGATCGCCGGAATACTGTTGTAATGTAACAGGTGGAAATGGAGCCCGAGAGGGGCTCGATTGAAATTGGAGGGGAAATGCGTGCGACCACTTTTGGCCTGATCATTCTCTTGGCCCTGGTTCTTGTGACTTCGGGCTGTGAATTTCTCGACCCTGCTCGGCCGACGATTCAACCGGACACTGAGGTCTTCGGCAATGTTCTCGATGTGGAAGAAATGCCCGATGATCCGGGCGTGTGGATCGTCCGAATCCGGGTCGCACCGCCGCGGGCCCTGGATAAGGCGGAATCGGAGCAGGGGCGAGAGGGCCCCGACGCCGAGAAGGGTCTGACGGCCGAGATACGTGTTGATGCCGATACCGTTGTCCTTCGAGATGGGATGCCCGCACGGTTGGAGGATTTCAATCCCGGCACGGAGGTCGTCAGCATTCCTGCACAGGGGACTACCCGGATGATCGGTGAGAAGACGGTGCTTCACAACGCTGAGTTCTTCGGTGATTTCGGCACCTATAGTAAGTGGCGGCTTCCCGGTCTCGAAATCGGGGAAGTGGCGGTGGTCGATGATGTCTCCTCGATTAACACTTCGGGAATTGAGCATGGCACGGTGCCTCTCGACGGTGGCCGAACGCTGTACTTTTCAAGTCGATATCGCCGTACGGCAGGTGGCGAGATGGCGGGTGCGGCGCGCCAGGGACTGGAAACAGTCGAAGGTCATGAATACCTGGCCCAGAGAAGTTTCAGAACCGAGTTGGGCGTGGACGGATGGTCCGCTCCCGAACTGGTTTTCTTCCCTGATCTCGAAGGCGCGATTCAGGTGACGGTGAGCTGGGTCGATCCCGAGGAGACCGTTTGTCTCGTGACAATCAGGTCCGAGGAGGACGAAGGATCGTGGGCCGGACGATCCCAGAGGCAGCATCGTAATCAGGCATGGGGTCCGGTGGAGGCGTTGGAAGGCCTGGGTGAGGGAGACAGTTTCGACCCGGTCTACCTCACAGGGAGCCGGACCAAGGTTCTGTTCGTGACCACCCGCCAGGGCGCCAATCAAAGTGACCTCTTCTTGCTGAATCCCAGCGAGAATGCCGAAGCGATGTCGCTCGAACCCAGGATCAACACCATCGGTAGCGAGTGGGGCCCTCGGGTCGGTCCGGACAACGAACTTTTCTTCGCTCGGGGTGATCGGCAGTTGCTGTTCATGGGCGGCATGGTGCAGCCGGTGTATCTGGATTGGCCGCACCGCGTTCTTTTCTCCGAAGCAGCGCCGACCGACGACGGAAGGTGGGTATTTCTGACGATAACGCAGCTCGACGCCGGTGAACCGGACCGTGATATTTGGGTGTCGGAGCGTCGGGAGGACGGAACCCTTGGTTTCCCGGTCCCGGTGAATGGGTGGCGGCCTGATATCGGCTAGTGCCGTGTTCGGGTGGCTTCGCCGATCTCGCGGGCCCCGGTTGGGGGCGGTGGCGAGGAGGATGGAGGGCTCGTCGACGCCTCGAGGGGCGGCACGGGGCTTGGGAAATGATCGAGGCCGGGAGGCCCGCGGTTCGGTGGTCGACATTTGGTGAGGCTGTCGAGGACCTGTGGTCGGCAAGGACCATCAGGGATCGGGCGCCCTGGGCTCTCGGTTGGCTGGGGTATCAGGCGTGCGCCCAGTTGGCAGGCAACCTTCCGGCAAGGCCCGATAGTGACGGTGCGCTCTCCGGCATGTTGCTGTTGGAACCTGAGTGGGTGGCCCGCCAGGCAATTCTTCGGTCCGGAGGTGCAGGTGTCGGCGCCCAGCTCAGTTCCAGTCTGGAAAAGGGACGATTCAAGGAGGGGGTCCAGAGCATCCGGGACCATATTGCAGATGGGACCGTCTACCAGGTCAATCTCTGTCGCCGGTTTTCGGTCAATCGATGGGACGGTGGCCTCCAGGGGCTTTTCGAAGCGATTGCGGTCAGTCCCGCCGTGCCGGACTACCTGAGCGCATTTTCATGGGACGGCGTGTCGCCCGGCGAGTTGGTGTGTGCTTCGATGGAGCTGCTTGTCAGCCGAAACCGCGGGTGCCTGGAAACCAGGCCGATCAAGGGAACCCGGCCGCGAGGATCGACCCCTGAGGAGGATGAGGGTTTGATTCGGCAGTTGGAGGCCGACCCCAAGGAGCAGGCCGAACTGGCAATGATCGTCGATTTGGAACGCAACGATCTCGGCAGGGTCGCCCGGACGGGTTCGGTGGTCGTCGAGGATCCGGGCCGAGTTCGGAGTTGGGAGGGGATCCACCATCGAGTTGCCCGAGTGACGGCCTCTGTTTCGTCTGAGGCGCCGTGGCAGGATATTGTCGCGGTAATGGCGCCGGGAGGATCGGTTACCGGCTGCCCGAAGCACTCGGCGATGTCTGTGATCGCCGCCCTGGAACCCGTTGCCAGAGGTCCTTTCACGGGCGCCCTTGGGGTGATCGCAGGTAATGGCGATCTCGAGCTGGCCCTGCCGATCCGGACGGCATGGACTTCTGAAGGACGGCTGGAGATGGCGGCGGGCTGTGGGATCGTATGGGAGTCGGATCCGGAGGCCGAGGAGGCCGAATCACGGTTGAAGATCGGGAAGTGGCTCGAGCTTGTAGGGTCTCAGTGATCTGGCGAGACGGCCGGCTTTGGCAGGAGGCGCCGCTGTGCGTGCCGCCGGCTCACGTCGAGGGTGTGATGACGACCGTGGGTTGCGACGATGGGCATGTGCTGCTTTGGGAACTGCACCGGCAGCGCCTCCTGGGATTCCCCGGCCTGGTGGTTGAGGAGAGCGTCCTCCCGCAACACCAGGATCTCGAGTCGTTGTTGGAAGCCTCGGGGTGTATGGCGCCCTCACGCCTGAGGCTGTCGGTATGGCGGGATTCCACCACAGGGGCAGTTCGAGCCGAGGCTGTCTGCTCATCGCTGAAGGCCTGCGGCGCCGGTCAGAAGCCTGTCTGGTTGGCTGTCGTTCGATGGGAGGACCCTCCTGAGGCAGGCCACAAGGTCATTGCCCGCCACCGGTGGCATGAGGCCGGGGAGCGGTCCGTGGCATGGGGTGGCGATGACGCTTTGGCTGTCGGCTGCGAGGGACGGCTGTTGGAAACCTCGAAGGCCAACATCTTTGTGCGCCGCGGCTCGGTAGTTGCGACTCCACCCGCTCCGGCACGGTGCCTGCCGGGCATCATGCGCCAGGTTGTACTGGAGACCCTGCCCTCGGTCGGATTGAAGGTGGAAGAGAGGGATGTTTTTTTTGACGAACTGACCTTCGCGGACGAGATCTGGATCACCAACGCGGTGGTCGGTATCGTTCGAGTCCGAAGGGTAGGGGAGCGCATCTGGGACCGTTGGCCGTTTCATCGGCGGTTGGCGACGATGTCTATTCCGGCGCCGGGCTGGCCTTGACAAGAGATTAAGAACGTTCCAAAATAGCGATATGGAGACTCGAGATGGGTTCTGAAAGGATTGGGTGTGTGGATCCGGCTCGGTCCGTCGAAGACCTCGAGCACTTGCGCAGGCGGTTGGCTGAGAATGACCGGCTTCTCAGGTCTCGATCGGATCACTACTCGTTGCTCGGCGGAGCCACCCGGCTCAAGATCCTTGCCTTGTTGGATTGCGCAGGCGAGCTGTGCGTCTGTGATTTGGCGACGATTCTTGAGATGACACCGGCAGCAGTTTCTCAGCATCTCGGGCGCCTCCGGTTGGCCGGCCTTGTCGCACCCCGGAGGGACAAGATGACGATTTTCTACCGGCGGACCGAGCGGGAGCTGCTTCCGCCGCTGTGCTTTCCGGCGCTAGAGCGGTAGGGATGTCAGTCAACTGGTTTGAAAGACAGAGCAGCAACCGAACCAACACCGCAAGAAAAACTCATCAGCGGGCCCCAGTCGAAAAGTTCACACATCGGTAACGGGCACGGGCACGGGAACGGGTTCGGGCTCGGGTATACGGCGTCTTGTTTTTTCGGATCGGTGCCGTTGGGTTAATATCGCTGGGCTTGGAGGCACTCAATGTCCCACGGATCCCGTCGCGCAGTAGCCGCGGCAATTATCGGAAACTCCATTGTCATGGTGGCGAAAACCGGGGTGTTCTTCATTACCGGATCGGCGGCGATGATGTCGGAGGCGATGCACTCCCTGGCGGATACGCTGAATCAGATCCTGCTGATGGTCGGGATTCGCCGTTCCTCCCGGATTGCCGATCCCAGTTTTCCCTTCGGGTATGGCGGAGAAAGGGCCGTCTGGGCCCTGATGTCTGCCGTCGGAATTTTCTTTCTCGGGTGTGGCGTCACGGTCTATCACGGCATTCAGAGCCTGCGGCACCCTCATCAGGTGGAGGCCCTTGGCTGGGCTGTCGGTGTCCTGTGCCTCTCGTTTGTTCTCGAGTTTGGTGTGCTCGTCCTTGCAGTTAAAACGGTCTACAAGGATGCCCATGGAAGGCCTTTTTTTCCGTATCTCCGGTATGAGGCCGACCCGACGGCAGTGGCTGTCGTCATGGAAGATTCGGCTGCCTGCCTCGGAGTACTGATTGCTCTAGGGGGTATTTTTTTGACTCACTGGACCGGCAACACCGTGTGGGATGCCGTGGCGTCGATTCTGATTGGTCTTCTGCTTGGCGCAATTGCCGTCTGGCTGGTCGCCCGAACCAGCCATCTGTTGGTTGGCCCTTCCATTCCCCCCGATGCCCGGCAGCAAGTGAGGGAAATCCTGTCGAGCAACCCCGTCGTCGAAAAGATCGTTGCTCTGCGTACGCGAATGCTGGATAGCGAGACCTACCGTGTGTCTGCGGACATTGAGTTTTCCGGGGAAGCTCTGGCTGCGAAGGTCGAGAGTCGTCTTCTTGGTCGGTTCCCGGACATCGCAGCCCACCCGGACTATCCGGAGTTTTCGGAAAAATTTGCCGACTGTGTCATCGAAGAGCTCGGCGATCAGATCGATCTGATCGAGGAAGCCATCCAGCGAGCGATTCCCAAGGCCCACTACCTCGATATCGAAGCCGACTGATCGGGGAGCACTGTGTCGTCGTTGATCACTTGCCGGGATTTGGAGAAGTCTTACGGTCCGCGGACTCTGTTCGACGGGCTGGATTTGAACATTGGCGAGGGTGACCGGATCGGCATCATCGGGCCTAACGGCGCCGGCAAGACGACGTTGCTCAATATCCTCGCCGGCGACGACGAGGCGGATTCCGGCACCGTCCATCGCCGCAAGGGACTCCGGATTGCGGCAGTACCTCAGGATCCGCAGTTCGATCACTCGGAGAGCGTCTCTGCCGTCGTAATCCGGGCCGCCGAGGCTCATTCCGTGCCTGTCGAAACCTCGGTTGAACGGGAGGTGCGGGCTCGAATCGTGATGGAGCGAATGGGCTTTTCTGATGTGAATGTTGTAATCGGCACACTGTCGGGAGGGTGGCGGAAGAGGGTTGCCATCGCTGCGGCTTTGGCATCCGCCCCGGAATTGCTGTTGCTTGACGAGCCGACCAATCATCTCGATCTTGAAGGCATGCTCCATCTGGAACGGTTGTTGACGTCTGAGCGCCTGGCCTTCGTTCTGATCAGTCATGACCGGGTCTTCCTTGACCGAACGGTATCGAGAATCCTCGAGGTCGCGCCGCAGTATCCCGGTGGCGTATTTGCCGCCGAGGGCACGTACAGCGGGTTTTTGCACAAGAGAGAGGCTTACTTGACCGCCCGAGCGCAGTACCGGGAGGGTTTGGCAAACCGGGTGCGGCGAGAGTTGGAGTGGCTCGGAAGGGGGCCGAAGGCCAGAACCACCAAGGCTCAGGCCAGGATCGACGCTGCCGAGGATCTCCAGGAGGAGCTGCGGGGCCTCGATCGCACGACCGTTGGGGAGGTGCAGGGGATTGAACTGACGGGCTCAGGGCGCAAAACCAAGAGACTGCTGGCGGCGACCGACCTTTCAAAGAGCCTTGGAGGGAAAGAACTGTTTTCCGGACTGGATGTGCTGCTGAGGCCGGGACAGTGCCTCGGTGTCGTCGGGGCCAACGGGAGTGGCAAGAGCACCTTGTTGAGGGTCTTTGCCGGAGAGATTGAGCAGGACGACGGAACGCTACGACGAGCCGAAGGACTTCGCACAGTCTATTTTGACCAGAATCGAGAGCAACTCGATCCTCGGATGCCTTTGAGGCGTGCCCTGGCCGAGCTCAGCGATACGGTCATCTATCGGGGGAATCCAGTTCACATCGTGAACTGGGCCAAGAGGTTCCTTTTTAGCGCAGATCAGCTGGATCTGCCCCTGGCGGATCTGTCCGGTGGAGAGAAGGCGCGTGTCCACATCGCCCGCCTGATGTTGCGGCCCGCTGACCTTTTGATCCTCGACGAACCGACGAACGATTTGGACATCCCGACCCTTGAAGTGCTGGAGGAGAGTCTTTTGGACTTTCCCGGCGCCCTGGTTCTTGTGACCCATGATCGGCTCTTGATGGATCGGGTTGCGACCCTCCTGTTGGGGCTTGGCGGTCAAGGTGGTGCAACGTTCTTCGCCGATGTCGCCCAGTGGGAAGAAACCGTCGCCACAGTTGGGCAGAAGACCACCCGGAAGAAAACCAGCGCGCCACGTGAGAAGAAGAAGAAACAGGGCCTGTCCTACCTCGAAAAACGGGAGTACGAGGGGATCGAAGAGACGATTGCTGCTGCCGAACGGGACCTTGAAGCCTCGGCGGCCCGTCTCGAGGATCCAGCTGTCGTCTCCGATGCCCACAAGGCCCACGAGGCCTTCGAGGCCCACAAAGAAGCGCAGCTCCGACTGGATCAACTCTTCGACCGATGGGCGGAGCTGGAGGAGAAGAAGGGCAACGAGGGATGACCGTCGAGTGAAGAGGGAAGGGTGAAGTGCCTTTTTCTCCCAGGAAGAACGAGGGGGAGAGGGGGAGCAGGGGAGAGGGGGTGATCGCCCTGGGTTCAGTTGCGCGCTCACAGGCCTGGGTTCCTGCGTCATTTCCGAGAGTTCTGCGATTGATCGGCTGCCAACGATCAGGAGATTCAGGATTTTTTGAGTCTTCGTCCCGTGATCTTGGCGCTCCAGACCTTTCCGACGACCCTGCCGAGTTGTGTGTCGAGGAGATCCTTCGGGATTCCGAGGGCCGCCAGATCACTTCCCAGCATGCCGCGGATCTGGACCTCGTCGTAGACCAGGCGTTCGGTGACTTCAAGGTCGCCCAGTCCGGCGGCCGCCAGGCCGGCCAGGTATTGCGTCTCTGAAATGGCGCCACCGATACAGGCGGAGTAGGCCGTGGCGAGGCGCCTGATGTCGTCGGGCAGGTCCTCAGCGACGATGTCTGAGACCGAGAAGCGTCCGCCGGGCTTGAGGACCCGTGTGATCTCGGAGAAAACGTTGTCTTTCTGCGGGGACAGATTGATGACGCAGTTGGAGATTACCCAGTCGACTGACGAGTCCTCGATCGGAAGTTCTTCGATCACCCCTTTGCGGATCTCGACGTTCTCGGCGCCGGCCTGGTTGATATTGTCCCGTGCGACCTCGATCATCGCATCCGTCATGTCGACACCGATGACCTTGCCTCCTGGGCCGACCTTACGGCTTGCGAGAAGCAAGTCGAAACCGGCGCCGGAACCCAGATCGAGTACCGTCTGACCCTCTTTGACTCCGGCAAATGCGAGGGGGTTGCCGCAGCCGAAGGAGGAATGGGCGGCATCCGCGTACTCGGCCGTTTCGCCGTCGCTGTAGCCGGCTGTCTGTGCAGCGATTCCGACGGGAAGCGTATTCGAACAGCACGCATTGCCGCCCTCCTTGACGCTGAGGGTGACCGCGTTTGCATAGGCCTTGCTGACCTGGGCTCGAACGCCATCCTTGTCGTTCGGGATTGTTTCGGTAACCGGCGAACCGGTGCAACAACTGGATTTTGAAGTCTTTTCCTGGTTCATTCTTCCTCCAGACAGCACGGGGTTCCTCAAGATCCCAGTGAAATGAAGAAGGCATTGAGAATCTCGAGACGGAGCCACGATTGGATGACTGGGTCCTCAAAGACACTAGCAGATCTGCGCAAACATGCAAAGGAAGAGATGCCGCTGTCGAAGTCCCTCACCAAGAGCAATTCGTGGCTCTGTGGCTTCGGGGAGTTTCCGCCGACTGAGGTTGTCCCAGGCCACTGAGCCACGAATTGCTTAAGCGATCCCCTCTGAATTCCAGTCCGACCCCAGATTATGATAGGGTCCGCGTTCGGCTCGGACCGTCGGAAAATTTCGGTGGCCGTTGATTGTTAGATTTTCTTCCCGCCCAGGAGGGCCATTGATCATGCGTTTTTTTCGATTTGTTGTTCTGATGACAGTTCTTTTCTCCGCAACTTTGTTGATGGCCCAGGCGCCGGCAGCGGCCCAAAGGCCGAATACACCCCCTGATCAGGCTGTCGTTACGGTTAACGGTGACGAAATCTTGGCCGGTGAGGTCCAGATGGCGGCCCAGAGGATGGCGCAGAGCATGGCCCAATCGGGTCAGCAAGTGGACCCACAGCAGATTGGCGCCGCAGCGATGCAGCAGATGGTCGATGGCGTGTTGCTGGTGCAAGAAGCCAAGCGGAGGGGATTCAAAGCGGATCCGGCCGTTGTCAAGACGAGTGTTGAGCAGGCGGAGACCAGTGCAGGCGGGGCGGAACAACTGGATGTCACCCTTGCAGAGCAGGGGTTGGACCGAGCGCGCCTCGAAACGTTGATCGAGGACTCTGATTTGGTCAACCAATTGCTTATGAAGCTCGGCGAAGGGATTGAAGTCTCTGACGAGAAAATTTCGACCTTTTATAAGGAAAACCCCACATTCTTCGAAGCATCCGAGGAGGTCAGCGCGCGCCACATTTTGTTCAAGGTGGAGGCCGGCGCTGACGATGAGACCAAGGCTGCGGCCAAGGCCAAGGCTGAAGCGGCCCTTAAACGTGTAACGGCGGGTGAGGATTTCGCCACATTGGCGACCGAACTTTCCGAGGGCCCCAGTGGGCCCAAGGGTGGGGATCTGGGTTTCTTCTCAAAAGACCGTATGGTGGCGCCATTTGCTGATGCGGCCTTTGCCCTCAAGCCGGGAGAGACTTCCGGGGTCGTCGAGACCCGTTTCGGCTACCACATTATTCGGGTTGAGGAACGTAACGATGCGCGAACCGTACCCCTCGATGAGGTGCGGGATCGGATTCGACAGGGTCTGGTCCAGGAAGGGCAGCAAGGCCGGATCGAGGCACTGTTGACGAGCCTTCGGGACAAGGCCGAAATCGTCATGGTCGGTGCCGAGAACGCCCCCGCCCAGTAGTATTCGTCTTCTCTTGAGCACCAAAAGGGCCTCCCGAGGGAGGCCCTTTTTTAATTCCTGAAGTTTCGGAAGGTGGAGCCAGAACCAAAAGGAATTGATAAATGTCGTTCCGGTCACGATGGAAAAAACCGAGCTCGATTGATAAGTGACTAACGCGCGCCTTGGAAATTGGCCTCCGCCCGCTTCAAATTGACGATATTCCACCATGCGCCGACATAGTCCGGACGCCGGTTCTGGTAATTGAGGTAGTAGGCGAGAAGAAACTCGAGGCTTATCCTGTTGTCTTTGATGCTGAAGCTGGAGGAGAGTGATGGAACTGGTTCAATGGGTAGGATATGTCGGGTCGGCGTTGGTGGCGACGTCCCTGATGATGAACAACATTTGGCGTTTGAGGTGGATCAACCTGGTCGGCGCTTCGACCTTTGCGACATACGGCCTGTTAATCCAGGCCTGGCCGGTAGTCTGCCTGAATAGTTTCATCGCGGCCGTCGATGTCGTCTACCTGGTGATCTTGAGCCGAAAGAAGGACACGTTCTCGTTTTTTGAGGTGGCTCCGGATTCGGCTTTCCTCAAGGAGTTCCTGACCTTCTGGGCTGATGACATCAACCGGTTCTTCCCGGGATTCTCGCTCGAAGGGGTGAACAACCCTGAAATTCGTTTAATTTTGCGCAACATGCTCCCGGTCGGGGTCTTCGTCTGTGAGGACGCCGGCGACGGAGTTGCTCAGATTCGCCTGGACTATGTCGTGCCGGATTACCGTGACTTCAAGAATGCGCGATTCGTCTACTCATCGAGTCATCCTCGGCTCAAGGCCTGCGGCTTCCGGTCGTTTGCGGCTACATCAGGAGTGCCGGCCCATCAGCGGTTTCTGCGGAAGGTGGGCTTTCGAGAAGATTCGGATCAACCAGGCCACTTCACAATGCCCGTATAGATGCCGGGTCTCCGGTAAGGCCGTCAAGGCTGAAAACCAGAAAAAACCTTTTGATTTTCCGAAATGGGACTCGCGTCGGCTCTTGCCGTCAGACTTTCCGGAGAGACCTGTGTGCAGTCAAAGCGCTGGACTGTGGTAGGATGATCCGCAAGAGAATCAGAAACAGATTTGGAGTTGTGAGGCGCGGTTCGCCCGGTTGTGGGTTTCGTGCTGCTTGCAGCAACCCGCGTTGCGCCGCTTCGATTGAAAGGGGTGGGGTATGTCTCGCTGGGGTTGTTGTGTATTTTTTGTAGTTTTGGTCGTTTGTCTTGCGTTTTCAGGTCCTGTAGGCGCGACAGTTATCCAGGTCGACAACAGCCTCGGCACCCTTGTCGATGATCCTGGAGTCAATGAGGCCGGGAAATGTTCCCTTCGTGAGGCGATGGCAAATGTCTCCAACCAGGATGGCGCCTATGACGATTGCGAGAGTGCCGCCCCGAATACCGACGTGGATATCATTATGTTTCTCGGTGTCACTTCGATCACCGTCGACGCGGCCATGTTCGTAGGCGACAGCGAGGTCGTCATCCAAGGCCCCATCACCATCGACGGCGGTGGGAACGCCAACCAGATTTTCACGGCAAACACATCCGGGGGCCACCTGGTTCTCAACCTGGTCACGCTTCAAAACGCCGCTGCGTCGGCGATAGTACTCGGGAGCGATACGAATTTGACCGCCAATGGGTCGACATTTGACAGCAACTCGGCCAGTTCGGGTGGGGCCATCAACGCATCGACCAGCGGAACGATGTGGATCAACGGATGTTCGTTCACCTTGAATGATGCCACCGGCAACGGGGGTGCCATCGCCAAGGGGATCAATGCCGAGCTCTTCATCAGTGTCGCAGACTTCATTGGAAACAGCGCAGACCGTGGTGGTGCGATCTACATCACCGGGACATCTACGGCCGAAGCGGTGGTCCTGGATATGGTTACGTTCCAGTCAAATGATTCCGACGGTACCGACTCGGCCGATGGCGGAGGTGCCCTCTACATTCAGGCTGCAAGTTCGTCATCAGTGGTCAGCATCATTGGCTGCATTTTTGGTGGACCCTCACTGCTCGGAAACACCGCCGAACGAAGGGGCGGGGCGATCTACAACAACACAAGCGGGTTCATCGTGAATACGGACATCACCAGCTTGCTGGGGGGAGGCATCATTGCCTGCGATTTCACCAACAACACCGCCAACGGTCCGGTGGGCGCCGACGGACTCGGTGGCGCCATTTACAACCAGGGTGAAATGCACATCCTCAACTCGGTTTTCGACAGCAATACAAGTACCAACAGCGATGGTGGGGCCATCGGAGACAATCAGATGCTCTTGAGCAGGACTCTTCGAATCTCCAATTCGACCTTCAATGGGAACAGTGCCGGGACCAACGGTGGGGCTATCAGCATGTTCAACGGGATTGGAGATGTGGGCATCATCAACTCGACCCTGTCAGGCAATACCGCTGGGGGAGTTGGGAGAGAGATTTTTGGTGACGGCGATGTCGATCTATCCAACACCATCATCTCGAACGCATCATCAGGGGCAAACTGTGCGGGAACCGGTACCTTCTCCGACAGCGGGGCAAACCTCCTCTACGATTCCGGGAACACCGCCTCCTGCGGACTCTCATCAGGGGGAGACCCGTTGCTTGGTTCCTTGACCCTGAATATCGGTCCCCTGCCGATTCGTACCATGGATCTCGGTGGGGCGAGCCCTGCACTCGGCGGTGGGAGTTCCGGCGTTTGCGGAGCGTTCCCGGTACTTTCCCTGGACGCCCGTGGAATTCCGCGACCGACCGTCTGTGATATCGGCGCCTTTGAAGGCGGAGACACGGCCCGGTTGGTCATCAACGAGATCGATTACGACCAAGGCGGAACCGACGATCACGAGTTCATCGAAATCATGAATGCCGGGTCCGAGGGGATCAGTCTTGACAATGTCGCGATCCAGTTGATCGACGGCGCCGGGGGAGGGGCCGTGGAGTACGCCTCGATAGACCTGCCCGCGGTGAATTTGGGTCCGGGCGGTTTCTTTGTCATATGCGGCCAAACGGGGAGCGGGCTTCCTCTTGCCCACTGTGATCACGACGTGACGCCGGATACCGACCTCATTCAAGACGGCAACGGCGGTTCCGACCCTGACGCCGTCGCCCTGCGCTTGTCCGGGGTATTGGTAGACACTGTGAGCTATGAGGGGGACACCGGGTGGCCTTACACGGAAGGTTCGGGTGTGGGGCTCGAGGACAACCCGGCCGAGATGTACTTCAGTATCTCGAGAGCTTCGGACGGTGCGGACAGTGACAGCAACAACGTCGATTTTGGCGGGCGTTGCAACTCTCCCGGGATGGCGAACCTGGCAACCACGACTTCGTGCGACATGGTTCCGGTGGAGTTGCTGAGCTTCGTGATCGAGTAAATTAGAACATCCCCAGTTCCAGCTTGGCCGCTTCGGACATCATCTCGGGATCCCACGGGGGATCCCAGGTGATCTCGACCGTGGCGGATCGAACGCCTTCGAGTTGTTTGACCTTGATCTCGACTTCCGGGGGGAGACTCTCGGCCACGGGGCACATCGGCGAGGTCAGGGTCATCAGGATAGAGACATCTGCCTCGTCGCTGACGGTGACCTCGTAGATCAAGCCCATATCGTAAATATTGACCGGAATTTCCGGGTCATAGATCGTCTTGAGCGCATCGATGACGCGGCTTTCAATTTCAGAACTCATAGAATCTCCGTCAAAAGCGGGTTGAAGGGGTCGGAAAGGTCGAAGGAGACATGTTCCCGTTTTGCTTCCTAGCGTCCTGGCTTCCCAGCCTCCCAGCTTTCTTCATTCCGTCGTGACGTCTTCTTTCTTTTCTTCCATTGCGGCGTTGAGGGTATGCCAGGCCAAGGTGGCGCATTTGACCCTGACGGGGTATTCGCGAACGCCCTCGAAGACCTGGAGTTTGCCCAGTGCCACACCCTGTTCTTCCGCCACGCCGGTCAGCATCTGGTGGAACTCGTCAAACAGTCCCTGGGCCTCTTCGACTGACCTGCCTCGAACCGACTCGGTCATCAGCGATGTCGATGCCGTGCAGATTGCGCATCCCTGGCCCTGGAATGAGATCTCTTCGATGGTGCCGTTCTCGATTCGCAGGTAGACCTTGACGATGTCGCCGCACAGAGGATTATGACCGTCGGCGGTGCAGCTGGCGCCGTCCATGATGTAACAATTCCGAGGATTCCGATTATGGTCGAGAATGACTTCCTGGTAGAGATCTTTGAGATCGGACATCAGCCGAATACCTCCCGGACGCTGTGGAGCCCCTTGATCAGGGCGTCGATTTCGTCAACCCGATTGTACAGGCCGAATGAGGCCCTGACGGTGGCCGATAGGTGATAGTGCTGCATGATGGGCTGGGCGCAATGGTGGCCGGCGCGGACGGCGACGCCTTCCTGATCGAGGATGGTTCCGATGTCATGGGGGTGAATGCCCTCCATGACGAAACTCAAAGCTCCGGCGCGGTGTTGGGGGGCGCCGATAAGCCGTACGCCGGGGACCTCGAGAATCGCCTCGGTCGCATGGGCGAGCAGGGAGCGCTCATGAGCCTGGACGGTGTCGATGCCGATCGTTTCAATGTACTGAAGCGCTTTGGCCAGGCCGATGGCGCCTTCGATGTTGGGTGTACCGGCCTCGAACCGGTGAGGCGGTTCGTTAAAGGTTGTCCGGTCGAAGGTCACAGAGAGGATCATGTCCCCGCCGCTCTGGTAGGGCGTCATCTCCAGAAGGTGCTGCCTTTTACCGTAGAGGGCGCCGATTCCGGTCGGACCGTAGGCCTTGTGAGAGGAAAAGGCGTAGAAATCACAGTCCAGGGCCGAAACGTCGACCTTCATGTGGGGTACGGCCTGAGCTCCGTCGATCAGGACCGGAACGCCCTTGTCGCGCGCCAGGCGAATGATCTCCTCGACAGGGTTGACTGTGCCCAGGGCATTGGAGACGTGGACCACGCTGACGATCCGGGTCCGTTCGCTGATCATCTCTTCGAACTGTTCCAAAATCAGTTTGCCGTCGTCGCCCATCGGAGCGACCCGAAGGACGGCGTCCTTTTCGTCACAGAGAAGCTGCCATGGAACGATATTCGAATGGTGCTCCATCTCTGTGATCAGCACTTCGTCCCCCGGCTTGAGCCTGGGTCTGACGAACGAGTGGGCGACGAGGTTGATGGCTTCGGTGGTCGAGCGGGTGAAGATGATCTCCCGGCTGTCCCGGGCGCCGAGAAAGGCCTTGATAGCGGTCCGGGAGCTCTCGAATGCAACGGTGGCTCGTTGTGAGAGTGCATGAACGCCCCGGTGGACGTTGGAGCAGTCGTTCTCATAAAAGGAACGGACGGCATCGATCACCGCCCAGGGTTTCTGAGTGGTCGCTGCGTTGTCCAGGTAGACCAACGGGTGCCCGTGGATGTCTTGATGCAGCGCTGGAAAATCGGCGCGGATCTTTTCGATGTCCAGCCCACCAGAGGTCGTGGTCGAGTCACTCATCGCACGGTCTCCGGCCCCAATTGAGCCATCACCTGGTCTTCGAGTCGGGACTTGACCGCCTCGACCGGGATGCCTTCGAGAACCTCTGAGGCAAATGCCAGCGTCAAGAGGCCCTCGGCGGTCAACCGGTCGATGCCCCGGGCCCTGAGATAGAACAGGGACTCCGGGTCCAGTTGTCCGACGGTCGAACCGTGGGTGCACCGAACGTCGTCCGCGTAGATTTCCAACTGAGGGTTGTTGTGGGCTACGGCGTCGGGGGACCTCAGGAGGGAGCGACTGGACTGACGGGCATCGGTCTGTTGTGCGTCCTCGGCGACGATGATTCGCCCTGTGAACACGGCTTTCGATCGACCGTCGAGCACGCTGCGAAAACGCTGTGTACTTGTGCAATTGGGAACCCGGTGCTCAACGACGACGTGGGTTGCTCCCTGGTCCTTTCCTTCGACCAGTGTCAGGCCGTCGAGGGTGGTATCGGCGCCTTCGCCGTTGAGACCGACGTGGATGTCGGTTCGGGCGAGCGAGCCCCCGAGGCAGGCCGAGTTGAGCCGATAGGCGGCGTTCCGTTCGACTGCGGCCGACACCGAACCGATGCATGAACCCTCTGCGCCGAGTTCGATCAGTCGCGTGTGTTTCAGCGAGGCCGCGGGGCCGACGGCGACTTCAGTCACGGGGCAGATCAGGTTCCTGCCGTCGCCGGCAAAGGTTTCCACCACGGTGGCGTTCGCGCCCTCTTCGGCAATGATCAGGGTTCTGGGGTAGGTGACGATGTCGTCACCAGTCGTGGTGTAAACGATGTTGATGGGCCGGTCGAGGTTTGCACCAGGGGCCAGGTGAATAATTGCCCCCTCAAGGCCCTGCGCGGTGTTCAAGGCAACAAAGGGCTGATCGTCAAAGCCGGCCAATCGGCCGAGGTGGTTTTCGATCAACTGAGGATGGCTGTGGGCGGCCGAACTCAAGGCCGTCATCGTGACACCGGGCGGTAAATCGTTCGCGGCGACCCCGCCGATAAATCGGTCGTTGACGAAGGTGATAGTGATGGCGTCTGGCAGAGTCCAGCCTTCGGAGGCGACTGTCGCCTCAGGCGCCTTGGCGAAAGGATGGTCGGTGGCCGGCGTCAGCGTGGTCAGTCGCCAGTCCTCGTCCTGTCGCGACGGGAAACCCAGCTCGTTGGATTTTTTGCGGGCCTTCAAACCCAGGGCCGACAGGATTTGAAGAGGGTGATCCTGGGCGGCAAAGTCCGGTTGAAACAGTGGCGTCGATGCCATCATCGTCACTTCGCCGTTTCGGCTGTGGCCTTGGAATCCAGCCAGTCATAGCCCCGTGCCTCAAGTTCCAGCGCCAATTCGCGCCCGCCGCTTTCCACGATACGTCCATCCTTCAAGACGTGCACGAAATCTGGAATGATGTGGTCCAGTAAGCGCTGGTAGTGGGTGATGACGATGAAGGATCTCTCCGGGTCCCGGAGGGAGTTGACGCCTTCGGAGACGATCCGGAGGGCGTCGATATCCAGGCCGGAATCGGTCTCGTCGAGGATGGCCAAGCGGGGTTCCAGCACTGCCATGTGGAAGATCTCGTTGCGTTTCTTCTCGCCCCCGGAGAAGCCCTCATTGACGGCCCGTTTGAGCAGTTCAGGGTCGAGTTTGACGACATCGGCCTTCTCGCGCACCATTTGAAGAAAATCCATGGCGTCCAGTGGGGACTGCCCCCGGTGTTCACGGATTGCGTTCAGTGCCGTCCGAAGAAAATATGTGTTGCCGACACCCGGGATCTCAACCGGGTACTGAAAGGCCAGGAACAGGCCTTCGCGGGCCCGGGTTTCCGGGTCAAGTTCCAGCAGGTTTTTGCCTTGGAACAGGACCTCACCCGAGGTGACCTCGTATTCTTCCCTGCCGGCCAACACTGAAGCCAGTGTGCTTTTCCCGGAGCCGTTCGGCCCCATGATCGCGTGGACTTCGCCGGCATTGATCTTCAGGTCGATGCCCTTGAGGATCTCGTTGCCGCCGATGGCGACGTGGAGGTTTCTGAGTTCAAGCATTACTAAGACTCCGATAAGCCGTCAGCGCTGAGCTGACGCTCGTTTGATGTAGTGGAAGGGGACAGGGAGCCAGGGACAAGGTGCAAATTGAATCTGCACCCTGCATCCAGACGTTCCAGCTGACAGTTTTTCACCCTACGCTGCCTTCGAGGCTGACGCCGAGCAGCTTCTGTGCTTCAACCGCAAACTCCATGGGCAATTCCTTGAAGACCTCTTTGCAGAAGCCGTTGACGATCATTGTGACGGCATCTTCTGTCGAGAGGCCACGTTGGTTGCAATAGAAGATCTGGTCTTCACCGATCTTCGAGGTTGTTGCTTCATGTTCCACCTGGGCGGTGGGATTTCGAATTTCGATATAGGGGAAGGTGTGAGCCCCGCACTCCGATCCGATCAGCATTGAATCGCATTGGGAGAAGTTTCGGGCGTTGTCCGCACCTTTGGCGACTTTGACAAGACCCCGGTAGGAGTTCTGCCCCTTGCCTGCCGAGATGCCCTTGGAGATGATTGTCGAACGAGTGCCCTTGCCCAGATGGACCATTTTGGTGCCGGTATCCGCCTGCTGACGTCCGGCGGTCAGAGCTACCGAGTAGAACTCGCCGATTGACTGGTCACCCTTGAGGATCACCGAGGGGTACTTCCAAGTGATGGCTGAGCCGGTTTCCACCTGGGTCCAGGAAATCTTCGATTTCTCTTCGCATATTCCGCGTTTCGTGACGAAGTTGAAGATTCCACCTTTTCCCGTCTCCTTGTCCCCTGGGTACCAGTTCTGGACCGTTGAGTACTTGATGCTCGCTCGTTCCAGGGCGACCAGTTCGACCACCGCAGCGTGAAGCTGGTTCTCATCCCGTTGAGGCGCCGTGCAGCCCTCAAGGTAGCTGACCTGAGCATCTTCGTCGGCCACGATCAGGGTGCGCTCGAATTGGCCGGTATTGGAGGCGTTGATGCGGAAATAGGTGGAGAGTTCCATCGGACAGCGTACGCCTTTGGGGATGTAGACGAACGATCCGTCGGAGAAGACCGCGGAGTTCAGGGCGGCGAAGAAATTGTCGGTATGCGGGACCACTGAACCGAGGTATTTCTTTATGAGTTCAGGATGGTCCTGAACCGCCTCGGAAAAGGAGCAGAAGATAATGCCCTTCTCAGCCAATTTGTCCTTGTAGGTGGTGGCCACGGAAACCGAGTCGAACACTGCATCGACTGCGACGCCGGCAAGCGCCTTCTGTTCATCGAGTGGGATGCCCAGTTTCTTGTAGGTTTCCAGAATTTCCGGATCCACCTCATCGAGGCTGTCGAGGAGTTTCTTGGGAGCGGCAAAGTAGGAGATCGCCTGGTAGTCGACCGGTTCGTAGTGAACCTTCGGCCAGGACGGCTCTTCCATAGTCTGCCAGTGGCGAAAGGCTTTCAAGCGCCACTGGGTCAACCAATTGGGTTCGTTTTTCTTCGCCGAAATCGCCCGTACGACATCTTCGTTCAATCCGGGCGGAAATGTCTCCTGCTCGACATCCGTCACGAACCCGTGCTCATACTCACGGTTCGCAAATTCTTCGAGCGTTGTCGTCGAGTCCGTCATTTGCACCTCGTTGCCCGACAGTGACCGGGCGCCTGGTAGAACGAGGGAGGGTTGTGGATCATTCCCAATCCCATGAATGCTGAGATCAGCATTCATGAGGGGGAGAGGGGGAGAGTGCAACCTGTCTCCCCGGTGGTCCAATCTGCATCCGGCTCTCTCAATGCCTTCGCTGG
>JAUXDC010000075.1 GCA_030618605.1 Holophagae bacterium | reverse complement strand
AAAAAGAACGAGCACTGGCAAAATTTGTCACACGGAATAACGATCCAGTTGCCAACTGCAGACGGTATTACGAAGAAAAAGGCGTGGATTTGACCCAGTACAGCACGGAAACCAGCCTGCGTGACGCCATCGCGCTGATGGGCGAACTCAATTATGCGGAATACAATATCTACGGCATTTCTTACGGTACGACGCTGGCGCTGGAAACCATGCGCTATTACGACGAACACGGCGATCAGGAGCTGCCGAAGGTTCGCAGTGTCTTCATCGACGGCGTCACACCTCTCTTTGTTGATCTGGCAGAACGAGGACTGATCCAGCCCCGAAATGTCCTCCGCGTATTCAGCGATTGTGAAGCAGACGAAAAATGTTCGAAGGACTTTCCGAACATCCGTCACCGCCTGTTGGGTCTCTTACAAAAGATTGAACAGCAGCCCATCACGCTCAAGGATGGTACAGAGGTCACGTTGGAGGACTTACGGTCGCTGTTGTTGTTCGCTTCTTCCAGTAATGCAGCCTCTCTGCCCTTTCTTCCTCGATTGATTGATGAGCTCGAGCGGGGAGAATCGGCCGTCCACAATCTCATAAAAGGCCGGGTCAAAGCGGCGGCTCCCGACAGTGAGATTCCCATCGGCATTGCGGCGATAGATCTGCTGAACCTTGACACTGAGAAAATGATCAACTGCAACGACCGTTCCGTCAACCTGGATATCGACCGGGCCTTTGAACTCTATCGATCCTTCGAAGCGCCCCAATTGGTCACAGACCTATCGCCTGTCGTGCAGCAGATGATCACCTGTGAGGCATGGGGGATTGTCAACGAAAGAGCGCCTTTGCCGGAACCGGTCACGTCCGGTCTGCGCACCCTGGTCTCCAACGGGGCGATGGATACCGCCACGGCGGTGGAGTGGGGCGAAGTGGCCTCCTCAAACCTGTCGGACTCCGTCATGGTCACCTTTCCCCTCAGTCCCCACGGGGCGTCCGTAAGATCAGAGTGCGCCAAAGCCGTCACAAGGGCGTTCTTTGACGATCCGCAGGCCAAGCTCGATCTGACCTGCGTCGAAGAAATGCAGCCGATTTTCATCCTGCTCGGCGATGACTTGCCGTAGGTAGCCGGTCACGCCATTCATGGTATGGTGGCGTCGGCTCTGAGAAACGCAATCCCTGGAGGACTCATGGACTTTTTGACATCACTGTTTGTCGCCAAACCATTCAACATTCTGGCCATTGCAGGAGTGTTCTTCATTCTCTTCCTCATCATGCGCTTCACAGCCCTGGGTGAGGGGAAACATGCAATGGCTCTCCTCATCCCCATCATCGCCTGGGCGCTCTACGCGGTCTGGGAGTGGGCAATCGTGACGTGGAGCCCGGATGCCAATATCCGTATCGACCTGCTGATCATCTGGCCGGTACTGGTCATCCTCTCGATCTGGTTCCTGATCAAGGCGTGGCGCTAGGAGCTAACCTCCGACCACTTCGAAATTTCGAAGCAGCATGTCGGGTGGACCTTGGCCCACCAACTGAGGCGCCCGATGGTGGGCCAAGGCCCACCCTACTGCTTGGGTATTGGCAATAATCGCTCAGATAATCCTAAGAAAAAGATCCTTCGTGTACTTCGTGGATCAATTGTCTTCTCGTCCGGATACGTTGAATCAGATAGAAGACGATGGCGAGATTCAGCCCCAGGGTCACCAATTTGACAAGATGAAACTCATGGATGATCTCGATGATCTCCAGGGGAATGAAGGCGGCAGTAGAAATAACGCTGAGAAACTCTGCCCATACCTTTTTCAGCCACAGGCCTACGCCCTGCACCAGGTGGATCAGTCCAAAGAACCCAACAATGATTCCAAATTCAACCAGGGCGGCCGGCGCTATTCTTGTGACCTGTACCAATACTTCAGTGATGACCGGATTGCCCGGGTCAGCATGGAACCGAAGGATCCACACGTGGACCACTTCGACCAGATCCTCATGGAGCAACTGAACCACCTCAAAGGCCACGATGAAAAGAACCGCTGCCAATAGGAAATTGTAGGCTGCCAAAAGCCGAAGGCCACGATCCTCCGGAGTGATCTCTCGATCGGTTTGGGTCTTTGTATCTGAAATAACGATCGCTCCCTCAGGTTCTAACAGAAGAGTCTTTGTCTTGATTCCACACCCGGCAGAGCCCTACCAAAAAACGCGACCGCCAAGGGCGGTCGCGCATGGTCTCTATCTTAGGTCAAAATCAGCGGTGGTGCGCAGGAATCGGAAAACCGTTCTCAGGGGTGCATGTGTGACAGATTGCGCCCCTTTCACCAGAATTGCGCCACTTCCTGATATCCGGATCGTAGTAGAACTCACCATCCGTCACAGGCTTTTTGAACCCGTTCTCGGGAGTGCAAGTCGCACATTCCTGACCGTCAGAAGTGTACCAGCGACGGGAATAGGTATTGTAGTAGATACCGCTGGAATGCCCTGCCCCTTGGCTGTGCTTGGAGCTTTCCCCGTTGTAGTGGCTCTTGAAATCGACGACCTTTTCGTTTCGGTTGACGATGCAGACACCGTGCGCACGCATGCCCTCCCACTTGACCACCCAATGAACCCGCGCATTGCCATTGCCCATAACGTCGCCACCGGAGATCGAAATACCGGCGTTCGGTATGTTCATGTCCTTGAACTCGGACTGAAACCAGACGTAGTCGTGGCAGGCGCGAAGCTGTGACGTCGTCACGCCGCCTCCAGCCGAGGCGATACTGGGCAGGGCGATTACGACGATCGCAGCCAATACGACAAATAAGGTCAGATTTTGTTGTTTCAGTTTTTCCATGACTATGATCTCCTTGTTGGTCTTCGACCCGATGGCCGGGGCGTCTCATCGATGAGAAATTTACATTCGGTTTTCAGAAACACTCAAAATTTCAGATTGGGATATGGCCCCTGACGCTCACGCCTTCTTGACCAACCGGATGATAAAGAGCAGTACGACGGCGCCCACCGTAGCCGTTATGATGGCGCCGATCAGACCTCCGGCGGTGATTCCCATCATTCCAAACAGCCAGCCACCAATGACGGCGCCGATGATGCCGATGATGATGTCACCGACAAGACCAAACCCTCCGCCCTTCGTGATGGTGCCGGCAAGCCAGCCGGCTACCGCACCGATCGCCAAGAAAATTACCAAACTCGTGATATCCATAGAACCTCCCCTATTTTTCCGTTACGCAGCATTGCAGCTACATCTTCGTTCACTCGACTTATTGTGACCGGTACCAATGGAGCGACGCGAGCCCCCAGGTAACAGGCTGTTGCCTGATTGTAACCAGATTACAATGTAAACCATACCGTCATCCAGTATAGTTCAGACCGTTCCATTGTTTTCGTCGTTGAGGTGTTTCCTCGGTGAATATTGATTCATCTTACCCCTCTCTGAGGAATATCGGGGGTAGACCATTGGTTGAGATGAGAGTATGAAGAATATCGAGCGAATTCTGTGGATCGCCGGGCTGCTTCTTTTGGCGGTAGCCCTCTTTGGTTGGGCCAGGGGCGCCTATCTCAGCCGCCGGGACGTGGCGAGGTTTGAACAGGCACGAGCGGCCGAAGAGGCTCGATTGGCGGCCATCCCTACACCGACACCAACGCCGACGGCCCCCCCGGTGACAGCCGACGAGTTGGCGGAGGCAGACGCAAAGGTCGACACCAAACTGTGGGCCGCGGGGAGAATTGACCAATACAATGAAAGCCTCGACGTCGACACCGGTCTTCCCCTTGCGCTCTTGCGCATTCCCAAGATCGACCTTGTCGTACCCGTCTACGAAGGCACCACCGACTTGATCCTCAACCGCGGCCTGGGTCGTATTGAAGGAACGGCACAACTGGGCGAAAGCGGAAATTGCGGAATCGCCGGCCATCGTGACGGTTTCTTCCGCAAGCTCAAAGACATCGGGCCGGGGGATCAGATCGAGCTTCAGACCCTCAGCGGGAATAACACCTACGTCATCGAGAACATCACAATCGTCCGGCCCGAGAACGTCGAAGTCCTCGGCCAGGGTGAAGAAGACGTCATAACGCTGGTCACCTGTTACCCATTCTATTTCGTCGGCAGCGCTCCAAAACGATACATCGTCAGGGCTGTACGAATGCCCCGCGGGTGATTTATCATCCCCCAGAAATAACGATCAATTCCAGCTGCTCAAATAGCAGCTCAAGGATGGAGAAAGAACATGACCAAGCAACACACACCATCATTTCGTTCAGCAGCCCTCCTCATCGGCCTGGCCTTGGTACTGGGTACCGCCGGAACCGCAGGAGCGGAAAGGGTCGGCCTGGACGTGCAACCGTCTGACCTGGTCAAGGACCAGTGGGTCTGGGCGCCAGAGGAGTCTCCCACCGGACCGATTGTCGTCGTGGTCAGCCTCAACGAGCAGTTGGCCTATGTCTACCGCAACGGCATCCGGATCGGCTACACCAACGTCGCAACCGGCAGAAAAGGCTATGAAACACCCACTGGAATTTTTACCGTCCTGGAAAAATCGGTCCACCATGTTTCCAGCATCTACAACGCCAAGATGCCTTACACCGAGCGCCTGACCTGGGGCGGAATCAGCCTCCACGCCGGCGGCCTACCCGGCTACCCGTCATCTCATGGGTGCATTCACCTGCCCCTGGATTTCGCGCACCTGTTGTTCGACGCCGATTCTATGGGAACGACGGTGGTCATCGCCAACGACCACGAAGGTCCCGAGGAAGCCTCTCACCCCGGTTTCGTTCTGTCACCATTGCCCCTCGAGGATGACGATCAGACGAAACCGGTATTGGGAACCGATGCCTATTCATGGCAACCGGATCGCGCCCCCGACGGACCCCTGAGCCTGCTCGTCAGTGCAGCCGATAAGAAAATCTACGTCTACCGGGCGGGCATCGAGATCGGCGTGGCCCATATTCGTATCGCTGATCCTGAGATCCCAATCGGCGAGGGCGTATTCTCCGTTCTGGTCGGACAGGGCGACCTCGACGATCCTTGGCTTCCGGGCAAACCGGCGCACCGATGGCTGAACGTTCACGGCGGCGGCGCAGTTGATGCCGAGACCCAAGAACAGGCCGTCAACAGGATTCATATTCCGATATATTTCGCTGCCGTTATCTACGAGATGATCGAACCGGGAACGACTCTGGTGATCACCAATTACGCCGCGGCCCCCCATACAAAGAGTGAAGACGGCTTCATCGTCGTTGCGGCTCAGAAAAACAAAGCCAAGGGGATTTAGATTTCGTGCGAATCAGAGAATGTCTCGGAATTCTCACCGTTGTCTCCCTGTGGTCGCTGACTGCGATAGCGGCTGCTGACGGCCCCGGAGTGCCGCCTCTCTTCCGGACGCTGAAAGCCGAGGCGCCCAACCTCAATCCTGAGGTCCTCAAACTGGCCCTCAATGCCGCCGAGTGTGCGTGGAAAGACGGTGAAAAGCGCCGCAATATCCTCTCCGTCATCGACTACTCACTGCCCTCGGTGGAACCTCGTCTTTGGGTCTTCGACATCAACTCAAAGAAACTGATCTACGAGGAGCTGGTCGCCCACGGCGTCGGCAGTGGCGAGTTTTCTGCGACGAGGTTCTCGAATCAACATGGAACCAAACAGTCCAGCCTGGGCCTCTTCCGCACCGGCACAACCTATTTCGGCCAGAACGGCTATTCCCTGAAACTCCATGGGTTGGAAAAAGGCGTCAACCACAAGGCACTCGCCCGCACCATCGTCATCCACGGGGCGTGGTACGTCAACGAGGCCTTCGGCAAGCAACACGGCCGCATGGGGAGAAGCTGGGGCTGCCCGGCACTGGACCCCAAAGTCGCCAAACCCCTGATCGATACGATCAAGGACGGCACACTGCTCTTCGTCTATTACCCTGATCTGGACTGGCTCAACTCATCGGAGTTCCTCAGAGGGTGTGGCGGGGACACGTCGATGGCACAATAAGGAAGATTCCAACCCCGGCTGGATTTTGGCGTTGATGCCTGCCAGCGGTACTCCTAATCCACAATCTCCCCATTTTCGTGGATCAACGGTTTAGCCACCGTTGTCGGAGCTCGTTGCGCAGCAGGTACCTCTCTTCAAGGTCCCTTTCATGCTCGGCAGGAGAAACGCCTTCCCACACTTGTTGGTACACGCGCATCTTGTTACCACCATAGATTTTGGCAATGTCTTCGTTTGAATAGCCCATCTTCCACAGCTCATCAGTGATGGCAGGAAGGATCTTTGCAAGCTCGGCGCAGCCGGTTGCGCCCATCGCGAAGGCGTCGGTCATGTAGCCGCCATCTGCATACATGGAGGGGTTGAGCTTCACAAACTCCATCGTAGGCGCCGTAGTGAACATGTCGTCGGTGGCGATACCGACATGGTCGACACCGATGAGTTTCACGTAGTAGTCGATCATCTGGGCAGCCTGCAGCGGGGTGATATCGTCCGGCCAGACACCATCCATCATCCACTCGGTGAAGGTCGGGGAGACAAAACCCCCGGTCTTGGCAGCCCGGATGGCCTCGTCGTCCGGAATGTTGCGGTAGCAGCCCCGTTCGGTGGCGTTGATCTCACCTTTGTAAAGCCCAGCCGGCACCGAGTGCGTGTAGACCACCGGCACTCCGGGGTGGTGTTTCTCCATGTGATCAAGGGCGTCGTTGGCGGTCTTGGAGCCGGTGTGGCTGAGATCGAGAATAATGCCGTACTTCACCATCTCGTCGATGATGGCCTTCCCCCATTCGGTCAGGCCGATGTCCATGCCGTTGTATGCGGCCAGCTGCCCGGACCCGGCACGAAAGAGGTCGTTGTATGTCAGGATCATGCTTCCGATCCCCAGCTCCTTGAGGGTTGCCACCTTCTTGAGGTCACCGTCCAGGATCGTGCTGGTCTGACTGTTCCAAATGACGGCTGTGGTGCCCTTGATGTGCGCGGACTCGATGTCACGAATGCTGCGTACGAAAGTGTATTTCTCAGGCTGCTGGGCCATGACGCTGCGCCACTTGTGGTTCTCGGCGAGGAACTGGTCGAAGTTGTGGCTGGCCGCTGCCAAGGTCATGCTGTGACCGGTGATGCCGGTCGCCTTGGCCCTGTCCAGGTAATCGTGCAGATGGGCATCCTCGGTCCATCCAGTGCCCCATGGACTGGCGAAAAAGCCGATGACCACAGTGTCCTTGACAAAGAGTTCCGCCTTCTCCGAGGCCGGCCAGCTCTTGGTTTCGATGCTTGCCATCGCTGTTGCAGGCAAAATTAGAGCACACACTGCAGCGATGAGAATGAGTCGTTTGGCGTAATTTTCCATGGAGTTTCTTTCCTTTCGAGTTCGTCTGGTTTCCATTTTCTTCACTCAATAGTATTCAGGGAGGCAGCCCCTACAACACCGCCCTCACCCGAATGCCAACCACCCAGATACCGTCCGCCTCCGGGTTGTTGGCCGGATCCTTGAGATACTGCAGGTCCGGCGTGATGGCGAAGGCCTTGGAGACCTGCCAACGGTAGAAGAACTCGGCCGTGTATTGGTCGTCGAGGCCCGGGCCCCAGGTGTCTTCGTTGGGTTCTCCCCAATCGAGGCCGACGCCCAACAGGTTCTTGCCGGGGTTCGGCTGATAGCCGAAGCCGACACTGACCGATTTCTGCATCAGGCTGCCGCCTTCTGAGGCATAGCCGGCTCTGGCGAAGGGCATCCACCTGCCGGCGAGGTACGTCGTCCAGGAAACGTTCGCCCCCCAGCCAGAGGGCTGGGCAGCCTCGACCCGGTCGTCGGCGTGCCACAGCGTCAGGTGCATATTGTCCAGGTAGATGCGATCCTGGGAGGTGGTCCAGCCGATCTCGATATGTTTGAAGTACTCGTTGTCGGAGAAGAACGAGTCCAGGGTCTGCCCAGGGTCTGTGGGATCGGCGTTGAGGTCTGCGAGACCGCCGATGAGAAACACATTATCCGTGAGCATGGCCCCTGCAGCCAGGCCGAAGCCCTCGTTCGGAAGAGCAATCGTCGTCGTACCGGTTGAAAAGGCGAGGTTGAGGAAGCCGGTCCACGGGCTGGCCAGGGCGTAGACATCAAGGTAATCGGTGGGATCGACAAACCCGCCCAAAAGGGTGACGCGGCCCCCGTTGAGCTTCTGCCGCCAGTAGAGGTTGGTGAGGCGTATGCCCTGGTCGGAGAACGGCGGCTCGATGAGCCCGATGCCACCGAGCTCGAACTCGAAGCCGCTCGGCGCCACGTCGGTGTAGGCATGGCGGTGCTCGACCTTCCAGATAACGGCGCCGGTCTTCTTGGTTCCCCGGCCCACGAGGTCCCACGATCCAAAAAAGCGCACCATGCCGCCTGCACTTTCGTCCTCACCGGGGCTCTCGTCGGCCCCGAGGTACACAGCCGAGTAATCGACACTGAACGAAAAGCCGTGGTCCTCGACCAGACCGGCCTTCCAGTCAAACCAGCGCTCGAAGAGCGTAGGCCGATCCACCTCGGCATCGTTGCGCAGCTGATTCCCCACCGCGTTGGGGCCGCCCCACTGCGGTTCCCGATCCTCAGCATCACCGGCCTCCTGCCCGGCCACGGGAACCGCCCACAGGAGGAAGGTCGCCACGGTGGCGACAGCCAGCGTTGTAAGGAAACCCGTGCGACGAATCCAGGAGGTCATTTCAATCTCTCCCCTGCTTGGGCCCCATTGGCTCGTGATTCCGACCCCCCGTGCCCAATGCCGACGACTGATCCATTCAGTGGGTGGGTCTCATCGTCTCGTCGTCAAGCTCCACCACGTCCTTGCCCAGGATATTCTCCAGATATGTCTTCCGCTCCAGCGGCACGAAGCGGCCTTTCTGCTCGACCGGATAGCGAATCGGCTGGCCCGGGAACACACCGTCGAGGACCTTTGAGTCTTTGACGACGATCTGCCCGTTGACCAGCACGTAGGGGATGCCGGTGGACGGCAGACCGTTCTTTCCTGCAGTGTATTCGGAGTTGTCGGTGACGGTCTCGGGATCGAAAATCGTGATGTCGGCGACCATGCCCTCCTGCATGCGGCCGCGGACCTTCATCGCCTCGACTCCGGCGTCTCCGAGGTGCTCTGCCGACCAGTAGCTCAGCTGGGCGAGGGTGTGCATCAGCGGAACGTCGTTCTCACGGCCGAGGCGGAGCACCTTTGCGTGGGTACCGGCCGTCCTCGGATGCCCGCTGAACTTTTCGTACGGGTCGTCCCCCTCGAGGTAGTTGCCCTCGTCATCGACTGGGGGCATCGCGTCACTGGCCACCGTCATGTGCGGAACTCTGAGCCACATTTTCAGCCACGCCTCGCGGGCGTCGATAAACGCGACGATCACGAACCCCGGATCCTCGGCGGCAATTCGTTCGTACTCTTCCTGGTTCATGAACTCGCCGGTCTGCGGGTTCAGCATCCGCTCATAGCTCATCCCCGCCCCACCGATGTTCTCTGGTTTGATCATCTCCGCGCCAATGGTTGTCGAGCCGGCGGTGTATGGATAGTACTCGGACCATACGTTGTAACCCTGGGCTCGCAACAGCTGCAGTCTCTCCTCGATCTCCCACCAACCGAAGTTGTTGTTGTGGCTCAAGATGAACGGCTGGTTCAGGGCGACCCCGTTGGCAATCTCCTCGAGCCCTCCCAGCGTACCCTCCGTCGGCGGGCTCGTATTGCCGAGCAATCGGACGTGCGACGCGAAGGTCCGGTCGTAGTTCGCGGCCACCTTTTGCACCTGGAACATCTCAAAGGTGGTCACGCCGTTCTGCATGTAGCCCATCGTCGAGCCGATGCCAAGCGCCCCGGCCCTCAGCTCCTCGTCCAGTCCCGCCAGAATTTGATTCATCTGATCCAGCGAGGCTTTGGTGTCGGCCCAGTCAGGGATGTCGTTTTCCTCGTACGACTGACTACGGAACTCACCCAGATACCATACGTCCACTGGATCGGGGAGCGGCATATTGTCCATCACCCTCATACGGTGATACTCGTGCGCGGCAACCGTGCCGATGTTCACCGGCCATTTCCCCTCGCGCTCGGCGTACCAGGCGGCCACGTTGATCGCACCGATCTCGAAGTCCATCGGTGTGGTCAGACCGTCCCGCAGGCCGACCTTGACGCCCCACAGGCTGCCGGCCGAATGTTGCTGGGTGTCGATGAACCCCGGTGCCACCACGTGGCCCGTGGCATCGATGGTCTCCGTGCCGGTGATGGCGTCTTTTGTGATCGTGACGATCGTGCCGTCCTTGATGCCGACATTGCGCACGGCGTCCAACATCGTCTCCGGGTCCATGACACGACCGCCCAAGATGACGACGTCGTAGTCCTGGGCCACAGAGGGCGCTGCGACACAGAGCACCGTCACAACCAGCACGACCACTCGTGCGAGCATGAAAGGCTGGGGGCCATTCTTAAAGATTTTCGAAACCAGGGAAAGCGAGATAGTCATAACATCACGTCCTTTCATGAGTTGCCATTTCGGTTACTGAAACTGCCTGCCCGGCAGCTTCATTTCGACTCTAATCATTTCACGCAACCTTAACTTGTGGCCTGAACTCATTCTTGCCATAATGCGCCAGTTGTCATGAAACCCTTTCGTATTCCCGTCGTGTCCAGCCTCTGGTTGCGGCCCTTTGTCGCGGTCCTCGAGAGCATGGGTATCGACAGCGAGCCACTGCTCGATGAGGCGCGCGTGCCACTGGCCGCTCGCCACACCGCCATGCCGATCGCAGAGCAGCCGATCTGGGCCTTTGTCGAGCTTTCGGCCCGCGCGTCCGGAAATGCGGGGTTCGGCTTTCGGGTCGCGGAAATCATGGGCCTCGAGAGCGTCGGCGCATTCGCACGCCGCCTCGATGATTGTCCGACTCTGGCCCATCTGGTCGCCGAGGTCGCCGCCGAGTCGACGATCAGCCAGTATCGTATCGAACGAATCGACGGAAAGCTCTTCTTCTGCCGCCGTGGATCCCGGATCAAACGCGGCGCCTGGGAGGTGGAGCAGTACGTCGTCACCCTCATGGTCCAGGTCGTCCGTAAAATCGCCGGTCCAACATGGTTACCCGCCAACGTGCTTTTGCAGAGATCGAAAACCCCTGGATTGGCCGAGAGTCGGTACCTCCAGGGTGCGAAGATCCGCCGCGGACAGAGCACGACGGCGATCTCGATTCCGGTGCGCCTGGCATTATCGGAACGTCCCATGCTGGCCGCGCCGACCGATCCCAAGACGCAAAGTCGACATACGACCGAATGGCTCGATACGCTGGTTCAGGTCCTCAAGCCTCACCTTCCGGACGGGTATCCCGCCATTGAGCTGGCCGCCGAAATCCTCGACACCAACGCTCGAACCCTGCAGCGCCGGCTCCAGGAAACAGGCACGACCTACTCCGAGATCGTTGCCAGGGCACGACAGGACCAGGCGATCCTTCTTCTCACGCAACAAAAACTCCGAATGATCAATATCTCATACGACCTGGGCTATCGCGATCCGGGCTCTTTCTCGCGTGCTTTCAAGACCTGGACGGGAATCAGTCCGAGAGAGTACCGGAGAAGACATCAGTCCACGTAGCACCGGGGTCAGAAAAATGACTCGCTCCAGGCCTCTGCCCTTCATGCACCTCGAGGCAGACGGGACGCCAGCCTCCACAATGAGAAAACCCCCCGGGCGTTGCGCCCGGGGGGTTGTTGGCATAAGAAATAAGCGATCTACTTGAAGATCTTGAGAACCTTCAGAATGAAGATCAAGACCATGGCGCCGGCGACGGCGATCGCCCAACGGATGATTGAATTGCCCGCGGCAATGCTCAGCTGTCCCGCAATCCAGAATCCCAGGTAGGAACCGATGATGCCGACAATGACATTGGCAACAAGGCCCATCTGGGCGTTGGTCTTCATCAGAAGACTGCCGAGCCAGCCAATGATGCCACCAATGATCAGAGTAACGAGAATGTCCATATCGTTCCCTCCTACTCGTTCAGACCGTCATCCAACCAATACTTGGTTCCGGCGACATCGGCGTTGAGCATCAGACCCTTCTCGGTGATCTGATAGATGGCCAGACCGTTGATGAAGTTGGTCTTGACCTCGGCTGCGTTCTTGCCGGCCGATGCGGTGGCGCCGGCATCCGCCTGCCAGCCCTTTTCGATGAAATTGGTCAGGGTCGTCGTGTCCTGGAAGAAAAACACCACCTGGTATTTGTTGACACCGAGGCCGAAACCGATCCCGCCGGTTCCCATCTTCATGTAGGCACGCTTGCCGCTCTTCTTGTCGACCGCAACACCCCTGCCGCCGCCGCCCGAGATTCCGAAGGCCACCTTGGTATTATCAAAGACCGCCCAACCGATGGCCTGATCGAACAGACTCTTCGCGTTGGCATTCTCTGAGAAAAGGTTGTCAAGCGTCTCTTGTGCGACCTCGTTGATCTTGGCGCGCTTGGAATCATCCTTGAGCTCGCCCGAGGTCTTCTCCTCGGCGAACCCCGCTCCCGGCACGACAAGCGCCAGTGCAACAACAAATACGGTGAGAATAGCAGCTGTTCTTTTCATGGTTTTTCTCCGTTTTCTTTCACCAGTGAATATTCGGGCCACGAACAACGGGCTCGTGCCCAGGATCGATCTATGAGTAGCGTCTCTATCTTGTCACAGAGTAACGGAAAACGGGCGCCCAATATTTCATCAATTCCGAACAATGAAAAAATCAGCCTCATCACTTCAGTTATTCGCGAACTCGTTCCAGCGCGCGACCTCAGTGCGTATCAGCATCCAGTTTCACGCTGCTCAACTCATCGCCGTTCCTGAGAGGGTGCGGCGGGGATTCGTCGATATCACCAAAAAAACGGCCCCCGGACATTGAGTCCAGGGGCCGCTGCCTCATAAAAAACGGAAGTCTATTTAAAAATCTTGAGGGCCTTCAGGATGAAAATCAAGACCATTGCGCCACCTACAGCGATGGCCCAGCGAACGATTGAATTGCCGCCTGCAATGTTCATCTGTCCTGCAATCCAGAACCCCAGATAGGAACCGATGATGCCGACGATGACGTTGGCCACAATGCCCATCTGGGCGTCGGTCTTCATTACAAGACTGCCGAGCCAGCCGATGATGCCACCAATGATCAGAGTAATGAGAATATCCATGTCAACTCCTCCTTTTTCATTTGCTCGTTCAATTGCCAATCCGGCTCAACCGGGTTGGTTTAATCGACACTCAACGAACTATCTATCGATCCAGAACTCCGCACGACAGCCTTGTGATACCCAGATACCGTGAGAGTCATACCCCCAGGTCCGGTTGTAGCTGCACTGGGAACGGCTCAACTGGCGTTTGAGTTCGGCCTTGTGAAAGTACCCGACGCTGCAGTAATGGTGATCGCCCCCCTTGGACTCGCAGGTCACCAAGTCTTGTCTGGTTTGGTGCTTGTCGTGGTCGTTGTGATCAGAGGCCACTGCTGCGATGATGCCGGCCGCCAGTACGGCGCCGACAGCCACTGCGGCGTCATCGTGATGACGCGTTTCGTGGCGATTCCCCATCGCGTTGTTGACCTGATGGTCAACCCACTGGTCTCGATCCCGATCGTTGTCCCAGTCACCGTATTTTTCATGCCCACTGTAGTGGTGTCCCATGCTCTCGGACCAATCAACCCTTTGTGAGCCGAGCTGAAAGTCTGCCCGGCAGCCGTTGCTGACCCAGATGCCGTGAGAATCGTAACCCCAGGTATCACCTTTCCAACACCCGGAATGGCTCCGTTGATGGACCAGGGTGACACCACCCTGAGTATCCACATGACAGTAGTGATGGTCGTGGCCCTTGGAATCACATCTCACGACCTGTTGCGCGTCAACCGAGGCGACCGCGAGGAAAGCGACGGCCAGAACAAAAACAAGAACAATACCCTTTTTCATCGGCCTGCCTCCTTATCGATGGCAGCCTTTGCCTCGACTCTGGTCATATGCCCGTCACTGTCTTTGTCCGCCCACGCAAAGATCAGCGTTGTGTGGCCGGCAAACTCCTTGCCGGAAATGTGTCCGTTGGCATCGAGGTCCATCTGTTCGTGGTGGCCGACCATAATCTCTTCCAACTCGTCCTTCGAGAGGGA
>JAUXDC010000221.1 GCA_030618605.1 Holophagae bacterium | reverse complement strand
GTTCTCTCTGCCCTTCCACTGGCACATCGTTCTCGGCGGTTGGGCCTTTGGAACGGTCTTCATGGCCACCGATCCCGTGTCCTCGTCCTTCACGGACAAGGGCAAGTGGATCTACGGCTTCATGACCGGTGTTTTGGTCATACTGGTTCGGGTGGTCAACCCGGCATATCCCGAGGGCATGATGCTGGCCATCTTGTTCATGAACATGTTTGCACCCCTGATCGATCACTTTGTCGTTCAGGCCAACATCAAACGGAGGGCTGCACGCCATGAAGCAGCACAGTAACACCTACATCATCGGCTTTGCCGCGGGTGTGTGTCTCGTCTGTTCCATCATCGTGGCGACCTCGGCGGTGGCTTTGAAGGAGCGGCAGGACTTGAACAAGGTCCTGGACCGACAGAAAAAGGTCCTGATCGTCGCCGATCTGTTGGAAGAGGGGCAGCCCATCACTGCCGACGAGGCGCAACAGCTTTTTGATGACAACATCCGGATTCGAGCCATTGACATCGAGAGTGGGGACTTCGACGACACGGTGGACACAGTCACCTATGACCAGCGCAAGGCCACCAAGGACCCCGCCCTCAGTCGCGTCGCCCCGGAGAACAGGGCCGGCATCACGCGGTTGCCTCTCAGGGCGTTGGTCTACGAGAGAGTGGCCGGTGATGAGATTGAGCTCCTGATCTTGCCGATCGAAGGCAAAGGTCTGTGGTCGACGCTCTACGGATTCCTCGCCCTGGCTCCGGACACGACGACGATCGAGGGTCTGACCTTTTACGAACATGGTGAAACGCCGGGCCTCGGTGGTGAGATCGACAATCCCAGGTGGAAGGCCTTGTGGAAAGGACGTTCGGCCTACGATGCCGAAGGAAAACCGGCGATCACGGTCATCAAGGGCGCCGCCGGGCCGCCTGAAGACGACCCCTACCGCATTGACGGGCTTTCGGGTTCGACCCTGACAGGCCGGGGCGTCAGTAATCTGGTGCAGTTCTGGCTGTCGGACGACGGTTTTGCACCCTTCCTGGAGAAGTTTCGGGCCGAAAGGAGCGCAGGATGAAGGCCGCACACAAGAAAGCGCTGTTCGACCCGCTGTTCAACGATAATCCCATTGCTGCGCAGGTTCTGGGAATCTGCTCGGCCCTCGCGGTGACGACCAAGCTCGAGACCTCCGTGGTCATGTCTTTGGCGGTCATTGCGGTGATGGCTTTGTCCAATCTCTCGATTTCGGTGATCCGGAATTTCATTCCGCCGTCGATCCGTATCATCGTTCAGTTGACGATCATCGCCTCGCTGGTGATCGTCACTGATCAGGTTCTGCAGGCCTTCGTCTTCGACATCTCCAAGCAGTTGTCGGTCTTTGTCGGCCTGATCATCACCAACTGCATCGTCATGGGCCGTGCGGAAGCCTACGCCATGCAGAATCCGCCGGTTGACTCCTTTCTCGATGGCATAGGCAACGGGCTGGGCTACAGTCTTGTACTGCTGGTCGTCGGTTTCTTCAGGGAGCTGTTGGGCGCGGGCAAACTCTTCGGCTACTCGGTGATGCCTCTGGTCACAGAGGGTGGCTGGTACCAGCCCAACGGCCTGATGGTCCTGGCGCCTGGCGCCTTCTTCCTGATCGGAATCTTCATCTGGCTCCTGCGCAACTTCAAGCCTGAACTGAGGGAGACATAGATGTTTGAACACTACCTCAGCCTCGCCGTCAAGGCGATTTTCGTCGAGAACATGGCCCTGGCCTTCTTCCTGGGCATGTGCTCATTTCTGGCGGTATCGAAGAAGGTCGATACCGCTCTGGGGCTCGGCGCGGCGGTTACTTTTGTTTTGACTATCACCGCGCCGCTCAACTACCTGCTCTACACCTTCCTGCTCAAAGAGGGGGCGATGAGTTGGTTGGGACCGCAATTTGCCTCGATCGACCTCAGCTTCTTGCGATTTCTTGCTTTCATTGGTTCGATCGCGGCCGCGGTGCAAATCGTCGAAATGGTGATGGACAAATTCGCACCGGCTTTGTATTCGGCCCTTGGTGTGTTCTTGCCCTTGATTGCCGTCAACTGCGCAATTCTCGGCGCAGCCCTCTTCATTGTGGAGCGGGATTACACCCTCGGTGAGTCGACCGTCTACGGTCTGGGTTCAGGGATCGGCTTCTGGTTGGCGATCGTCGCGTTGGCGGCACTCCGCGAGAAGATGGTCTACTCCAACGTGCCGTTGGGACTGCGCGGTCTCGGCATCACCTTTATCGTTACCGGATTGATGGCCATCGGATTCATGGCCTTCGCCGGCATTCAGCTGTAGGGAGGGCCGCCAATGACAACAGTCATTCTCGGCGTCGTCGTCTTCGTCCTGGTCATCGTGATTCTGGTGATCGTATTGATGGTCGCCAAGTCGCAGTTGGTATCGTCTGAGGACGTCACTCTGACTATCAATGAGGATCCGGACAAGGCAGTCGTTGCCCCTGCCGGTGAAACGTTGCTCAATACTCTGACCAACGCCAAGATCTTCATTCCGTCGGCCTGCGGGGGCAAGGGCACTTGCGGTGTCTGCAAGGTCGACGTGCATTCCGGTGGCGGAGCGTTGCTGCCGACTGAAGCGGGCCACATCAGCCGTGGCGAGGCTCGCCAGGGCACTCGGCTGGCCTGCCAGGTCAAGGTCAAGCAGGACATGGAAATTGAGTTGGAACCTGCGATTTTCAGCGTTCGAAAATGGACCTGCCGGGTTCGATCGAACGTCAACGTGGCGACCTTCATCAAGGAGCTGATCCTCGAACTACCCGAAGGCGAAGAGGTGCCCTTCAGGGCAGGTGGTTACATCCAGATCGAGGCGCCGCCGCACGTTGCCGCCTACAAGGACTTTGCCATTGAAGACGAGTACCGTGGGGACTGGGACAAGTACGATATGTGGCGGTACGTCTCCAAAGTCACCGAGCCCGTGATGCGCGCCTATTCGATGGCGTCATTCCCTATGGAAAAAGACATCATCATGCTCAACGTCCGCATCGCCTCGCCGCCGCCCAACAAGCCGAACGTGCCGCCGGGTCTGATGTCGTCCTATATTTTCAATCTCAAGCCGGGTGACGAGTGCGTTATTTCCGGCCCCTTCGGTGAGTTCTTCGCCCGCGAGACCGACAATGAAATGTGCTTCATCGGTGGCGGGGCCGGCATGGCGCCGATGCGCTCCCACATCTTCGACCAGTTCAAGCGCCTCAAGACCAACCGTAAGGTCACTTACTGGTACGGTGCGCGGAGCCGTCGAGAGAGTTTTTACGAGGAAGATTTCAATAAAATCGCCGAAGAATTCCCGAATTTCGGTTGGAATCTGGCATTGTCCGAACCCCTTCCGGAAGACGATTGGGATGGCTACGTCGGGTTCATTCACCAGGTTGTCTACGAGAACTATCTCAAGGATCACCCGGCGCCCGAGGATATCGAGTACTACATGTGCGGACCGCCGATGATGAACCAGGCGGTGATCAACATGCTGCTTGACCTCGGCATCGAGCCCGAGAACATCATGTTGGATGATTTTGGGGGTTAGGAAAGCTGTTAGCTGTTAGCTATTAGCTGTTAGCCAAGCATATGCAAGATCCGGAAGAGAGCCACAACACGGCACGAAAAGGGGACTCAAGGTTCCCTTTTCGTCGTTTGATCATCCCGGCGCTGTTCGTTGCGGCGTTGTTTGCTGTCACGATCTTCCGGGATCGTCCCGTTCCCGGACCTGCTCTGTGGACCTTCTCCGGTCCGACGATGGGGACGACGTACTCGGTCAAGGTCGTGGCGGTGGATCTGGACGGCTCCGCAAAGTTGGCGATTCACGAGGCCATTCGCGGCGCCGTCGATGGGGTGGACCGCTCGATGTCGACCTTCAGACCGGAGTCAGAGCTCTCGCGATTCAATGTGAGTGGAGCCGGCGACTTCTCGGTATCGGAGGACCTCGCCCGAGTGGTGGCAACAGCCCTTGAGGTGGCCGAGTTGTCGGGTGGCGCATTGGACGTCACCGTCGGGCCCCTGGTCGATGCCTGGGGTTTTGGTCCCGCCGGATGGGGCGAGCCACCGGATGATTCCAGGCTCGATGTTCTGAGGGAAAGCGTCGGGTGGTGCAAACTGATTCTCGACGAAGAGGCCCGGACGATGCGAAAAACGACCGACGGCCTTCGGGTCGACCTCTCGGCGATCGCCAAGGGGTTTGCGGTCGATCAGGTTCTTGTCGGGATGGTCGAACTGGGTTTTGAGGATGCCATGATCGAAATCGGCGGCGAGGTGCGGACCGCCGGCCTCAACGAATTTGGCCGACCATGGCGCATCGGAGTCGAACGACCGGACGAAGAAGACCGAGTGGTCGGGTTGGCTGTTGAGATCTCCGGCAGGGCACTGGCTACTTCCGGTGACTATCGTAACTTCCGGGAGGTTGATGGGAATCGTATCTCTCATACCATAGATCCCCGGACCGGACGCCCGGTCGATCACAACCTCGCCTCGGTCAGCGTGCTCGCCGATACCTGCATCGAAGCGGATGCGTGGGCGACTGCACTCAATGTTCTTGGGTTCGAAGAGGGTGTGGCAGTCGCTGAAGAACAGGGCATTGATGCCCTCTTTATCGTCCGGAAGGATTCCGGTTTTGACACTCTTCGGACCGGAAGCTTTTCGTTCGAAGCAGTTGCCGAATAGGACGTTATAATGGAGAAGTCATGTGGACGTTGATCCTGACTTTGGTTATTTTTCTCGGCACCGTGCTGCTGTTGGCCGGCATCGCCGTTCTGACAGGGCGTGTTCTCAGGGGGTCGTGCGGTGGGGTGGCTGGTTCAGCGTGCGTATGCAACGATGAAGGCCGTCCGAATGGCAGTTGTGAAGAAGGATTGGCCCCCGAGTTGATTCAGATCGACGTTGGTGTGACGGCAGGGCGAAACTAGGCACTGGATACTGGAAACTGGAAACTAGATACTTGAAACTGAAAACAGCGGCTCAAACTTCAGGTTCCAGGTCACAGGTAGCATCGTTGGTCGAGAGTCAAAGGAACCCGTGGAAGCAGATGTGTTTTCTCCCCCTCACCCCCTCCCCCCCTCTCGCTCCCTCCCTCTTTGACTCAGTAAGCAGGGGGCGTGGAATCCTACATCCAGTTTCAAGTTCCAGACGTGGTTCTTTTCGGTTCAGGCCATTATTGATTGGCCTTCTCCTGGCTCTGATCAGTGCCGTCGCTGTCGCCGCCACATCTCCGGAGATTCGGGTCGTCGGCCCGCCTGAGTTGGAGAAGATTGCGATCCAGGTGAAGCACCTGGCTCAGGAGGATTTCACTGAGGTCCTCAACCTGACCGGACGCATTGGCTTTTCTGAGCCGATCACCGTCGTGTTGATGCCGGAAGGGTCACCTCTGGCTGAGGAGATGCCTCGGTGGGTTGCAGGATATGCCCGGGGCGATAGACGTACGGTGGTGATGTTTCCGGCGCGGGTTCCGTCATATCCTGATCGAAATCTCCGGACATTGCTCAGGCACGAAGTTGCTCATGTTTTGGTATGGGAGGCGGCGGGAGGCCGGGCGGTCCCCTTGTGGTTGAACGAGGGGATTGCGACTGTCGCTGCCCGTGAGTGGGGTCTGGAGGACCGGGCCCGCTATGCAGCAGCCGTGATCGGTTCAGGGCCGAGATCGACTCGGCAGGTGGACCGCGCCTTTCGAGGGAATGCCGGCGACGTCCGGCGCGCCTATGCGCTCTCTGCGGGATTCGTTCGATTCCTTCAGACCGAATACGGGGTCTTGATGCCGGCCCGGATCCTCGACGGCCTGGCTGAAGGACTGGACCTGGAGAGGGCGTTTCTGGAGGCCTCCGGCGTTGAGCTTCGGAGGGCCGAACGTCGATTCTTCAAGGATCAGGCGCTGTGGAACACCTGGGTACCCTTCCTGACCTCGTCGGCGGCCCTGTGGATGGCGGTCACTGCCCTCGCACTGTTGGCGATTGCTCGTCGGAGGGCTCGAAACCGTGCGATGTACGAGATGTGGGATGAGGAAGAGCGCTGGGAGGAATAGCGTGAAAGCCGTCAGAAAGTCCGTCATTGTCATGACAGCCGCCCTTCTGGGCATCGTGATCTCTCTGGCCGTTTTCGGTTGGGTTTCCCGATTGGAGAACGACAGGCTTGTCCTGCAGTTCGCTCAGCTCTCCGAGGTCAGAGTCTCGATCATCGAACGCGAAATCAAGACGCATCTCAACGAATTGCATGCTCTCCGACGGTTTTGGGAGAACTCAGAAGAGGTGACGGATCATGAATTCCGTCACTTTGTGGCGCCGATTCGGGCTCGCCACATGGATTTTGCAGGTTTCGCGTGGGCGCCTCGAGTGCTCGACGCGGACCGGTTTGCGTTTGAGGAGAAGGTCAGGGGTGCTGGCGACGAGGAATTTGCCATTCGAGAAACCTCCCCAGCCGGAACCATGATGGAGGCTGGTCGCAGGGAGGAGTACTTTCCCG
>JAUXDC010000007.1 GCA_030618605.1 Holophagae bacterium | reverse complement strand
GACAATAGAATCTCCCTCTGTTAAAAATACCGTCCCCGTGGGGCCGTAGCTCAGTTGGGAGAGCGCCTGAATGGCATTCAGGAGGTCGACGGTTCGATCCCGTTCGGCTCCACCATTTTCCTTTTGCAACTGCAAAAGGAAAATGCCGCGGCGAAGCTGCTCTGTGACGGCATTGCACGAAGCGCAAGGCCGGAATTGCGAAGCCGGGCGTCGTTCTCCACTTCGTTTTGAACAATGCCCTGGCATGCCGGCCCAACCTCACGCCAACCCCGAACGACTGAGAAGTACGCCCTCAACGGTATTGCCCATAAGCAGCACGAGTTGGTTACTACGAGCACTGGTTGGTTGTTTCCCGCATGGGTTGGTCTTATTGGCGCATGAGCTGGTTTTTGAGCGCCTAACCCAATGCAGCAACACCAGTGCCTGGTCCCGCCTTCCCGTCTTTCCCGTCTTCCAACCACGGCCTTCGGGAACACTTTCGGCGCCCCCGAGAGGGACCCCTTTTTGGAGTTTGGGATCGTCGCCGGCCCTTGAGTCAGGGACAGCCACGGTCTTTGCCTCTCGCAAGATTCTGGCCGTCACAATGCGGGGCAGGAGCCCCGCGCTCCAGTCAGAAGGCCGCAGAGGTTCCAGGTACGTGCATCACGCGGATCCGATTGAGGCAAGCCTATTCGACATGGTCACAGTGACATAACGGCCAGCGATTCAACATGCACGTGATATCCGAACCTGGAATCCTTCCACCAAAGACAAAAGAACTTGGGGCCGGAGATCCGGCCCCGGGATCATTTCGAAACCCACCGTCAAAACGGTGGCTTAGGCTACGGCTCGCAGGGCGGCTGCACCGGAATGCGCTGCGCGGTCGAGAGGCTCCCGTCTGGGATACACCCGTACATGGGGGGTTCGTCACCGAACGGATCCTGCGTCGGGTGGTAGAGGGCCAGTGATCCATTGGTGACGTCGAGAAAGTCACATTGCCCGGTCACGACCACGCCTCCTGATAGCTTCGCGAGAAATACCGGCTCCTGGCCTCCCTCAGCGAGGCCGTAGTGAATCATGGTGTAATCGAAGGTCCTCTGACCGGTTCGCACCCACGTGCCCGTGGTGCTGGACAGCGACGTGGCGGGGAAGAACCCGCCGGAGCTGGGGTCCCCTCCGATGAACTGCAACGACATCGATCCTGTCCAGTGCGAATCTACGCCATAAACCATCGTCCAAGACGTTGCCCACGCTGGCGAACTCCCGAGCCAGGCGCCGTCGAGCGTGCAGACCCCGTTTCCGTTGTTGCCGCCGAGTCCGGCGCCGTCGCCCGCAAACACCGGCATGACCATGAGTGCAGCGCACGCAGCGACTGCCAACGTTCGAAGAGAAATTTGTACCTTCATGTTTTCCTCCTTGAGTTGTGCCGTCGTGCCACAGCATGACGGCGGTTAACGATGTGGCTTCAGGATCCTTAGTCAATATCGGTCGGGAGGCAGAAAAAATCCTTGGGGAAATGCTGGGGTTTTCCTGGGATCGGATTTTTGAGCGGACTGCGCAGCTGTCCCGCTGAACGCGGACATTTTTCATTTGCGCTGAGATGTCATGGAATGAAACCCGGGCGGATGCGTAACAATAGGCATGAGCTTCGCCATGCCGTTGCCAGCGATTGCACCACCGTTGCCGCGCACCATCCGTCTCGCCCAAAGGGGTGATGATCCGGCGCGGGAGGAACTCGCGGTTTATTGCCGGAGGATCGCTTTTATCTTTGCGCTCCAGGGTTGTGGTGATCGACACGAAGCTCATGACCTCGCCCAGGATGCGGTCTTGCGGTTTTTTACCACCCTCGACCGGTTTCACACCGACCGTACCGTCAAACCGTGGCTGTTGACGATCACCCGCAACCTGATTCGTGACCGTAAACGGCGGCAGCGGACCAGGCGACTCGAGGCCCTCTCACTTGACGACATTATTGTGGAACCGCGCGATCCAGTGCCCGGTCCCGAAGCAATCGCCGCCCTCCATGAAATGCAACGATTGTTATGGCGGTCGATGCAAGAACTCTCGACTTCGGATCGCGAGATCATCACCCTCCGCGAATACCTCGATCTGTCTTATGACGACATCGCCAACACCCTCGGGGTGCCCCGAGGAACCGTCATGTCACGTCTCCATCGGGCCCGACGCAGATTGGGCGACATCATCACCCGCCACAAAAAACCCGCGGCCGGGGAGGTGCACGATGCCTGAAACTTGCCCACACGGCTTCGACGAAAGTCTTTTGTCCGGCGCCATCGACCGCGAGTTGATTCAATCCACCGCACAAAAGGTCCGAATTCACCTGGAGGACTGCGCGCATTGTCGCGCCCAATATGATGAGCTCACAAAGCTCAGGGAGGTCGCCATGAGTACCACGATCCACCAGCCGCCCGACGATCAGTGGCGTGAGACACCACGCACAGGTTTCAGCAAAGCCGGCCGCACAATGGGATGGCTGCTCGCCACCTTGTGGCTGCTCATTATCACTGCTTACGGTCTCTACCAGGGCTGGCAGAATACCGACGGCGCGTTCGAGAAGTTCCTCGGCTTCGGAGGGTTCGGCGCTGTTGCACTACTGTTTGCATCGGTGGCGTTGGACCGCTGGCGCACCGCGAAGACTGATCCATACCGGGAGATTGAAAAATGATTATCGTCACCACAGAGTCGATCGCCGGCCACCGCGTTGTTCGAACTCTCGGGCTGGTTCGCGGCAATACCATCCGAGCTCGCCACGTCGGCAAGGACATCTTGGCCGCCTTCCGCAACATCGTTGGTGGGGAGATCTCGGAGTACACCAAGATGATGGCCGAAAGCCGTGAACAATCCCTCGATCGGATGATGAGCGAAGCACGAGAACTCGGCGCCAACTCCGTCATCAACGTGCGTTTCACAACCTCAATGGTGATGCAGGGCGCCGCCGAACTTCTGGTAACCGGCACCGCGGTGGTCATCGAGAAGAACTGACGCTTCGGCAGCTCTTCAGTCAGCCTCCGCCCGGAGTTCAATCTTGACCTCATCGATCAGAGGGATGACGTAGCCGAGTATCGTGTGGTCGATGGTCCAAGTGTCGGCCTCACCCTCGAAATCACGGCTGGAGCGAACAACGTCGATCAGTGCGCCCTTTGAGTCGAGGAACTCAATGGTCGCGGTCAGATCCCACTCGTCATCAATGGGATTCTCCACTTCGAAGGCACACCGCAGGGTGATGGTGGTGTCGCTCGAACCGGAACGACGAAGGACGCCAAAGACCTTGCTCTTGGTCGTGCCGGCGCCCAGGTTTTCGAACTCAACGGTATCGACAAAGAGGGGGCCCACCTCGGCACTGAGTCCCACGGCCTTATCAAGCTTGAAGTCGATGGTTTTGTTGAAGCGGAGCCGGACTCTCTCCGCTGAAAAGACCGCAGCACCACAGAGGAGAACCACCGCCACGAGTACGGATGAACGCAGAATTCTTGAGTACATTGTCTCAGTCTCCTTTGACCGTTCCAGGTTATCGACCTCGGCACACCCGGTCAAGGACCATATTTGACCAACTTATTCGGTCCGCAGTACACAACGTGACGAGAAAGCACGGTCTGCCTGAGTTCGGGGTAGAGCTCAGCCATTTTTGCGTTGGTGTGTCTTTTGGAATCAAAGAAATAACTTCGATAGTCGGCACAGGCCCGGATTCCGGAACTCGTCTCAAGACTCGGGACCCCGGCCAATGTCTCAGGCCTTTCCACCCCGAGGTTGTCGAGAATGAAAGGCGCAAGGCCCAGGAGAGAAACAGGGGTTGAAACGACTTCACCACCACGTCGTGCATTGGGGAACCGGATCAAAAGAGGAATTGCCAACTGTTCCTCCCAGACGCTGATCGAATGTCCCATTTCCTGATGGAAACCCAGGCCGTCACCATGATCCGAGGTCACGATGACCAGGGTCTGATCGAGGATATTCTTCTCCTTCAGCAGGTCGATAATTTCGTGAGCGACATCGTCGAGATACCGGACGGCCGCGTCGTAGGCCGCTCCGTGGCTCCTTCTGTCTTCCGGCGTAAATTCCCGTTCTCCGGCATTGACCTCCCATTTTTCCTCTGCTGCAAAAAGGGCGTCGTTTCTTTTTCGTACCCATAGACCGACATCCGATCCGCGCGAAGCGTATCGAAAACAACCAGAAGCACGTGCCGGGCTTTTGGTTCAGGCCGGAAAAACAGGGCGACGACGATGATCAGTCCGATCACACAAAGGGTGACGACAGGCCATTTTTTTGTCAGCATCAGGATGGTCTCTTCATTCCAGGCGCGATCGTACCAGAGCGTGTGCCGGCGAACTTCCCGACGAAAATCGGCGAGAAGTGCGGGATAATGGTTCGGTGAGACAGCGCAGGGTTCTGATTTTCTCCTACTACTTCGCGCCGACACCGTCGGCAGGTGCGGTACGCATGGGCGGACTGGTCAAATATCTGCCGGCTGAGGGCTGGCATACAACCGTGCTGACACCTCGACACCCCAGCCGATACCCCGAAACACCGGACATTATAGAAACCGACGATGCCGACATGGCTGTCACGATCAAACGCACCCTGGGGCTGGACAGGGGCGCCGCCCTGAAAGACCTCGTGTCAGGTGATGGCTCTGCACCAAGGGCCGGACTCCACTTCAAGGCCCGGTTGATCGACACTCTGAAAGGCTTTATGGCCTTCCCCGATACCAATCGCGGGTGGATTTCGATTGCGAACAGGGCGGCAAGGGAGGCGATTGCACAGCAAGCGTTCGATCTCGTACTGACAACGTCCCCACCTCCCTCGGCCCATGTCGCCGGTGGACAGATCAAAGCCGCCGGGGGCCTGCCCTGGGTGGCCGATCTGCGCGACCTGTGGTCCGATGATCGTTTTTCGACGGCGCCCCGCTGGCGGCGTGCGGTCGACGAACGCCACGAGCGGCGGACCCTCGGCAAGGCAGACGCCCTGGTCACCGTTTCCGAACCCTTGGCCGAGGAGCTGCGAGCCCTCCATCCCGGCGTGCCAACTCATAGGGTACTCAACGGTTTCGATCCCGATCTGGTCAACCCGGGTGAGCCTCTGCCCGAGACCTTCACCATCACCCATACCGGCACCTACCACCAGGGAAGGCGCGATCCCTCCCTGCTCTTCGAAGCCGCCGGAAACCTGATCCGGCGGGGCCGGTTGCCCCGAAATCGTTTCCGCATCCGGCTTTTTGTCAAACACGAACCGTGGCTTCTGGCGATGGCCGAACGGCATGGCGTTGCAGATCTCCTCGATCTTGTCCCGTGGGGATCCTTCGAGGATGCGATTCGGGCCCAACGACGGAGCCACGTCCTGCTGCTCCTTCACTGGGGAGGATCTCGGGAGGCGGGCGTTGTGACGGCCAAGGTCTTCGAGTACCTGGCGGCCCGGAGGCCGATTCTGGTCCTCGGGGGTGGTCCCGGCGCCTTGCGCGATCTTCTGGATGACACCGGGACCGGCCTCCAGATCACCTCGGTCGACCGGCTCGAAGACCAACTGTCGGCATGGTGGGAGGAATTTGAGAAAACCGGAACCATCGCCTGGAAAGGCGATCCAGCACGAATCGAGCGCTACTCTCACATTCGCATGGCCCGGGAGTTCGCTGCTGTGTTCGAAACCGTAACGGGCCCCTAAAAGTAGAACTCTCGAATTTCCGCGACGACCCTCTCGATCTGTTCAGCCGTCATTTCGGGATAGAGGGGCAGGGAGAGAATTTCCCGACGGAGCCTGGTGGCGACGGGAAAATCTCGATCGGCGTCCCACTGATCACGGTAAGCCGTCAGGTCGGCCATGGTCTTGGGGTAGTGAATCCCGGTGGCAATGCCGCTCGAGGCAAGGTGATCACGCAGAGCATCCCGCCGCTGGGCACGAATGACATAGAGGTGGAAGACGTGCTCACCGTCCTCGGGGAGTTCGGGACAGACGACACCTTCGATGCCTTGCAACAGACGCGAGTAGCTGCGGGCGTGCTCCCTTCTCAGGTCGCACCATCTCTCCAGATACACGAGTTTGACCGACAGAACGGCCGCCTGAATCCCGTCCAACCGTGAATTGAGCCCAGAGAATTCGTGGCCGAATTTTGTCGACCGACCGTGGTTGGCAAACTTCCTGGCCCAGACAGCGACGTCGTCGTCCGAGGTAAGAATCGCTCCGGCATCCCCGTAGGCGCCGAGATTCTTGCCGGGGTAGAAACTGTGAGTCGAAGCGTCACCGAAGGCGCCGGCCGCCCTATCGCCCAACCGGGCACCGTGGGCCTGGGCAGCATCTTCGACCACCTTGAGTCCACGGTTTCGGGCCTCGGCAAGAATCCGGTCCATCGCGGCGACCCGGCCGAAGAGATGGACCGGCACGATGGCCCGGGTCCGCTCAGTCATTCGCTCTTCGATCAGATCCGGGTCGATCGTCATGGTTTCGGGATCGACATCGCAGAACACGGGCCGGGCGCCTGCCAAGCTGATCGCTTCCGGAGTCGCAACGAAAGTGTTGACCGCCGTAATCACTTCATCGCCGGGACCGACCCCCAAGGCCTTGAGTGCTATGAACAGGGCGTCGGTTCCGTTGCCGACACCGATGCAGTGTTTGGTGCCGACGAAGTCCGCAAACGATGCCTCAAATTTCTCAACAAACGGGCCCTGGACGAACGCAGATTTCTGGATGACCTCGCCGATGGCGTTGTCAATCTCTTCTTTGATTTCGAGGTATTGTGCATGAAGGTCGACCATGGGGATACGCATGATCCATCCTAACCCGGCGAAGCCGGAAGCAAAGAGATTCCTGCCCCATTTGCGAGCTATTAGCCGTTAGCTTTTAGCTTTTAGCGTTTAGCTCGAAGATAGGTTCTTGGAGACGATTCAAATTCATTCGGAAAAATTACAGCCCGTATTGCACACAAGAGTCGTGCCGTGTATTGCTAATGGCCAAAAGCTAATAGTTAACAGCTTACTCATACGGTAGATCCGCCGTCGTCTTGATGATCCTGGCAGGGTTGCCGGCAACGACCGCACCGTCGGGAACATTGACGGTGACAACGGCGCCCGCGCCGACCAGGGCCCTCCTGCCGATGACAACGCCGGGCAGCAGCGTCGCATTGGCACCGACGATCGCGCCCTCGCGAAGAGTCGGCCCGATCAATTCTTCCTTGACACCATCCGACAGTGGATACCGGGCATTGGTCAAGACGGCGTTGGGTCCAACCCAACAGAGGTCCTCAAGGATAGAAAATTCCGGCACGAAGGCCTGGGAGTGGATGCGGACTCCATTGCCGATCTCAACGTGATGTTCAATCACCGCATGAGAGCCGACGCTGACTTCATCACCCAGGGTCGAGTACTCGCGAATCAAGGCGCCATGTCCGGTCTGACATTTTTCGCCCAGCCGCGCGCCGGCATAGATCACGGTATGCGAGCGAATGACCGACCCGGCGCCAATTACGGTTTCGGCATCGCCTTCCCGCTGACCCTTGGCGGGCTGTCCGATGACGACAAAATCCCCCAACTCAACGCCCTCGCCCAACTCAACCCCTGCAAAGATCCGGCAGGTGCGTGCTTCAGACACGGGGAATCCCCAAGCGGCACTCTTTGGGTCTGAACCGCAGGGAGACCTCTCGGCCGGTCTCGATGCTCTCGTAGATCGCGGAAATCAACTCGATGGATCGGCGCCCTTCAAGGCCATCGACCAGAGCGGGGTGGTCGCCCCGAATACAGCCGACGACATGTTCGAGGTAGGGGATGTGGCCGAAACCGTAGACGTCGGGCGGATGTTCTCCAACGCCTCCGACCACGTCTTCGTCGCCGGCCTCCCTTTCGGAAAATTGCCAGGTCTGCACCTCGTTGACCGAAAAACCTCCGACCACAACAGATCCATGCTCTCCGAGCAGGGACATCGAACCTTCAAGATCATTGGGTCGCGTGGCATTTGTCGCCTCGACGATGCCCAGGGCACCATTGCGGAACTTGATGACCGCCACCCCGGTGTCTTCGGCTTCGATATCGACCAGTGGGGTCCCCGCCTTGGCGAAGACCGTGTCCCACTCACCCAACATCCATTGCAGCAGGTCGACGTGGTGACTGGCCTGATTGGCGAAGACCCCACCGTCGAGCTCCCAGGTACCACGCCAGGCATCCTGATCGAAATACTCCTGGGTGCGGCACCATCGGACCCGGACTGTGCCCATGACGATGCGGCCGAAACGGCCCCGTTCCAGAGCTTCTCGGGTCCGCACCACGGCACGGTTGTAACGGTTCTGCTGAACAACAAAGAGCCGGACCCCCTCGCGGTCACAGGCCTCGATCATCCGGTCTGCATCGTCAACCGTCAGGGCCATCGGCTTTTCGACAACAATATGTTTGCCGAACGGCGCCAGTTCGAGGGTATGGACCGCGTGAAGACCACTTGGGGTCAAGACACAGACAACGTCGATGTCGGCCTGCGCATCCATCATTTTCTGGAGGCTTGGAAAGTGCGGCACATTGTAGGTCTGGCCGAATTGGCGGGCCCGGTCCTCCCGGATGTCGCACACAGCCGCAAGCTCGGCGCCGGAAACATGGCCGCCCGCCAGAATTTCAGCGTGCTTTTTTGCGATCCGACCGCAACCGACAAGTGCGAAGCGTAGACTCATTATTCACCCTCGAACAACACTAGCACGACGCCCCAAAAGGCCAATGTCCACTGAGGGAGGGTTGAGGGGTTAGGGGTTTGGGATGGATGAAAGATGAAGCTCGTTGAAGAGAGGACACCCATTACAATGAAACCATGCCGTTACTGATGTTGATGCGCCATGGAAAAAGTGACTGGGACGGCTCGTGGACGACGGATCATGAACGCCCATTGGCCCCTCGAGGAATACGAGCAGCAATCCGGATGGGCCGGTTTCTGACCGACGCCGGCCATCAGCCGATGGCCGTCATCAGTTCCACAGCCGAAAGGGCAGCCGCTACGGCCCGTCTGGCAATCGAGAACGGCCGATGGAACTGTGAGGTCGTTCTTGACCCCAGGCTCTACGGCGGAGGACCCGATGCCGTTTTCGAAGTTGTTCGAGCGTTTGATCCTACCGTCGATTGCACCCTGGTCGTTGGCCACAACCCGACCTGGACCGAGATGACCTCGTTGCTGGTCGGCGGCGCCAACCTACGATTTCCCACGGCAGCGATCGCCTGCCTCGAGATCGAGGGCGGCTGGAGTGATGTCCGACCCTCAAACGCGATCCTTCGGTGGTTCGTGACACCTCGCCTGTTGGAAGTAACCTCGTGATCTCGACCACTGAAGTGACGCAGCCGCCCAATCGAGCCGCCTGGGTTGCTTTGGTGTTGGTATGCACAGCCTTCGTCGCCCATGCCCTCTATTACCTCTTTGTCCAGGACGATGCCTATATCTTCTTCCGGTATTCGGAGAACTGGATCAACGGCTGGGGCCCGGTGTGGAATCAGGGAGAGCGGGTCGAGGGCTACACCAGTCCGGCATGGCTGGGAATTCTGACTCTCCTCCGTCTGGCGACCGGGTCATTCGAGCCTGGAGTCCATGTCATCTCCTTAGGGTTCGGCATTGGAGTTCTGATCCTCCTCTTCATGCTTGCCGGGGCCATGGCCCGCGATGCCTGGGCTGGTCTTGCAGCTGCGCTATTGATGGCTTCGGATCGGACATTCGCCCTGTGGTCAACCTCGGGCATGGAGACTCGGCTCTTCGGGTTTCTGGTATTGGGATCTGCCCTTCTGGTGTGCCGCAAGTTCCAAAATCGGGTCTCCATGGCTGAGGATTTCCTTCTTGGCCCGGCCCTGCTGCTGCTCTGCCTGACTCGCCCGGAGGGCTTTCTCTTCGCCGGACTCATGATCCTCTTTCTGCTGACCTCTCGACCAGCTGCCATGATTTCCAGGTGGGGACTGAGTGGTCTCGCACTGTGGGCAGCGGGGGTTGGAGTCCACCTCTGGTGGCGTTGGAGCTATTACGGTGACCCTCTCCCCAATACCTTCTATGCGAAGGTCCCCGGGTTTGATTTTCACTCCGGGTTTTCCTTCGTGGCCGACTTCGCAACCTCGTTTCCCATCTTCAGTCTGGCCGCAATTCTTGCCGTGCTCTATCACTTCGTTGTCGCCCTGGTCACCAGGGCTCCGACGTTCAATTCCGCCCTCTCCACCATCATTGTGGTCTACTTGGGCTACATCATGGCCATCGGTGGCGGCTTCATGGAATTCCGAATGCTCGACGTCGTCATGGCGCCGGCATCGGTGGTGATCGTCACTGCAGTGTGGCCTCTCTTTCGAAGAATGACTCCCAAAATGGTCTCGGTGTCCGCCTTTGCCATAGTCGTCATGGCAGCCGCTGTTGGACTCAATGACGGCATGCAGTTCGAGGACCGGCCCCACTCGGTGATGACGCGATCCGAAATGTGGGAGGACAGTACCAAGGCCTGGATCCTGGTCGGGCAGTTCTTTGGTCGATCGGCCCTGCCCGGTGAGAGTCTGGCGACGACTGCTGCCGGGGCCATTCCCTACTTCTCAAAAATTCCCAGTCTGGATATGCTGGGTCTGAATGATCGCTTCATTGCACACCTGCCCATCGCTGAGGTTGGCGGCGTCGGACATCGAAAATTGGCGCCGGAGACTTATCTCGCCCAGCGAAAGATCACCTATGTCATCGGCCATCCCCGACTCTACCTCCAACCCAAAACCGAATGGCTGCGACCGGGAGAATTCTTTGTGCAGGTCGAGGACCCGTCCGGGATCACGTTTTTTCTGGCGATGAGGACAACTGGAGATCGTCAAACATTGATCACCTCCCTGAGAGGCCGGGGAATCATGGTTGTCGATCCCTAGAGGCCCGGCCGGGCCTCTAGTCGTAAAGAACCGCCGCCTCACCCCTCTCTTCAATCCGTTCCTGAGCCAGTTCAAGTATGCGGGTCCTCCTGGCCCAGAGCCCCTTCAGTTGATCGGCGGCCAGCCAGGGTCCCAGCGTCACGTCTACTTCCTCTCGGGTCAGATCCTCAAGCGCCTTGAGAACCGGCCGAGAGAACCGGGTTAACGACCCCTCCCGACGGAGTTTCTTCGTCCCCTGAAAGGCCCGCGAAGAGTCGATCTTCCAGATTTTCCAGTCGGCATCAATCAAGAGGTTGGAGATGTTGTTGTAGTCGGCATCCCATGTCAGCTGCATAAATAACCGAATGGTGAACATCTGGTCATTCCACTCCCGGGCATTCGGTGGCGTCAGTTTCTTGACCTTTTTCCGGTGCCACTCGGTCATTGTGCCGTTGACCCATAGGCTCAAGGAGCCCGTGGCCCCGCGAATCTTTCGCTCCACGGTCGGCGGCACGATACCCAAACCCAGGAGATTGTCCAGTTCATAGGCAGCAATCTCATGCCTGTAGTCGTCCCTGAGCTTGAATATCGTCCGTCCGGTGGTCAGTTTTTGCTTGGGATAGAATTCCTCGACCGTTTTGAAGACCGCCTTGGCCGTCACCTTACCGTCGAACAGCGTGACCTTCTTGGGATTGGTGATGCCCTTGGTATTGGTGTCCTCGATCGCGATGACCTCGGCTGTCTTCAAGAATTCTTCCGCCGCCTCCCCGGTCAGCACCAGAGGAGGATCTTGGGTGGCCGGCTGAGGCGCCGCCACGATAGCCTCACCGGGTTGCGTCACGAGGTTGGTGGCGTGCTGCGCTTCATCGAGCGCAGAAGATTGCTGGTGAGAAGCGCACGCCAGGAAGACCGACGCCACCATCAGGACCCAGGAGTTTCGCATCCAACGCCTCCTTGATATTGTGTATCTTTCGTTAGACATGACTCTACCATCTTCGGGGAAACGTGTTGAGGGTTTTTCTGTTGGACCGGCAGTTTCCCCGTCGAACCCCTGTTCAAGAGGAAGCCACCTACTTCTTCGACCCTCTCCGTGCGGCGTGGCGGTAACCTGTCTTTCTGGGAGCGCCTTCGCCTCGTCGTCTTTTCGGCCCTTCCCCACGCCAGGCGCCTTGTGGCGGCTTGGCCGAGATCAGGCACCCTGAACCGGAACCTATCAGGTCTTTTCGGCCGGCCTCCAGCAAGATCCTGCGAACCTCGGCCCAGTTTTCTGGCTTGAAGAACTGCAACAACGCCTGCTGTACCTTACGATCCGTCAGTCTCTTGGCCGAAAAGACTTTTTGCATCGTGTGGGGATCGAGACCGGTGTAATACATACATGTAGCGACGTCCATAGGCGCCGGGATGAAGTCCTGGACCTGGAGTGGCTTGTAGCCGTTTTTCTTGAGGAATACGGCCAGATCGATCATCTCGTTGACGCCGCTGCCGGGGTGGCTGGAGATGAAATAGGGCACCAGGTACTGTTCCTTGCCCACCCTTCGAGAAACCTCCCGGAATTTCTTCGAGAAATCTTCAAATGTGTGCTGGGGAGGTTTCTTCATCAAATTGAGCACGGTGTCACTGCAGTGTTCCGGCGCCACCTTGAGATGGCCCCCGACGTGATGTTCGACCAGTTCATTGAGGTACTGCCCATCCTGACGGGCCAAATCCATGCGAATGCCTGAGGCGATGTTGATCTTCTTGACGCCCTCGATCCCGCGGCTCGACCGCATCAGGCCGATCAACGGTTTGTGAGACGTATCCAGGATCTTGCAGATCGTCGGGTGGACACAGGAAGGCCGCCGGCAAATCGCCTCGACCTCCGGCTTCGAACAGCGCATGCGATACATGTTGGCCGTCGGACCACCAAGGTCGCTGATATGGCCTGCGAAGCCTGGGCTCTTGGCAATATGGCGGATCTCTTCGACGACCGACTCCCGGCTTCGGCTCTGGATCGGCCGACCCTGGTGAAGAGTGATCGAACAAAAGGTACACCCGCCGAAACAACCGCGCATGATCTGCACCGAGTGCTTGATCGTCTCCCAGGCCGGGATGGGCTCTCGGTAGAGGGGGTGGGGAGTTCGTGTATAGGGCAGATCGTGGAGGGCATCCAACTGTGGCGTTGACAACGGCAGATCGGCAGGATTGACGATCACTCGACGGTCGCCGTGGGCTTGCACCAGGCGTCGGGCGTTGAAGGCGTTGGTTTCTCTATGGATGATCCGCGTCGCCACTGCAAAGGACCGCGTGTCGGTTTCGACAGCCTCGAGACTCGGCAGTTCCAGGGTCGTATGATCACCGGCCGAGTCCTCCCACCGATGGTCCGGCAGGGTCTCGTTTTTCCCCAGCAGGTAAGCGACGCCTCGCATGTTCCGAAGGTCTTCGACCGTCTCTCCACCATCGAGCCGCCGAGCAATCTCGAGGATCGGCCTCTCCCCCATGCCAAAGACCACCAAATGAGCCTTGGAGGTCACCAAGATGCTGGGCAGCACCTTGTCCGACCAGTAATCGTAGTGCGCCAGTCTCCTGAGAGAAGCCTCAACCCCGCCGGCAATCACCGGCACGCCCTTGAAGGCTTCACGTGAACGCTGGACGTAGACGTTGGTCGCCCGGTCGGGCCTGAGATTGATCTGTCCGCCCGGAGAATAGGCATCGGCGTTGCGACGTTTCCGGTTAGCCGTGAAGTGGTTGATCATCGAGTCCATATTGCCTGCGCTCACTCCATAGAAAAGGCGAGGTCGGCCCAGCTCTCGCCACGGATCGGCCGAACGCCAATCCGGTTGCGCCAGGATGGCTACGCGGAACCCGCCCGCCTCGAGCCACCGCCCGAGGATCGCAGCGGCGAATGATGGGTGATCGATGTAGGCGTCACCGGATACCAAAACAATGTCCGGCGAATCCCAGCCGAGAGCCTCGATCTCCTCACGGCTTGTCGGCAAGAAAGCGTCACGGCACGAAGGTGGTCTACTCCGCATCCGACGATGGTACACGCAATACACGGGGGAAGTGTTTTATTGAGTTGTTGGACCTCGGACTGAGGTAGGGACATCACGCACCGCCCGTGAGGGTGGCCATGCCGGCGGCATGAGATCCCGAAGGGATCAGCGTGGGCACAGAGCTTCGCGCGGATCAATTGGATTTGAGCACAAGAACGAGCGAACCGATTGCGACGGTTGTCTTGGTCATCAGCCCTCCGCGTTCCCCTGGCGCCGACTTCATCCCAGGCCCGAAGGGCCCATGCAATTCGTCCGACGAATTGCTAATACAGCGGAAACTTCTCCGTCAGCTGATACACCTGGGCCTTGACGGCCTCCATCTCGGCGTGGAAGGCGTCGAGTTTGATCTGGTCTTCCTTGTCCTCGTCAGCTCTCAGCACCCTGTCAATCAGGGTGGCAATGATCTCCATCTCCGCAACGCCCATACCCCTTGAGGTAATGGCCGCAGTGCCGATGCGCAGGCCCGAAGCGATGTAGGGCTTACGGGTGTCGAAGGGCACGGTGTTCTTGTTGACGGTGATATCCGCCAGACCAAGCCAGCGCTCGGCCTTCTTGCCGGAGATGAAGTCGGCGCCCAGATCGATCAGGAAGAGGTGATTATCCGTCCCCCCGGAGACAATGCGCCAGCCCTTGGCTTTGACGGCCGCGCACAGGGCCGCTGAATTTTCGATCACTTTTTGCTGGTAGTCCTTCCACTCGGGTTCGAGGGCCTCGGCGAAGGCCACCGCCTTGGCGGCGATCACGTGCATCAACGGTCCACCCTGCAGGCCGGGGAAAACTGCCTTGTCGATCGCCGCAACCCACTCCTCGGTACACAAGATCATGCCTCCCCGGGGACCCCGCAGGGTCTTGTGGGTCGTCGTGGTGACGAAGTGGCAATGGGGCACAGGTGAAGGATGGAGACCCGTGGCCACCAGGCCGGCAATATGGGCCATGTCGGCCAACAAAAGCGATCCGGCCTCATCGGCAATTGCCCGCATGCGCTCGAAGTCGATGATGCGGGGATAGGCCGAGGCGCCACATACGATCAGGCGCGGCCTGTGTTCGAGGGCCAACTCGCGCACCGCGTCGTAGTCGATCGTCTCGCTCTCTTTGTCGACACCGTAGGCGACGACGTTGTACTCGATCCCTGAGAAATTGAGCGGATGACCGTGCGTCAGGTGCCCACCGTGATTCAGATCCATGCCGAGCAGCGTGTCGCCGTGCTTCATCACCGCCAGATAGACCGCCATGTTGGCCTGGGCGCCCGAGTGCGGCTGAACATTGGCGTGGTCGGCGCCGAAGAGTTCTTTGGCCCGATCCCGCGCGAGGTCTTCGGCCACATCAACGTGTTGGCATCCACCGTAGTACCGTTTGCCCGGATAGCCTTCGGCGTATTTGTTGGTCATGACCGAACCCATCGCCGCCATGACGCCCAGGCTGACGAAGTTCTCAGACGCGATCAGCTCGAGACCCTCGTTTTGCCGATGTCGCTCGGCCTCCAGGGCCTCGGCGACTGCCGGATCACTGGCCGCAACACAGGCGTTGTGCATTCGAAAAAAATCAACTCTATTACATTCGGTCATGATGTCTCCCATTGGTGGTTTTGCGGCAATTCTATTTTCCTGGTCCGAAACGCTGGGAAGCCAGGAGGCTGGGGGGCTGGGAGGCCAGAAGGCAGGAAAGGCCACCGAGGAATTTGCTTCTGCTTCCGCTAATTCTTCTTTGTACCAATCGTCATCACAATGCGGGTTCCCAAACCCAGGCTCCAGTCTCGCATCCTAGCATCCTAGCGTGCCAGCCTCCTAGCCTATGTCTCAATTTTATCGACACGCCGCTGGTGGCGACCTCCCTCAAATGGGGTACTCAGGAACACCCGGACGACCTGCTCGGCCACACCAACACCCAGGACCCGGGCTCCGAGGCACAAGACGTTGGCATCGTTGTGTTTCCGTGCCATCGCCGCTGTGTAGGCGTCGTGGCACAGAGCCGCCCGGATGCCGGCGTGCCGATTGGCCGCCATGCTCATGCCCAAGCCGGTACCGCAGATCAAGATGCCCTGCACCCCATCACCTCGCTGCACTCCTTCGGCCAACCGATGGGCAAAATCGGGGTAGTCGACAGACTCAATCTGGTCCACACCCAGATCCCCCACCTCGTGGTGCATCTCCTTGAGGAAAGCCACCAAGTGTTGTTTGAGATCAAATGCCGCATGGTCCGAGGCGATCAGGATCATCGCAAACCTCCAGGAAAACTCTGATCGGGCGTCGGCTGCTCGAGGGAACGAAACTCCTCAAGGGCAAAACGGTCGCTCATGCCCGCGAGGTGATCCACAACGAGGCGGACGAAGCCCGGCGAGGCATGGTAACGATCATGGACCTCCTTCGCAACCACACCCAGCGACACCTCCCGGAGATAGGGAAAATCCAGCTCATCCCGGGCACGCAACAGTACATAAGAAGGCAGGGTCCGTGGGTTAAGCCAGAAGGCACGAAAGAGGGCCGTCATCACCTTGCGTGCCCTCCAGTCCTGTCGGTTGACCTGCGGGTGGTTGATGATGAACCGGTAGATGAAGGCCTTGAGTTCGATGAAGAGCCGATGAACATCGTCTGAAAACCACACCGCCGCTCGCGGGACTTCAGGTTTTACTGCGACAAACGATCGACGATCAGAAAACCCGTGTCGTGCCGCCAATAAACGCAACATCTCCGCCGAGTTCTCAATGACATCTGTGACGAAGAGGCTGATCATGCCCCGAATCAAGAGATTCTGGCGCAGCCATCGGCGGTCTTCGTTTTTGTACTCCGGGCCCAGACGCTCGATGACGACCCGGGCAATTTCTAATTCTTCCACCTCATCGAGCCGAACCGAACCCGCTCTGATGCCATCCTCGAGATCATGGGTCTGTTGGGCGATTTCGTCTGCAACCGCTACTACCTGCCCTTCAAAATGGCAGGCGTCCGCAAGAGCAAGGCCCTCCGGGTTTGGCAGGGGAAAGGCAAAATTCCCGCTCCACGAGGTGTGCTTGAGAATGCCCTCCCGCACCTGGTCGGTCAGGCCCAACCCGGGGTGCTCATACCGGTGCTCCAGGAGATCAACCACACGCAACGACTGGTAGTTGTGCTTGAAGGTCCCTGCGGCAGCCACGACCTCTGGGGATAACGACACCTCGGGCACTTGGCCCGCGAGAATTTCCTTCAAGACTGTTTCCCCGGTGTGGCCAAAGGCGGTGTGGCCGAGATCGTGGCCCAGGGCGATCGCCTCGACCAAATCCTCGTTGAGCGCCAGGGCCCTTGCGATGGTCCGGCCCGCTTGCGCCACCTCGAGGGTATGAGTCAGGCGGGTCCTGGGATGATCCGCCAGATGAGGGACGAAGACCTGGGTCTTGTGCTTCAACCGGCGAAAGGCCCGGGAATGGACAATCCGGTCACGATCCCTTTGAAAGGCCGGCCGGAGACCATCCTCGCTTTCCTGCGGCCCGGAACGGGTCGCTTCGACCGACGGAGTCGCCCACGGGGCCAGATGCCGACCTTCGTCGTCCTCAAGGTGCCGCCGGTCACGAATCTCAAATGTGCTCCACACGATCAACCTCCCATACTCAAGAGAGCTCCAACAAGCCGTAGACTCCCCGCCGCGAGGACCGGATCACTCAGGCTCATCACGGCGCCAACCGGATCCGAACAGACGATGGCGCCCGGAAAGGCCTCGAGGAGAGCTTCGACCGGCAGAGCCCTTGGGTCCTTCAAGGGGCAAACAGCGACATCGCCGACGACCGGCCGGAGGATATCAGCCATCGCTCCAACGGGCTTGTCGTCAAGACAGGCAAAGACCAGGTTGTACCGGACGGATTGCTCTTTGAGGAATGCCGCCAGGCTCTCGCACGCTTCGAGATTGTGCGCCCCATCCAGGAGCAGCGTTCGTCCTCCAACACGGGTTTGGGACAACCGGCCAGGCCAGTACGTGCCACCGAGTGCTTCGGCGACAATCTCCGCGTTCATCGGACCAATCCAGCCCAACTCCCGGCAGGCCTCGGCCATCGCCAGGGCGAGGTGCAGATTGGCCCGTTGATGCTCTCCTTGCAACGGCAGTGTCAGCTCAGTCCAATCAGAGCCGGGCCACCTCGTTTCAACCCTCCCACCGCCGGCGCCCGGCCGGACCTTCACCAACGAAGACGCTTCCCTCGCTCCGGGCAGGCCCAATTGCTCGATGACCCATCGGTCCACCTGAGGGCCGTAGATTCCGATATCGGCAGCGGCCAGTGCCGCACCTTTGTCGTCCGCAATCGCCTCCGGCCGATCACCCAGCCACCGGCTGTGGTCCGAACCGACATTGGTCAATCCGACGACGGCACTGCAGGCAGCCCGTGAGGCATCCCAGCGACCACCCATGCCCGCCTCGAGCACAGCGACTTCGACCCCACTTTCCGCAAAGTGCATGAAGGCCGCTGCCATCAGCGTTTCGAAGAAGGTCAAGTCGGGGTAGGCCTCGAGCATGTCGAGAATCACCACGAGCCGGTCGTCACCGATCTCACCCCCGTCAACCCGAATTCGCTCATGGACCCGAACGAGATGGGGCGAGGTCGTCAAACCGGTTTTGACTCCGCCGGCAGACAGAATTCTCTCCAACATCGCTGCGGTCGACCCCTTGCCGTTGGTCCCAACCAGCAGCGTTGATGAAAATGTGTTCTGTGGATTCCCCAGGCACTGAAGTGCTTCGGTCAGTCGATCGAGACTGGGGCGAATCCGCCCAGGTCGCCTTTTTTCTAGGCTTACCGGAAGTAACCCAGGCATGTGGCGAGGGTCGACTTCAACTCGTGGCGATGAACGATCCGATCAAGCATGCCGTGTTCCAGGAGGAACTCGGAACGTTGGAAACCATCCGGCAGGGTCTGCCGGATGGTCTGCTCGATCACCCTAGGGCCCGCAAACCCGATCAATGAGGCCGGCTCGGCGATGTTGAGGTCGCCCTGCATGGCGAAACTGGCCGTGACACCGCCGGTCGTCGGATCGGTCAAGACCGAGATGAAGGCCAGTCTTTTCTCTCGCATCCGTCCCAGGACTGCTGATATCTTTGCCATCTGCATCAGGGAGAGAATCCCCTCCTGCATTCTGGCGCCACCGGAACACGCAATGATCACCAGCGGCAACCGACGATTGAGACACCGCTCGCCTGCGAGCGCTATCTTTTCGCCAACCGCAGAACCCATTGACCCGCCCATAAAGCCATACTCCATGGCAGCAATAATGGTCGGCCCCCGATCAATCTCGCCTTGGCCGACGACGACCGCATCCTGCGGACCAACCTTCTTCTGATAGACCTTGATTCTTTCTTTGTATTCCTTCGAATCCTTGAACTCCAGCGGATCGGTCGATCGAATGCGATTGAACAGAGTCTTATACCGACCGCCGTCAAAGAGGGAACCCAGGCGCTCGTGGGCCGACATTTTGAAGTGATAGTCACACTTCGGACAGACGTGCAAATTCGCGGTCGCCTCTTTGTGGTAAAGAATCGCCCCGCATCGTTCGCATTTGACCCACAGGCCCCGAGGGACCCCCTGTCCTTTTTTCATCCTTTACTCCGTCCCATCGCTCCGTCGCCAGTCCACCGGTGGCGACACAATCAAACCCCGGCAGAGCCGGGGTTTGAATCGGCGGATCGTCCCCTTAATCCTGGGAACCTTCATCCTCAAATTCGTTGGGAATCCCCAGGCGCTCGCATGCAGCATGATACATCTGATGCGCCGCTTTCTGTGCTCCCTGGAGATCCGAAATCTTCGCTTTCACCGCAGCCAATTCTTCTTGAATCTGGGCTTCAAAATCTTCGATCTGCTTTTTCTCTTGTTGCAACACATCTTCGTAGAGCTTCTTCTGGCCGTCTGAAAGGGTCATCGTTCTTCCTCCTCATTCAATAAAAATCAACGAACGCTGAACGGAATTCGAACTGGAATCCACATTCGAACTTTTACATTATTCTTGGTTGCGGGTTTGTAGGTCCACTTCCGTACCGCATCTTCGGCAGCCTTCTCGAAACCGACACCCGGACGACTGCAATTCAGCATCTTGACCTGCTCAATGGTTCCGGTGGTTCCAATCAGGATCTCCAGGGTCACGGTTCCTTCCGACCGCATCTTGAGTGCCATTTTCGGATACTTGGGGGTTGCCCTGTTGATGATCGTGGGCAAAACCACTCCTGTCCCACCCGGCTTGACAATGTCTCCCTCCTGAACCGTTGGTGTTGGCGTCGGGGGGATCGGAGTCGGAGTAGGGGTTGGTGGAATCGGAGTCGGCGTTGCCGCGGGTGCTGCCGGCGCTGGGGTGGGGGTCGGCTCGGGCGTAGGCTCAGGCGTCGGTGTAGGCGCAGGCGTCGGAGTCGGGGGAATGGGTGTCGGCGTCGGGAACTCTTCTTCGAGGCGTTCCCGCATCTCTTGGCTCTTCTCCTCGACCATCTCCGCCGCTGCCTGTGCGGCGGCCGCCACCATCTCCTCTTCAGTCATCAGCCCGGGCGCCACCGTTGGGGTTTCGACCGCGGCAACTGCCGGCGAATCGGCCTTGCTGGGTGGACTCTCCGAGCCTCCGCCACTCATCACCATCCAGAGGCCACCAACAACGATCACCAATGCTGCGGCGCCGATCAAGAGCCATTTCATGGGGAACGAATCGCCGCCGCCCGAGGCGCCGGAAACGGCAGCTGCCTCCTCCACGGCAACCGGCTCGGCACCGTCCTCGGGACGTGGCATCGATTCAGCCGGAGGGACCGCCGGAAGCGGCTCAACAGGCGGAATCGCTACGGGCGATCTTTTCTCCTTGGCAACTTTCTTCGTCGAAACCTTCCGCCCAGGAATCTGTGTGAATTTCTTGTCCTTGGATAATTCCCTCATGAACCGAGCCAAAGCCGCCGGGTCAACCGTCCATCCGTATTTCCGCATGACCTCTTCGAGGTCGCTTTGAAACTCACGGGCCGATTGATAGCGATCCCCAGGGTCGGATTCGAGAGCCTTGAGGACAACCGTCTCGACATCTTCCGGAACATCCGGGTTGAAGTCAGAGGGCGCTGCTACCTTGGGATTTCGAACCTGCTCGAGAATAGAGAGTTCAGAATCGCCGGCAAAGACCTTCGTGCCAGTCAACATCTCGTACAACACCAGTCCCAGGGAGAAGATGTCCGACCGGTGGTCGATGCTCTTGCCCCAAGCCTGCTCCGGCGACATGTACTGCAGCTTGCCCTTGAGGGCGCCGGCGCGGGTATGGGATGCCTTTGAAGCCGCCTTGGCAATCCCAAAATCGCAGAGCTTGATATCACCGTCGTTGGAGATCAGTACGTTTTGTGGCGACACGTCCCGGTGAACGAGTCCGAGGTCCCGGTCCTCAAAATCCTGCTTTCGATGCGCATAGTCCAGCGCAGAGGCCAACATTGTCGCGATGTGGAGCGAGATCGGAATCGGAGGATGGTCCTCACGATCTCTACATTTCTTCAACAGGGACCGCAAGTCCTGTCCCTCGATGTACTCCATCGCAATGTAGTAGGACCGATCGATCTTACCGAGATCGTAGATGTGGATGATGTTGTTGTGGTTCAACTGGGCGGCCAGCTTGGCTTCGTCGATGAACATGGTGACGAACTCGTCGTTGTCCGTCAGGTGCGGCAGAATCCGCTTGATGGCAACCGTCTTTTGGAAGCCCTCCATGCCCATCATCCGCGCCTTGAACACCTCGGCCATTCCACCGGTAGCAATGTGTTCCTTGAGGACGTACTGACCAAATTGATTGTCATCGTCCTTCGACGACTTCGAAGTCTCTGCGCCCTTCTGGGTTTCAGGAGATGCCGGCGATGCCTCGGCGGGCTTGGGCTCAGGGGGCAACGAAACCGGTGGGGCCTTGGGCGACGCCGCGGGCTCACTTTTCTTTGCCTTGCGAAGGGGTTGAATGTCCATGCCGGCCAATGTTTCCGACAGGATCGCGTCAACGTCGGTTTCCGGAGACTTCGCTGCTGGTTTGACGGGACGGGGCTCTTGTTTTTTCTCCACCAACCCGGCCAACACATCATCGACCTTGGCGACACCAGGTTTCGGTGCAGGAACGTCCTCGGGCCCAACTTTCTTTGAAAGATCGACGCTTTCGACATCGGAAAGGATGTCGCCGAACAATTCATCTGAGGTAAAACTCTCGTCTTCAGCGCCGGCGTTCCGCCGAAGCGCCTCAAGCATATCCTGCGGAATCGCCTGGGTGGCAGCTGGGTCGGTTGCTTCGTTCAACATCACCTCGAGGCGCTTGAACAGCACGTCTCCCGTGAACGGCCTTTCCAAGATGTCCTGAGCCGCATGTCGCGCGGCATCCACCTTGGGGTCCTTACCTTTGTAGCCGGACATCAGAATCAAAATCGGCGTCGTTCGCAAACCGGCGCGGGCCCTCAGCTGGGTGATGGCATCTTCGATCTTGATCCCCGGCAACACGGAGGTCATGATCACTGCGCGGGGTTCAAACGCCGCGCACGCATCAACAGCAGCGTCGATGTCGTCGACAACCTCCACAGTGTAATTCGGGCCACTCAGTGCCTTTTGAACTCGCTCGACATATCGCGGTTCGTACTCAATCAGAAGAATATTCGCGCTCATATCACCATCCTCAGGTGTGGGACTGTCATAATCCTCCAGTAGTGGACTCCGTGAAGAGTCCACGTTTATTATGTTCGAGCCGCCCACGAAGTCAACCGCACAGCTCCGGGAAATTCCTTTTTTGCCCCGAGTCGACTAACTTCGACAACTGGACCACAACGCGCTATTGTCAAGGACAGCTCAGTTCATTGAAAGTAATTGAGTGAGAAAAAGAGACCCTGCCGGGCTACGGAGGCATTATGTCGGGCCACAGCAAATGGAGCACCATCAAGCACAAGAAGGGCCGGGCCGATGCCAAGCGGGCCAAGATCTTCACCAAGATCATTCGCGAGATCACCGTCGCTGCCCGGGCGGGAGGCGGTGATGTCGAAAGCAATCCGCGCCTGCGGGCAGCGGTCGCAGCAGCCAAGAGCGCAAACATGCCTGCCGACAACATGAACCGGGCGATCCAGCGCGGTACCGGTGAACTTCCCGGAGTTCATTATGAGGAGGTTCGGTTCGAGGGATATGGCCCGGGCGGGGTTGCCATGATGCTCGAATGCCTGACGGATAACCGAAATCGAACCGTTCCAGAGATTCGCCACCTCTTCTCCAAATACAACGGAAACCTTGGAGAAAACGGGAGTGTAGGGTGGCTTTTCACCCGCAAGGGTCTGATTCTGGTGGCCCGCGCCGACGACATCGACGAGGATTGGTTACTGGAACAGGCCCTGGAAGCCGGCGCCGAAGATCTCGATACCCAGGACGAAGAGTACTTCCGGATTTTCACGGCGCCGGACGAACTCCATCAGGTCAAGGAGACGTTGGAGGCCGGCGGCGTCACGGTCGAGGCCGCGCAGTTCGATATGGAGCCATCGACAACTGTCGAGCTTGAAGGCAAGAAAGCCCAGCAGATGATCCGTTTGATGGAGGCCTTCGACGATCAAGATGATGTTCAAAACGTCTGGGCAAATTTCGACATCGACGAAGCGATTCTGGAGTCACTCTGACGTCCCGGGTCATTGGCATTGACCCGGGGTCAGCCGCCACAGGGTGGGCGGTGGTGACCGCAGAGGGCAACCGGTATCAGCTGCACGACTTCGGAGTCATCAGGCCGAAAGGCGATGACCGTCCGACCCGTTTGGCCGATCTCGCCCTACGGCTGGCCAAGATCGTCGAGGAGCAAAATCCAGACCAGGCGGCCGTCGAGACACCGTTTACCGGCCGCAATCCACGGTCGACGTTTGTCCTGGCAGAGGCTCGAGGAGTGATCCTTTCGGTTCTGGGATCGGCGAAGATCGGCGTCACCGACTACACCCCTGCCGAGGTCAAAAAGTCAATCGTCGGCCACGGACGAGCAGAGAAGTCACAGATCGCCTTCATGGTCAGCCGCCTTCTCGGCCTCAGCAAGACGCCGCCCCACGATGCGGCGGATGCGATGGCCATTGCTCTGACTCATATCCATCACCGTCCCCGACAGGAACTATGAACTCGGCTTGAAAAACTTGATATTCGACACTTGATACTTGATACTTGATACTTGAAATTCGGACCTTGATATTCGGAACTCGGAACCTTGACGTCTTGAAAATCCTCGTGCTAGGATTCCCTGCCTTTCTTATGAGAAGGGGTGGATCAACAAAAATCGATCCATTCCGACGGAATCACTCTTGTGACTCACGCCGGAATAGGTCACAATTGGACTTTGGGTATTTCTGGGGCCGGCCCAGACCCGGAAACTCGTAACCTATAGGAGGAAGATCGTGCAGTTCGGAACGCTCGCAACCTATTTCCGCCAGGGTGGACCCATGATGTGGCCCCTTCTCTTTTTCTCGCTCCTGGCACTGACGTTTATCATTGAGAGATACATCGTCTTTACGAAAGCGAAGATCAATGTCAATGAGTTCCTGACCAAGATCCGCAAGGCTCTTCTGGTCAACCGGAATGTCAAAGAAGCAATCAAGGTCTGCGAACAAAGCCGCGGCCCGGTGGCATCGGTGATGAAGGCCGGCCTCCTGCGCTTCGGTCACACTCGTGAAGACATCGAAAAGACCATCGAAAACGCCGCGATGTACGAGCTGGACAGGCTTGAGCGTCGCATGGGCGTGTTGGCCACGACGGCGAACGTCGCCCCGATGTTGGGCTTCCTCGGGACCGTCACCGGCATGATCAAGAGCTTTGCGACCCTGGCGTCCGAAGGACTGACCAATCCCGGCGCCGTTGCGTCCGGCATCTCGGAGGCGTTGATCACGACCGCAACCGGCCTGATCGTCGCCATTCCGGCCCAGTTGGCCTACAACTGGTACAACACCAAGATCACCCGCTTCGTGCGTGACATCGAAACCGCCACCAACATGTTGATGGAAACCTTCATCGAGATGGACAGCCAGCGGTACAGTCAGGGCACCGACGCGCCCCAGGCGTGAGCGTGATACGAACGAAGGGAGGCCGCGATGGCAGTCATCCGCGGTAGAGAGAAGAAGAGCGGCGGTGAGATCTTCACGGCGTCGATGGCAGATATTGTTTTTCTGCTGATCGTCTTCTTCGTGTTGACCTACAACACCGAGGTCGATCGAACTCAGGTCGACCTTCCCGAAACCTGGGTGCGCAAGAATATCCCGAAGAAAGCCGCAGTGATCTCAATCTCTTCCCCTGACCAGGGTGAAGTGGTTAGGGTTTCCACTGGTGAGGAAATGTCCTTGCCGGTCAGCACCGATGAGGAGGTCATCACTTTTGCCTCCACAGTGGTTGCGCAGGACCCCGCCAAGGAGTTCATTATCAAGGCAGACGCGGATGTGCACTACCAAAAGGTCGACGCGGTTCTCGATGCTCTGAAGCAGTCGAAGGTCAAAGTCATCTTCCTGCTCTCAGACCAGAAGACCGTCGACGGCTGACGGGGGCGATCATGGGAGTGTTTAAAAATAACAAGCGGGAGATCGAATCCGAGATCTTCACCGGCTCCATGGCCGATATCTCGTTCCTCTTGATCATTTACTTTATGGTCACGTCGGTGTTCTCCGCGACTCGAGGGTTGGATTTCGCTCTTCCCGAAGACAACAACGAGACACCTGAAATCAAACAAGAGGACTCGATCGATGTTTTCGTTCAGCCTGGGGGAGACCTTCAGCTCGACGGAAACCCAATGGCCAGGGAACAGATCGCCGATAAGCTGCTGCCTTATATTGAGGAGACACTCCGCGAGAATCCAAAGAAACCGGTGATTCTGCGGACCGATCCCGACGCAACTTACGGCAACATGATCTACGTATTCGACATCTTGAGAACTCCAATAGAAGATGGCGGAATCAAGATCGAAACCATTTCAATTCCGACCCAGCGTGAGATCAGTAACATCTGGACCATGCTGGGCGTAGCTCAGTGATCGGGGGTGAAGGATGAATGAGATTCCCAAACCCGCAGCAACAAAGGAAGACCAACCTCCCCAGACAGTGATGGAAATGATCGCGATGGAGGAAGCGCAGGATTCGAAGCTCGCTCGAATCGCATTTGTCAGCGCAATGGTCCTGCATGCGGTGTTCTTCATCATGAATTGGAATTTCCTGGTCTGGGGTGACGACTCAGGTAAGCACGATCAGAAGAAGACCAAGATCTACGTGGTCAAACAGGTCAAATTCAAGCAACCTCCGAAGCAGGAGCTGCAGCAGATTCCCAAGCCCAAGGTCAAGAAGGTCCCGATCCCCGATCCGACGCCGGACGAGCCGGAGCCGATTCGTGAGGAAGATCCCGAAGAGGATTTGGATTTTTTCGCAGACGATAGTCTGATCCTCGGAGTTCCTGACGCGCCTCCAGCTCCCGAGCCGGAAGGACCAGTCAGGTTCGTTGTCGGCGGCAACATCACGGAGCCGGAACGACTCAGTGGACCCAACCCCCTCTATCCTGAAGCGGCGCGTCGAGCCCGCATCCAGGGTGTGGTTGTGTTGGAGTGCACCATCGGCAAAAGTGGAAAAGTGACCAACGTCAACGTGCTCAGGGGCTTGCCCCTTGGTTTGACGGAAGCCGCAGAATCAGCCGTCAAGAAGTGGACCTTCAAAGCATCGACACTTAATGGGAAGCCAGTCGAGGTTCTCTACATCCTGACTGTCCGGTTCAACCTGCAGTAATGAACAGGAGACCCTGAAACTCTATGGCTCTGCAAGGCTCACTCTCAGAACTCTCTCTCCCGGACGTGATCCAGTTGGTCAGCGTGTCCCGAAAAACCGGGGCGTTCCATCTGGTCAACGGCGAAGAACAAGGGAAAATTTTTCTTAGAGATGGTCAGATCATCGACGCCAATATTGGAAACCTCCGGGGAGAACAGGCCGTTTACGAGATGGCCATCTGGTCTACCGGAGAGTTTTCATTCATAGCCGGAGAAGCCTCAACCGACGTGACCGTGCAGAGTTCCAACGCCAACTTGATGATGGAGGCTGCCCGGCGCCTGGACGAGTGGAGAGTTCTGTCACGCCGGATTCCCTCGCTTGACCTGGTTCCGTTTTTTTCCGCCAGGGAAGGGCAAGATCAGGTCACGCTCAGTCCTCAAGAATGGATCCTCGTCACCCATGTTGACGGGCAACGTTCGATTGAGCAAGTAGCAACCATCCTCCGGTGGTCTGCCTTCGATGTCTCGAAGCTCCTCTTTGGAATGATCACATCGGGGCTTGTCGCTCTCAGAGAACCGGAAGAGGGGCAGGACGACGGAGGTTTTCAAGCCGGACTCAGCCCAATCACTCTTCTGGGTCTTGCAGAAAAAGTTCGCACGGTGGCCGTCGATGTCGTCGGTCCCGGCGGCGAAAAGACTATTGAAAAGCAATATGCAGGCGCGTGCACCTCAATCGAACGGGGTGGAGACCTTCGCGCCATCCGAGAAATGGTCGCCCAGAACTCCAAGGCCATATCTCTCCTCAAGGGTGCTGAAGTTGCAGCGATGTTTGACGAGCAGGTTCGCCCCTTGCTCGGCGGAATAGACGAAGGTTCATCCTGAACCTCAAGGAGGCGTTCATGATTCATTTGGTATTTCGCCTTGGCGCCAGACTCTGCGTCGGGGTCCTGCTCCTCGCGATGGTCCTTCCCGCTGGAGCTGAGGACAACCAGGATTACACCAAAGGCCTCGAGGCCTACAGGGCCCGAGAATATTCGAGCGCTGTCCAACGGTTTCAAAAGGTAGTCGAGCAGAGCCCCGACCACGCCGGCAGTCACTACTTGTTGGGACTCTCCTTGAAAGCAAACAAGCAGACGTCTAAAGCCTTGGCCAGTCTTCGGAAGGCCTCCGAGTTGGACCCCGGCAACGCGACCTACGCCATTGCCCTGGGCCAAACTCTGGCCCAGGCTAAACAGTACAATGACGCCTATCTAACCCTCAAGAAGGTCAATTACAGCAGTCTGGACGCCAGGGCCAAGCAGAGTTACGCCCCGGCCTTCGCCCAGGCCGCAATCAAGGCCGGATTCCCCGGAGAGGCCATACCCGTACTGGAAGCCCAGACCAAGGCCACCCCGAAGAACGCTGATCTCTTCTACTCCCTGGGCTACGCCTACAATAAGCAGGAAAACCACAGCAAGGCCTTCGCCGCGTTCAAAAAGTCCTACGAACTGAAACCGTCAGATTCAAAGAAGGGCGAGGCAGCCGTCAAATCGGCGATTTCCGCCGGCCGACGCGCCGGTGGTTCACAGAAGGACAGCTACTATTCTCAGGGTGCCGCAATCGCTGAAAAACTGGCGGGCGCCTCGCCCACGTTCGATAATTTCCTCCTTGCCGGGGAGGCCAGACTGGGCGCCAAGGACTACCAAAAGGCCCTCGGCTGGTTTGATCGGGCTCGATCCAAGCAACCCCAGAATGCCCTGGTGCACTACTACCACTCCCAGTGCAACACCAATCTGGGGCAATACAACTCTGCCATTACCGATTTGCAGCAAGCCCTGAAGATCGGCGTCAGCGGAAAAATGCGAACCCAGGTATACAGCCAGATGGGTTTCGTCTACGACAAAACCAAAAGATACGACGAGGCCATCACGGCGTACAAGAATGCCGGAAATTCAAGGAAGGTCAGTGACGTCGAGAAAAAGAAAGCCGATGCTGCCAAAAACGTAGAAGCTGACAAGGCAAAGGCTGCGTACGAACGCAAACTCCTTGCCCTCGAACAGCAGATCAAAGAGCTCGAGGCCATCGGTGAGATTGAAGAAGCGAAGGATCTTCGCGAACACCTCGAAAAACTCCGCGAGCAGTAAGTCTTATTTCTCCGATTTTAAGGCGCCCTTCGGGGCGCCTTTTTTTCAGTCCGTCTCTCCAGCCCTCGCGTGACGACCCATCGTGACCAGGGCAGCCACGATCGGCAGGATCACACCCACACCAATCTCCGCTGCCACCAACCATAGGGGGAAGACTGGAGGACTGAGTCCCACCGCTTCAACCGCAACCGCGACCATGCGGACCAGGTACCAGGCGCCCACCGAAGCGGCCACACCGGCAAAGATGCCTGGTATCAGAGCGGCAACCACAAATGGGCCCCTGATCGCACTTTCGGTTGCTCCAACCAGACGCATGATCGTGATCTCATCGGCATTACGGTAAACCTCCAGATGGATCCATGTCGCCGCCAAAAGAAACGCCGACACCAGCAAGATCACACTGATACCGCCAAGGAGCCATGTCATCGTTCGCGCCATCAGTCCGAGGACTCGGTCGATGGATGAGGTTGGTCCGACGGCAATGACAGTCGGCCCCTCGGCCAAAGCAGTGACCTCCTCTGGATCCTCGGCCTCGACCTCGACCAGCGTCGGCAACTCGATCGCATGCTCACCCTCGAGAAGGTCCTCGAGATAGGGAAACCAAACCTGAAGCCGCTCTTCCAGCGTCTCCCTGTCAATTTCAGACAGGCGCCAATCCTGGTGGGTTCGGGCCTGTTCGGCAATCCAGGCCTGTCGTTGCGACACATCCATCCTCGGATGGAGAAGAACCCTGACAACTGTGGCATGGCTCTCCAGAGCCACCAGCGGCCGAGACCACAAACCCATGCTCGTCGTAAAGCCGGCCAGCGCCATGGGTACCGTCAGGGACATCGCCAGAATTACACTGACCACGCCACGACGGCGCAGAAGTGCCAAACCCTCTTCGAAGATGTGCCTCATCACGGGGGCCAACTTCCGTCATATTCAATCAGCCCCTGATTCAGGATAAGGGTTCTGGCCGGCATCGCCTCCAACAGGGAGTGATCGTGGGTCGCCACCATGATGGTGGCCCCCTGATAATTGATGTCACACAACAGGCTCAGGAGTTCCCCCGCCAGATCGGCGTCAAGATTACCCGTCGGTTCATCGGCCAGAATCAGGCGCGGCTGATAGGCCAGGGCCCTGGCGATCGCAACACGCTGCTGCTCACCCCCCGAGAGAACCTCAGGCAGGGCAGACTGACGGTGGTGCAACCCCAAGCGTTTGAGAACCTGGTACGCCCGCCTGTGTGCATCCCGGGCACCCAACCCTTGGAAACGGAGAACAAAGGTCACGTTTTCCAACACGGTCTTGTGCCGGAGAAGCTTGAAATCCTGAAAAACCACCCCAACCTTCCGTCGAAGCAGTGCCAACTTATGGCGAGACAACTGATCAACACGCTGGCCTGCCACCCACACTCCACCCGCTGTCGGTCTTTCAGCAGCGTAGAGGAGCTTCAGTAAGGTACTTTTTCCCGCACCGGAGGCCCCGGTCAGAAACAGGAACTCACCGGCCTCCACTTGAAGGTCGATCCCGCGCAGAATCCTGCGTCCGTCATAGGTCTTGGTGAGATTCCTGAGACGAATCATGGTTACGGCGGGCAGTGTACCGGAACCGGGGTTCGAGGAGTCAGCAGTTGGATAGAGGCCTCGACCGCCTCAGCGGCCTATATCCTGAATGCTCCTGCCTTTCAGTTGCCCGCAGGCTGCTGCCACGTCGGCGCCCTTTGACCACCGGACCGTCACGACCCGACCTGCATCCCTGAGCGTCCCTGCAAAATCATCCACAACTTCTTTTGACGGCTGCCGCAGCTCGGGAAAATGCGTAGCGTCTTCGTTCAAGGGGATGACGTTGATCTTGCAGGGAATACCTGCGATCAATCGGGCCACCGCCACGGCATCTGCAACTGAGTCGTTGAAGTCCCGAATCAGGACGTACTCAAAGGTGATTCGGCGACCCTTTTCCAGCGGAAAGGCCCGAACGCTTGCCATCAACTGATCGAGAGGGTAGCGCCGGGTAATGGGCATGATCTCCTGACGGCGATGTTGGTCAGGGGCATTGAGCGACACCGCCAATTTCGGACGTCTTGAAAGAGCCGCCATCCACCGTATACCCGGAATGATCCCGGCGGTCGAGATTGTGATCCGTTTCGGACTGACCCTCTCGAAAAGGACCTCCAAGACCTGGCCGAGATGGGTCGTATTGAGTAAAGGTTCCCCCATGCCCATGAAGACCAGGTTGACTCTTTCGACTTCGCCGGGAAGATCCCTTCTCATCAGACGATACTGGCCCACCATTTCCTCGGGGCCGAGGTTTCGGCCTGCGCCCAGGGCGCCTGTGACGCAGAAGGTACAACCAACGGCACAGCCGGTCTGGGACGAGAGGCACAATGTTGCCTTGCCGCCATCCGGCATCGACACACCCTCGAAGGTCGCCCCGCCTTCAACCTCAAAGAGGTACTTGGTCGAACCATCACCACTGACGGCCTTTTCGAGCACTTCCGGTTCGGTCAGGAAAAATTTCTTTGCCAATTGGTCCCGTAACACCTTGGGAATATTGGTCATTTCTTCAAAGGTCTGCGCATCACGCTGATGGATCCATCCGGCGACCTGGTGTCCTCGAAAATCCCGGTCACCGGTACCCTTGAGCAACTCGGCGATTTCAACGGATGTCTTGCCAATCAAATTCATGTATTCTCCGACGATCGAATCTCCTGCCATGGAGATCCAAGGCACGATGGTAGCAAGGCACGGAATCACATTTATTGTTTGCCGCGCTCCGGCTCCCCGCACCCGAAGATCCTGTATCTTGTACCCTATCGATGAATCCCGAGGATGAATGACTGATACCCTCCATATCCCTGCCTCCATTGGCGCCTTCCAGATCTCCAGTTGGGAGCCCATCACCGGTGACGCCTCCTGCCGCCGATACTGGCGGGTTGTCCTGGCACAAGGAGAAACCGCCATCCTCTGCCGGTACCCCGACCGGTGGCGCTCTGTGGTCAAACGGGATCTCGAAGTCCTGCAATGGCTGGGTGAACGGAACCTCCCGGTTCCTCAGGTCCTGGTCGGTGATCCCCGGGCGTTGTGGATACTCCTGGAGGACCTCGGCCCCGTTGACGGAGAACAGGCCCTGATGGAGACGCCCTCTGCAGCGCGGACAGAACGTGCCCTTGCCTTGGTCGATCCCCTGATTCGCCTGTCGGCCCTTCCTGTGCAACACCTTCCTGGATGGAACCCCTCACTCGATCAGGCTTTTCTCCGTTGGGAACTGGCCGGGTTCGAGATGTGGAGCCTTTCTGCGACGGCGAGACAGAGGGCAGGACGCTCACTCCAATCATGGCTCGACAGACTCGCAGCGCTGGTTGCCGGCCACCCACAGGCGATCTGCTTCCGAGATTTCCACCTTAACAACATCCTGCTCAATGCTGACGGCCGGGTCGGGGTCATTGACGTTCAGGATCTTCGAAGAGGTCCGGATACCTACGATCTGGCCAGCCTGCTCGGGGATCGCGCCATGCCCGGCCTGCTGAATACCGATCAGCGGCAGGTCATAGCCGAGCGCTGGGCCGAGGGAGTTGGCGCCGCCCCCGGATGGCAACACCGACTGGAGGCAACAACCCTCCAACGCGCGCTCAAGGTGCTCGGAACCTTCGCATTTCTTTCTGCAAAAGGACTGCACCGCTATCAGCGGTGGATTCCCAAGACCGCCTCAGCTGCCGCCGGGCTCGCCCGTAACTTCGATGCTCCCGCCGAGGCAATGACATTTCTGCTAGAATTGACAGCCACTGGAGGTTTCGATGTTTGGTAGCCTGGGTCTTCCCGAACTCTTGATCATTCTCGCGATCGTCGTCTTGATTTTTGGCGTCAACAAACTCCCCCGCCTTGGCAAGGGGCTTGGTGAAGGCATTCGCAACTTCAAAGACTCGGTCAAGACTGAGAAAAAAAACGGTACCGACGACACCGCCTCCTCGGACTGAATATTTCGGCCCCACGGGGTTGATAAGACGATCAAGGGCGGCCCGAAGGCCGCCCTGTTTATTGTTCGACTGCCGTTTCCGTTATGCAGCGTCGGCGCCCTCAGCGGGTTCGTTGAGAACCCGGCGAACCATGTAATAGACCGTCGCCAACCCCATGACCAGCAGGATCGCAAAGAACGCGAAATTTCCCCACTGGGCACGGATGACGAACTGGTCGAGGTCGATTGATGAACCCAGGTAAATCGACCGGAGCTGATCTCGGGTCACAACCATGATGGCCATTGTGGCCAGGGTGGTCCCCAGGGTCCCCCCAACCAGCGCCGGTCGAGCTACCGGATCGCT
>JAUXDC010000344.1 GCA_030618605.1 Holophagae bacterium | reverse complement strand
CCGCCGGAAGGGTCATCGTTCGTGGCAAGCTCGCAAAAGGTGGCACAGGGACCGGTGGTGCCTATGAGTTCAAAGAACCGGCTGGTTCGAACGCAGTTCGTCGAGCCGGGCGTACATTGCTTCGAGCAGGACTTCGTCGGCGCTGACAAAGTCCGATTTGGCGATGAGGCGGTTACGCCGCCCCTCGATACGCACGACATCGCAGGTGAAAACACCCTTCGATCCTGCTTCGGCAATTCGGCGCCATTCTTTGTCCTCGAGTTCGAGGCGAACCTTGGCCTTTCCCCCGGACCTGAAACCACTGCCGAAGGGCGGAAGCTGTCAACACCTGTGAGACACGAGCGGGCGACATTTAGTGAGTTTCCTCAGGCTCCTCGGCTTTTGAGCCGGGAGATTCAGGTGGGTTGATGTACACCGCCTTGGGCGGTCGGGCGAGCGCGGGGGTTCCTCGGACGAAACGTTCAGGGTGAGCACGATGAGCACCATCAAGCACAAGGCGCCGATGCTCAAGGACCTGATCGGTGAGGCCGTGATGCACCATGTAAGGCGTCAGGTATCCGATGCCAGAATGGCGATGGTGGAGGTTATACCAATCGAGAAGAGCCTTCGAGAAATCCCATGCGGTCTCATAAGATCCGAACCGATCGGGGAAACCAGGGCGATACTTGAAGGTCTTGAATTGGCTTTCTGAGAACGGGTTGTCGTTAGATGTGTACGGGCGGCTATGAGTCTTGGTGACACCGAGATCAGCCAGGAGAAAGGCGACAGGCTTCGAGGTCATGGACGAGCCGCGATCGGCATGAACAGTCAGCTGGCCGGGTTCGATCGCCTGCTTGATACAAGTTTCATCGATGAGGCGCTTTGCCAGGGCGGCTCGTTCAGCGTGGGCAATCATCCATCCGACCACATACCGGCTGTAGATATCGAGGATGACGTACAGGTAATAGTAGGTCCATTTGGCGGGGCCGAGAAGTTTCGTGATATCCCAAGACCAGACCTCGTTTGGACCGGTGGCGATTAACTCGGGCTTTGAATAATTCGGTCGGATCAATTGATTACGGCGTTCACGGACTTCCTTGTTGTCGGCGAGAATTCGGTACATCGTTCTGGGCGAGCAGAGGTAGGATCCCTCGTCCAGAAGGGTGGCGTACACCGTTTCAGGGGCAGCATCAACGAAGCGTTCAGAATGAAGAAGATCAAGGACGGCTTGGCGTTCTGAAGGTCTCAGTGCTCGAGGATTCTCCTTTGGTGGTGGGTCTCCATTCTCCTTCCGACTTATCCTTTTGGACAGCCCGGGTCGGTTCCGGTAAAACGACGCACGAGGCATAGTCAGCGCCTCGCAGGCCGCTTTGATACCTACGGTCTGCCCCAACCCTTCGATCACCTTCACGAGTCGTTCTCGCTGTTCTCCGGCGTCTCCAGGGTGACCCCCAGAATCTGGGAGACTTTTTTTTGGACATCAATGATCAATTCTGCGTTTTCGATGCGCTTCCGAAGAATCTCGTTCTCTCGCTCAAGTTCGGAGACTCGCTTGGTCAAAGGGTTCTTCGGCTGGGCCTTCCGTCCTCGTTTGCGTGGCGTCAAACCTTGGATTGAGCCCTCTTGCCGCTGTTTCCGCCAGCAGGTCAAATGCGATGAGTACAACCCTTCTCGGCGCAACAATTCTCCAAGATGGCCATGTTCGGTGCATCGATCTGCCTCGTCGAGGATTCGGAGTTTGTATTTCGCTGAGAATCTCCGGCGCCGGGCCTTTTCGGGAACTTCCGGATCTGCGATGACGATGGGGGGTTCAATGGGCCGCGGCCCGAATCCGGCCCCTTCCGCTCCTCCGGAGACCGGCGTCTCGCTTCGCTCGCCCCCGGTCTCCTCCGTCACTCCAGGGGCCGGATTCGGGCGGGAAACTCCTTGGTTGTTCATAGGTCCTTCTTCCTCCGCCTTCTACAGTAATTCAACGGTGTCCCCGTGTCTCAGTTATGTTGGCAGAGAGGGGGGTCGCTCGATGATTTCGACGACCCAAGGATCCACTTCGTCTTGAAGGCGCAATATCAGTGCCAGGTCCGGCCTTCCCGGCTTTGTGTGGATCAAGGTGCAGCTTGACCTTGAAGGGGGCGGGGGACTCACCGGTATCTTCCTGTTCGGTTTTTTTGAGTACTTGAAATGGTCCCGTGTACATGCATCAAGCCTTTTCAATTCCAAAACAGGACGTGCCGATATGTTGCGTGGCCGATTGTGTTGCATTCGGCAAGAACCAATGATATACCTAATTAGGTACTTAATACCTAGTTCGGAGGTTTGCCATGAGCCAAGTTACGACACTCCATATCAAGGTTGAACCGGCAGTTGCCCAGGGACTCAAAATGCTCGCCAAGCGCCGGCAACAGACGGTCGCAGAGCTGGTCCGTCAGGCGATCGACGCATGTTACCAACCTGATTTCCGAACCTTGACGGATGTTCAGCGACAGGCCCTGGAAGCCTATCGAGGCGGCTATATCAGTCTCGGCAAACTGGCTGAGAAGGTCGGCATGACCGCTCTGGATGTCCGGCAATGGTTGTTGGATCACGGTATTCACCAGAATACCTGTTTCAGTTCTGGCGACTTTGAAAATGCCTGAAGGCGAGGGAGTTCCGGATCGTTTGTGGATTTTTGACAGCGTTACGATCTCGAATTTTTCCCTCGTTGGGCGGCTCGATATCTTGCAAGCCCGCTATGCTCATCACCTTGCCCTGACGACTCAGGTCGTTGATGAAATCAGCCGCGGTGTGACATCGGGACGTCACGACCTTGAACCGATTCTGGCTCTGGTGGACAACGGTATTTTTCGATTGCTGGCTCTGACGAACGAGGAAAGGACCACTTTTGGGAAACTCTCCAACAACCTGGGGCAAGGCGAGGCATCAACAATTGCTGCGGCTTTGCACCGAGATGCCACGGTGGTGACCGATGATCGCGCGGCGAGGCAAGCGACCCGTGACCTGGCGCTGTCCCTGACTGGGACCATCGGAATTCTGATCGCCTGTGTCAGGGACTCTACAGTGCCTGCCGCAAACGCCGATTTGGTTCTTGAATCGATGGTTGATGCTGGATTCTATTCACCGGTTACGAGAATTTCGGATGTATTGTGATTCGAAACAGAAAGGGACACTTGATAGGGCGGCTTCCGAGACGATGTCGACTCTGCTATCGCCACGGCGGACGAGACGCCCACCGCTACAACAGGCGATGACGCCGACTTACTCTCCGCGCTCCCGGCCTTCGCCCTCGACGAAGACCGCCCTGGCGAGGCCAACGACGAATCCGGCACCCTTGAATGCAGACTGGGTGAATGCGTTGAATGAGCAACGTGGCACCCTTGTGGCACCCTTGGGAACGGTGCCGAAAACGGCGCCCGGTTGCTCACTCTTCTTACGCTTGAGGCATGAGAACCACTGAACACATTTTAAGAAATGGGGCCACCCTTGTCCGCGGCCTCCTCTGGAGCCAGCGAATAGATCTCGAAGAGTTTGTGCTCGGTGTGGATGCGGCCGTACTCATCAGTTGCTTGAACGGAGATGGTGTGCACACCGCGC
>JAUXDC010000288.1 GCA_030618605.1 Holophagae bacterium | reverse complement strand
CTTCGGTGGGGCGTTTTTTTATTTTTGCGGTCAAGACCCCAAAAATTCGGGTACCATGGCTCCTTGCAAAAAGGGGGATCTACCATGGCACGAAAAACCGCTCTCATCCTGATATTCGCCATCAGCCTGGGAGGCATGGCGTTTGCTCAGCTTTCACCAGAATATGCAGATTGGCCCGATCAGCCGCAGGGGTTCTTGTTGACTGAAGACGAACACAAGGACTGGGACGCTATTGGGGGCGACTCAGAGGCCCGGGAATTCATCGCCCTTTTTTGGGCTCGCAGAAATCCCAAACCGGGCGCCGCGTTCAACGAATTCCAGGCCCGGTTCGAGGGCATGGTCAAATACTGCGACGAGAACTTCGGTTACGAAGGCAAGCGTGGGGCACTCTCTGACATGGGCAGAGTGTTTCTCCTGATGGGACCACCGCACAACGCGCAGAACCGGGCCCCGACCCAGACGGTTTCCGGTACCGGGTTGGCGACCGGTGCAGGCCAATCGGACCGGGGAACTGATGAGGTGCGGGCGCAGGCAAAACTCTGGTCCTACGACCCGGCCCGAATGGATAAAAAGTTCAAGGCAAAAGGCAGCCACATACTGTTTGCATTTTACGAAGACCGGCCCCTGACGAATGAGTTCATCATGGACCGCTCAGGCCGCGACGCAACCATGAGTTTCAGGGCAATGGGTCGAGCGCCTGAGATCTACCTGCTTCACCCGGATCTCAAGACAGTGCCCAAACCCGTTTCGGTTCCAGGCGGAACGGCAGCCACCAAGGCCCAGCTTGCGACTCTGGCCTCGGCTGTTGGAGCCCCTCTTCAAGACCAGCTTCATGCCATGGAGGATCTTGGGGTTGCTGACGCCGATCATCAACCCCTTTGGATCCATCTTGGCTTTCCGAAGGATACGCCTATCATCGAACGGTTCGTCGGTCAGGTCTTGAATCAGGCCGGCGATGAGGTGCTCAGCACCTTTCAGATCGAGGCCCAGCCGTTTGAAGCAGGTACCGAGCGCGCTTATCATCTGACCTTCCCTCTGGCTCAGGGAACCTACAATTACGAAATCGCCGGGTTGATCGGCGGGCAGGCGCAGCTGACCCAGAAGGCGACAGTTGAAATCCCTGCAGCAACCGAAGAGACGTGGTTCTCCACCGTGTGGACAGGATTGGAGGCTGAACAGAAAGCCGACGCCATGCTGGGTGAAGCCTTCACTTTCGGTGGCTGGCATCTGATGCCCCTGGCGGTCAAGACGGCGCCCAAGGAGAGCCAGCTCTCCTATTTCGGTTATGTCATTCGTCCAGTCCTCGAAGAGGGCGTTGAGCCGACAGCGAAGTTGAAGCTGACGCTCCGAAAGGACGGCAAGAGGCTCGGTAAACCGCTGTCGATGACGTTGCCGTTGGCCAAGGTCTCCGATGGGGTCTATTTCTATGGCAATGCAATCAATCTTGCGGCCCTGCCTTCGGGTCAATGCTCGTTGGAATTCAAAATCACGACTGCCGGCACCGAGACATTCGAAAAACGCAAAGTGGAGCTTGAAATCCTCGAGTAAGCGAAATACGAACGTTTCGCATGATGCGCTTCGCGCATAGTAAAGCTGCCGACTTGCTGCCGAATCAGCCTCGGCAAGATCGAACTTTGTGACCTTTGTGACAAGTGCATCCAAAGTGGCACCCAAAGCCAAATCACCGAAGAGGAGGACATCATGCGAGCGGTAGCACTGATGATGATTCTGGCGATTGTTGCACCCGTCGTGGTGATGGTAGGCGAAGGAGCAGCCGGCTGCGACAAGCGGGCATTAAACAGCACCTGACCCACAAATTGGGTTCTTTCCTGATTCTCCGACTTCGGTGTGCTATTCCAGATATTGACAAACAGGGGCCGCATCGCGGCCCCTGTTTCATTTTTTGTCAATTCCAGATGTGCGAAGCGCATCACGAATTTGAGGGTTGAGGGAATTGGCTTGAGCGGTACCCGTTGATATTGAGAGTGCCTCCACGCCAACCCAATCAGCCCCCAAATCCCGGGAAATGTTCGATCGATACATCGAGAATGTCCGAGATGCTCTTCATCTCCCGCGTCAGGGCGCGGCCGATGACGACTCTTTGCACCTGGTTGGTGCCTTCATAGATTTGGGTGATTTTGGCGTCCCTCATGTACTTCTCGATCGGATAATCCCGGCAGAACCCGTAGCCGCCAAACATTTGGACCGCATCTGTGGCGACCCTCATCGCCGTGTCGGTTGCGAAGACTTTTCCCATTGCGGCCAGCTTGGAAATATTCTTTGCACCCGAGTCGATCAGGCGCGCGGAGGCATAGACCAGTTGTCGCGCTGCTTCGATCTGGGTTGCCAGGTCGGCGAACAGGAACTGGTTGGCCTGGAAGGACGAGACGGTCTGTCCAAACTGACGCCGTTCACTAGCGTAGCGCCAGGCCCATTCGAAGGCGCCTTGAGCCACACCTAGTCCCTGGGCAGCCACGCCGGGTCTCGCCCGATCCAAGGTCATCATGGCGTTTTTGAAACCGCCTCCTTCAGCGTGGCCAAGGAGGTTTTCGGCGGGAACCCGGCAGTTCTCGAAGTAGAGTTCGTTGACCGGAACGGTCCGGATACCCATGGTATCTTCACGCTTGCCGACGGTAAAGCCTGGAGTGTCCTTGTCGACGATGAAGGCGGAGATGCCGCGCATGCCTCTCTCCGGATCGGTCAGAGCGTAGACCACGAACACCGACGCAACTTCGCCGTTGGTGTTCCACTTTTTCTCGCCATTGATGACGTAGTGGTCGCCGTCCTTGATGGCGGTGGTTCGAAGACTGCCCGCGTCCGAACCCGAGGCTTTCTCGGACAGGCCGAAGGCAATCAACTGGTCGCCGGAGGCGATTGCAGGAAGGTACTTTTTCTTTTGATCCTCGGTGCCCCCAAGGATGATCGGAAACGATCCCAAGGCGTTGACCGCATAGGCGACGCCGATACCGCCGCAGGCCCTCGAGAGCTGTTCTACTACCAGGCAGAGGTCCATCACCCCGGCCCCCTTGCCGCCATACTCTTTGGGGATCCACAGGCCCGTCAGGCCATATTCTTTGAGGGCTTCAAGGATCGACCATCCATATTCTCCGGTTCGATCCAACTCGGCAGAGACCGGCCGTACATATTTCTCAGTGACCTCTCTGGCCTTGTCCCTGTATTCAATACTCTGTGCGCTCAGTAATCCGTCCATCATCCCTCCTCAAGAAGATCTCGGGCCATTCTAGCGGATACAGCGTCAGACGAGTTCTACCTTGGCGCGGTGACCTGGGGCCAGAGCCTGGCGCCGGTCGCAAGTGATAAGCGGCGCATCCAGTGTTTCTGCCAGTGCCAAATAGGCAGCGTCGTATGCGGTTACATCAGATTTTTCACTCAGGCTTGATCTCTTCAGGTTTTTCGTTCTCGGCCTGGGGGAGGGCACAACTGCTTCGGCCACCGGCCGAAGGGTTGGGTACGCCTCACGTGGGCACTCCAAGCTTGGGAAGAATGTAGAACTGCAGCCCAAAGTAGGCTGCGAGAATCAGCGCAAAGGTCAGGAAAGACTCCATGAATGATCTCCGTTTACTTTTGGTCATCAATACCTCAACACAACAATGGTCCGACTCGACGCCCGAGGTTACACGATCTCCTCGACACCCCACTGAACCATCTTGAAGTGGCGCTCATAGGCGCCGCAGAAACTGTTCAATGTCTCCTTGAGTTCCTGTACTTTTTCGGCTTCGACTATCGTGAAAAACAGGGAAGACGTCGCCGGGAAGGCGCCGGACCCCATTCGGATTCCGGTTTCGCCGACTCCGTGGACCTCGGGAATCTCGGTATATCCCGAAACTCCTACTCGTTTAAACAGGACTTCCAGTTCTTCGCGACATTCACTGTCGATGACAATCATCAGGAGTTTCATCGAGCACCTAGCCTTCTTTCAGGCCCAGTTTCCGGAAGATCACCATGGCTGGACACCACCGGGTGAAGGCGGATTGCAACAGGTTTAACCCGACGAAGGCTGTAAAGAAATACCAATAGGGATGTACCCATGCGCCCAGCGCCAGGGTGATCAGGATGACGATTCCGGCCAGGGCTCGGAGGGCTTCGTTGATGGTCATAGGAGTCTCCTTGTGGTTAGGTCGTTAATCTGAGTCTCTTACCCCGAGATTCTACCCAAGATGGTAAGAGAGCCTTTAGCAATTAGCTTTTAGCTGTTGGCAAGACAGGTCACGATTGTCAGATCATGCTCTTTGAGCTAATCGCTAAGAGCTAAATGCTAACAGCTCCCGGCAAGCCCAGAACCTCTTTGGTTTGGGGTGCGCCTGGTTGGTTTCATCCCGCCTCCATGATGCTGTCGGTTCCCACCACCTTGAGGAACATGTAGTAGAGGACCGGAATGACACCGAGAGTCAGGGCAGTGCTTACGATGATGCCCGAAATCATTGCCAGCGCGAGGCCCTGGAAGATGGGATCGGACAGCATGAAGGACGCGCCGATGATGGTTGACAGCTGGGTCAGGAGGATCGGGACCAGTCGGACGGCGCCGGCCTGGACCACGGCATCCTCCAGCTTCTCCCCGGCTCTGAGTTCCAGATTAATGAAGTCGACCAGCAGGATCGAATTTCGAACGATGATGCCGGCCAGTGCGATGAAGCCGATCATCGACGTCGCTGTGAAAAAGACGTTGAATCCACCGTGAGCCGGAAGAATGCCGACCAGGGTCAAGGGGATGGGCACCATGATGATGATCGGGGTGATAAAGCTCTTGAACCAGCCGACCATCAGGACGTAAATCAGGACCATGACGACTGCGAAGGCGATGCCCATGTCTCTGAAGACCTCGTAGGTGATGTGCCATTCGCCGTCCCACTTC